>NZ_CP113062.1:3403090-3712462 GCF_026625765.1 Frigoribacterium sp. SL97
TGGGCGTCATCACACCGCTCGTCGCCCTCCTGTCGCTCGTCGCGGTGCCACTCGCGACATCGTCGGGCGAATCGCTCGAGGCGAGGGTCGGGCACAGCGCCCTGCTCGAGGCGCACACGCAGCTCGGCGACACGCTGTTGCCTTGGGCGATCGCGGTGTTCGTCGCCGCCGTGGCGCAGTGGGCGTGGCAGCACTACGTGCTGACCCCGGACGCCAAGCGACCGCATCCCACCCTGAAGAAGGGCACGCGCACGATCGTCGGGGTCGCGCTCACCGTGGCGGTCGCCGTCGCCGCGATCGGCGGCATCGTCACGACGGTGCGCATCGGCGATTCGGGCGCGAAGGCGGTCTGGTCGGATTCGAGCGAGGGCTGAGATGGAGCAGATCACCGTCGACCGGTTGGCCGCCCTCACGACACCGCTGGTGATCGATGTGAGAGCCGCCGACCGCTTCGCCGAGGGCCACGTCCCCGGGGCGCTCAACCTCCACCCCTCGCAACTGGCGGATCGACTCGACGAGATGCCGCACGAGACCGCTGTCTACCTGATCTGCCAGAGCGGCGCACGGAGCTCCCGGGCGGCCGAGGCCCTGTCAGCTCGAGGGATCACCGCCGTCGACGTGATCGGCGGCACCACGGCCTGGGTCGCGGCAGGGCTGCCGCTCGATCAGTCCTGAGGGGCGAGCCCGGCGACCGGCGCCGGGGTGATCGTGAAGGCGTCGAGGTTCGGGAGCGCACCGCGGACGCGCAGGCCCGCTTGGTCGGCGATCCGCGACGCGTCGACCAGGTCGTGCGTGTCGACCTGGACGGTCGCCGACCCCGTCAGCCGGTGGCCGATCCACCGCAGGCGGAGGTCGCGCACGGCGACGACCCCCTCGGTGTGTTCGAGTGCGTGCTCGGCCCGGTCGAGCAGGTCGGGGTCGACGGCGTCCATCAGGCGGGCCCCGACGGACTTCATGGTGCCCCACAGCAGGACCATGATCGACACGGCGATCAGCAGGCCGATGATCGGGTCCGCGAGGGGGAAGCCGAGCAGCACCCCGACGGCGCCCAGCACGACCGACAGCGATGTGAACCCGTCGAGACGAGCGTGCACCCCGTCTGCCACCAGGGCGGCCGAGCCGATCCGGCGACCGACTCGGATGCGGTAGATCGCGACCACCTCGTTGCCGGCGAAACCGACGAGGCCGGCCAGGACGAGCAACCAGGGCGCCTGGACGGGCTGCGGGTGGACGAGACGGTCGATCGCCTCCCACCCGGCGACCACGGCCGAGAGGGCCACGACGATGACGATGAACAGACCGGCGAGGTCCTCGGCGCGTCCGAAGCCGAAGGTGTGACGGCGGGTGGCGACCCGCCGGCCGAGGACGAACGCGATCCAGAGAGGCACCGCTGTCAGCGCGTCGGCGAAGTTGTGGATCGTGTCGGCCAGCAGGGCGACCGACCCGGTGGCCACGACGAGGACGGCCTGCACCACCGTCGTCGCGAGCAGGACGAACAAGCTGATCTTGACCGCCCGGACACCCGCCGTCGACGCCTCGAGGGCGTCGTCGACGGAATCGGCGGAGTCGTGCGTGTGCGGGACGAACAGGTCGTAGAGCCAGGCCTTCACCCGGCCGTTCGGGTGCCCGTGCTCGTACCCGGGCTCGTGCCCGTGCCCGTGCCCGTGCCCGCGCCCGTACTCGTGCTCGTGCTCGTGCTCGTGCTCGTGCTCGCGGTCGCGGTCGCGGTCGCGGTCGTGGTCGTGCCCGTACCCGACCACCTCACTGCCCCCCTGCGTGGTGCGGTGCGTTGCCGACGACGTGCTCTGCCTGCCTCACGGCGTCGCTGACGAGCGCGGACGCGTGCTCGTCGGTCAGACGGTAGAAGGCGGTCGTCCCCTCACGGCGCGGCTGCACCATGCGGGCGAGGCGAAGCTTGGCCAGGTGTTGCGACACCGCCGCCGGGCTCTTGTCGACGATGTCGGCGAGGTGGTTCACCGACAGCTCTTCGGCGTTCCGAAGCGCCAGGATGATGCGGATGCGGGTCGCGTCGGCGAGCATCGAGAACACCTCGACGGCGAGTTCGACGTACTCGGAATCCGGGTCGAGTCCGCAAACCTTCTTATCTACGTGCATGCGCAGATACTAGTACGACGTCGACCGGTTCCGTCGTCTGGCAGGATCTCCTGATGCCCACCAAGCGGACCCCCCGCCGACCCGACGTCACGACCACCGAGATCGTGGGCGGCGCCGAGGCCGTCCACGTCTCGTTGCACGAGTACGACGAGCGCTGGCCTGCCGCGTTCGCCGAGCACCGACGCCGCATCGTCGAGGCCCTGGCGCCGTCGGGCATCGCCGTCGAGGTCGAGCACATCGGCTCGACGTCGGTGCCAGGCCTCGCGGCGAAGCCGATCGTCGACGTCGTGGTCGCGGTGCCCGACATCACCGCGGAAGAGGACTACCTCGGCCCGTTGCTCGCCGCGGGCTACGAGCTGCGGGTGCGCGAGCCGGGGCACCGACTCGTGCGGACGCCGGAGCGCAGCGTCCACGTGCACGTCTACGAGCAGGGTGCCGACGCGATCGCCGGGTACCTGCTGCTGCGCGACCACCTGCGCACCGACGCCGCCGACCGCGAGCTGTACGCCGGCGTCAAGCGGGCCCTGCTCGACCGCCGCTGGGACGACATGAACGACTACGCCGACGCCAAGACCGAGGTCGTCACGGCCATCAACGCGCGGGCTCGCGCCGCCCGGGACGCAGCCCGCGAGGCAGCCCGCGAGGGCTGACCCGGGCGGGCACGGCCTCAGCCGGCCGAGGTCGCCGCCATCGACTGCAGCCCGGTGACGCGCAGCAGGTCGAGTCGCGCCTCGTCGTCGGACCCCGGCGCGACCGTGTAGACGACGATCCTCAGGTCGCCGGGCGCGGTCAGCACGTCGCAGTCGATCGCGATCGGGCCGACCGGGGTGCCCGTCACCGTCTTGCGACTGGCCCGGTGCTCGGCGACCTTGGCCTCGGCCCAGCGGCGTGCGAACTCGGGCGACGTCTCGAGCAGGCGCGACACGAGGTGGCCGAGCGAGGGGTCCGACGGATAGCGCCCCACCGCCGCCCGCAGGTCGGCGGCGAGGTCGCGCGCGAAGTCCTCCTCGTGCCGGGCGTCGAACTCGGTGCCCTCGTGGCCCGACGTGAAGTGACGCCAGACGAGGTTGCGCTCGAGCCCGACCAGGCGCGACGGGTCGCCGTTCACCGCGGCCCAGAGGGGGTTCCAGAGCAGGATGTCGTGGGTCGCCGAGAAGACGGCCAGCGGCACGTCCCCGAGCCGGTCGACGATGCGCTGCACGCCGGGCCCCACGTGGCGTGGGACGATCCCGGCCGACGGAGGCGCGGCGCCGGCCGAGCGGTAGAGGTGGTCGCGTTCGTCGTCGCTCAGGCGCAGGGCGACCGCCAGGGCGCGGAGCATCTGCGGGGACGGGTTGGTCGCCCGACCCTGCTCGAGGCGGACGACGTAGTCGACGCTCACCCCGGCGAGCGCCGCCAGCTCTTCGCGGCGGAGACCCGTCGTGCGTCGCCCCGCCCCCGCGGGCAGCCCCACGTCGGCCGGGCCGACCCGGTCACGCCACGACCGCAACACGTCCGCGAACTCGCTCATGCAGCCATCCTCCCCCGGCCCGCGCGCCCGAGGGTGGTACCGGCAGTCCTCCCGTCGTGCGGGGCCTGGGTGCCGAGGCGGGGCCGGGCGCAGCATGGACCCATGACCACCACACTCATCACCGGGGCCAACAAGAGCCTCGGACTCGAGACCGCCCGCCGCCTGCTCGAGGCGGGCCACACCGTGTACGCCGGCATGCGCGACCTCGACTCGGGCGACGCCGTCCGGGCCCTGGGCGCCCACGCCGTGCAGCTCGACGTCACCGACCAGGCCGGCGTCGACGCGGCTCTCGCCTCCCTGCCCGAGCTCGACGTCCTCGTCAACAACGCGGGCGTCCTCGGGTCGTCGTTCGGCGTCGACGACCTCACCCCCGAGACGATGCAGGAGGTGCTCGACGTGAACGTCGTCGGGCTCGTCCGCGTCACCCAGGCCGCGATGCCCCTGCTGCGCCGCTCCGACCGTCCCGTGATCGTCAACGTCGCGTCGGGCGTCGGCTGGCCGCGCTGGCTGAGCACCGAGGGCAACGACGAGTACCCCGTCGCCGCGGTGCCCTACGCGTCCTCGAAGGCGGCCGTGATCGCCCTGACCGTGCAGTACGCCAAGAACCTGCCGACCTTCCGCGTGAACGTCAGCGACCCCGGCTACACCGCCACCGACTTCAACGGGCACGGCGGCCACCAGACGGTGACCGAGGGCACGGACGCCACCGTCGCCCTCGCCCTGCTCGGGCCCGACGGCCCGACCGGCGAGTTCCACGACCGCCGGGGCCGCATCGACTACTGAGCGGCGACCGCAGGAGGCGCGGTGCGAGTCCTCGGGACCGGCACCGCGCCTCCTGCGCGTCCGGTGGGCCGGCCGTTCAGCAGCAGTCGCAGGCCTCGGCTTCGCGTTCGCCCGTGAGGGCCGAGACGGGTGTCGTGCAGGCCTCGCCGCGCCAGGCCTCGACCCCCTCACGGACGGCGAAGACGACGATGACGAGTCCTGCGACGGGGTCCGCCCAGGTCCATCCGAAGGCGAGGTTGAGCACCAGGCCGAGCAGGACGGCGGCCGAGAGGTAGCTGCAGATGAGGGTCTGCTTGGAGTCGGCGACGGCGGAGGCCGAGCCGAGTTCGATGCCGGTTCGTCGCTCGACGAGGCTGAGGAACGGCATGACCGCCAGGCTGACGGCGGCCAGCACGATGCCGACCGGGGAGTGGTCGGGTTCGCGGGCGCCGGTCAGGGCGAGGACCGCGTCCACGCCGACGTAGGCGGCGAGACCGAGGAACGAGACGGCGATCACGCGGAGGGCGAGCCGTTCGCGCCTCTCGGGGTCGGGGGCCGCGAACTGCCAGGCGACCGCCGCGGCCGAGAGCACCTCCACGACGGAGTCGAGGCCGAAGCCGATCAACGCGGTCGAGGACGCGACCGTGCCCGCGGCGATCGCGACGATCGCCTCGACGACGTTGTAGCCGATCGTGATCGCCACGACGAGACGGATGCGCCGTTGCAGCAGGAGGCGACGGGCCGGGGTGATGGGCGCGGGCGACAGTGCGGCGGAGGTCATGCACCGCCCCCGCAGCAGAGCGGCACGTCGCACGAGTCGTCCGGACACGGCAGACCGTCGTCGACCGCGAGGACCACCTCGACGAGGGCGGTCAGTGCTCGGGTCAGGTGGACGTCGGCGATCTCGTACCGTGTGGATCGCCCCTCGGGGGCGGCCACGACGAGGCCGCACCCGCGGAGGCATGCGAGGTGGTTCGACACGTTCGACCTGGTCAGGCCGAGTTCCGTCGCGAGGACGCCGGGGTAGCCGGGGCCCTCGAGCAGGGTCAACAGGATGCGTGAGCGGGTCGGGTCGGCCATCGCCCGCCCCAGGCGGTTCATCACGTCGACGCGGGACGAAAGGGTCAGCACGTACTGACCATACAGCACTCGCTGACCGGTCCGGGCGCCCGGGGCATACGTCCATCCCCCGCGGGTCCGGTCCTCGGGACCGGCACCGCGCCTCCTGCGCACGGAAGGACTAGACACGTCCTCGTGCCCTCACCGCTCCTCCTCGCCTCTCTCGCCGGCCTGCTCTCGGGCCTCTCCCTGGTCGTCGGGGCGGCGGTGTCGTGGTTCGTCAGGGTGCCCCGCGAGGTGGTCGCCCTGGTCATGGCGTTCGGTGCCGGCGTCCTGATCTCCGCGCTCTCGTTCGACCTCGTCGACGAGGCCACGAGCAGCGGCGGGCTGCTCCCGACCCTCGGCGGGTTCCTGGCGGGCGCCGTCGTCTACGTCGTCCTGGACCAGCTTCTCGAGCACGGCGGGTTCCGGCGCAAGCACCACCGTCGCGGGTCGGCCGGCTCGGGCACCGGCCTGGGCATCGCCCTCGGCGCCCTGCTCGACGGCGTCCCCGAGACCGCCGTGCAGGGCGTCAGCCTGACGGGCGGCGGGTCCCTCAGCATCGCCGTGCTGGTGGCCGTCGTGATCTCGAACTTCCCCGAGGGCATGTCGAGCACGGCCGACCTCAAGTCGTCGGGCCGGTCGGCCGGGTACGTCTTCGGCCTCTGGTCGGGCATCGCCGTGGTGTGCGCCCTGTCCGCGCTCGGCGGGTACGCCCTGCTCGGCGGGGTGCCCGAGGGCGGACAGTCGTTCGTCATGGCGTTCGCCGCCGGGGCGATCCTCGCGATGATCTGCGACACGCTGATCCCCGAGGCCTTCCGCAAGACGCAGACGCTCACGGGACTCGTGACGGTGCTCGGCTTCGTCGCGAGCTACGTCGTGCACCAGGTCGCCTGAGCGGGTCGCCCGAGCGGGTCGTCGCGCCCCGAACTGGGTCATCCGTTCTGCGCAACGGTGCCGACACCGGGGGCGATGCTCGGTACCCTGCTGTCGTGAGCCCCGACCTTCCCGCCACTCCGGAGAACCACCCGGAGTCCGTCCGGCGCCTCGCCGCGACGCTGCAGACCCTGGACGAGGCCCACCGCCGCTACCGGCTCCACGCCGCGAAGGTCTTCGGGATGGGCCACACCGAGCTGGCGGCCCTGCTCGCCGTCGCCGACGCCCCGGGGCTCACCCCGGGAGCACTCGCCCAACAGCTGCTGCTGAGCACGGGGGCGACGACGGCCGTGGTCGACCGACTCGAGAAGTCGGGGCAGGTCACGCGCAGCCGTCACCCGGGCGACCGCCGCAGCCTCTTCCTCCACCTGACCACGCAGGGAGAGGACACCACGACCACCCTGCGCGAGGCGTACCAGTACGTCCTCTCGACCACGGGCACGGACGAGACGATCGCCGAGGCCCTCCCCCAGCTCGACAGCATCGCCGCCGCGCTCGACGCCGCCGCCCGCGAATCCGCGTCCTGACCCGGGCCGGCCGGTGCCGGACTCGTGCGCCCGGTCGCACCGCGCCCCTCGCCCGCTCTCGCCGCGCCTCCTCGCCCGCCGCGCCGCGCCTCCTCGCCCGGGTTGCACCGCGCCTCCTCGCCCGCTCTCGCCGCGCCTCCTCACCCGTGTCGCACCGCGAACTGAGCGTCGCACCGCCGATTTGCGCGGTGCGACGTCCAGTCGGCGGTGCCGCACCGCCCCTGTCGATGCGACGCCCCGCCATCGAGGTCGAGGTCGCACCACCGTCGCGTCGTCGCACCACCGTGTTGCGTGGTGCGACGACTCGACGGTGGTGCGACTCCGACTCCGACTCCGACGCCGACTTCGACTCCGGCCCCGGCCCCGGCCCCGAGCCACGACTCGTAGGCTGCGGGGCATGACATCCGACGTCGGGGAGCGCTACGCCGCGCGCGCCCGCGAGTACGTCGACCACCTCGGCTCGATGTCGGCGGTGCACCCCGCCGACGAACACCTGGTGACGTCCTGGGCGACGACGGTAGAGGGCCCCGTGCTCGACGCGGGCTGCGGGCCGGGCCACTGGTCGGGGCACCTCGCCGCGCGGGGCGTCCACGTGCGTGGTCTCGACCGGGTCCCGGCCTTCGTCGAGCACGCGCGCCACACCCACCCGGACGTCTCGTTCGACCTCGGCAGCATCGATGCCCTGCCCTCCGACGCCGACGAGTTCGCCGGAGTCCTCGCCTGGTACTCGCTGATCCACCACGACCCGGGCAGCATCCGGCGCCCCCTCCGCGAGTTCGCCCGCGTGCTCCGGCCGGGCGGCGGGCTGCTCGTCGGGTTCTTCACCGGGTCGACCGGGTCGACCGTCGAACCGTTCGACCACGCGATCACGACCGCGTGGCGCTGGGCACCCGACCTCCTCGCGGACGAACTGCGCGCCACCGGGTTCGACGTGCTCGAGACCCACACCCGCACGGGACCGCCGTCCGGGCCGAGGCCCCACGGTGCGATCATCGCCCGACTCGCTCAGGGTGAGACCGTCAGCCCAGCCCCTTGATGTGGGTCTCGATCGCCATGAGGACGGCGCGGTGCGAGTCGAACGAAGTCGCCCAATCGTCGACGAGCAGGCCGTGGTCGGCGCCGTCGACCGTGACGAGGCCCGCACGGGTCTCGAGCCCCCGCGCCGGCTGCCACATCGAGTCGGCCCCTCCGCCCACGGCGAGGTGTGACGAGGAGGCGCGGGTCAACGCATCGAGGACCACGGGCTCGGTGAGCACCGGCGTCAACCACACCCCTGCGACACCGTGTCCGACGGCCCACGGCAACGCGAGGGTGCCGAACGACTTCGCGAGGACGAGGTCGACGCGACCGCCGACGGCCTCCGCGGCATCCTGCAGCCGCTCCTCGACGACGGGCCGCGAGTCGTCGGCCGTCAGATCTCGGGCATCCCACTCGACGGTTTCGACTCGCCAACCGAGCTGCCGCAGCATCAACGCAGGCCAATAGAGCAGCGGCGCCTTGACCCCGTACCCGGTACCCGGGAGGAGCACCGCGACGGGACACGACGTTCCTGTCGACGGCCCGGACGAGGTGGGTGAGCTCATGGGCCGAGGCTAAGGCAGACGACCGATCGTGGTGATGCCAGCGTGTCCCGCGTCGGGGTCGCACCACCGTCGGGTCGTCGAACCACGGGACACGGTGGTTCGACGACGCGTCGGCGGTGCGACTCCCGCGTGACCGGCGCGGGGCACGCCGAGTAGCATCGCGGCATGCCGGAGGGTGACAGCGTCCACCTGCTGGCCGCGCGCCTCCGTCCCTCGCTCGTCGGGCGGGTCGTCGTCGACGGCGAGCTGCGGTCGGGCGGCCGGGCGGGCGAGTCGCTCGCCGGTCGGCGCGTCGTCGAGGTCGACACCCACGGCAAGCACCTCCTGACCCGCTTCGACGACGCCACCACCCTGCACACGCACCTGCGCATGCAGGGGTCGTGGACGCTCACGCGCCCCGGCCGCGTCCTGCCGTCCCGGCTGCAGCGGCAGGTGCGGGTGCGTGCCCGGCTCGACGACGGCCACACCCTCTGGGGCGTCGACCTGCCGGTCGTCGACCTGGTGCCGACCCGGGACGAGCACACGCTGGTCGGCCACCTGGGCCCCGACCCGCTGCGCCCCGACTGGGACCCCGAGGAGGCGCGACGTCGCCTGGCCGCTCTCCCCGACGTCACGGTCCGTGCCGCGCTGCTCGACCAACGTCCGATGGCCGGCCTCGGCAACCTCTGGGTCAACGAGGTGGGGTACCTGCGTGGCGTGCACCCGGCCTCCCCGATCGCCGAGGTCGACCTGGTGAAGCTCGTCGACGTGGCCGCCCGCGCCCTGCGCTTCTCGGTCTCGACGCCCGGCGCCTACCAGGTCACGACGGGCCGGACGCGCCGGGGCGAGACGCACTGGGTCGTCGGCCGGGCCGGACGCCCGTGCCTGCGCTGCGGCACCCGCGTCGAGGCGCGCGACGACCCTCCCACGCCGGACGGCCGCACGCGGCGGGCCTGGTGGTGCCCGCGGTGCCAGCCCGCGGCGTGACGCGGGACGGTCGCGACGACGTTCCCCCAGGAGTGGGCCGCGGCCGGCTCAGCGCACGCTGACGAAGATCGGGTTCGCGTACAGCCAGGTGTCGGCCCACGGGTCGGCCGGGCTCATCGGGAACGGCTGGGGTGCCCGCGGGTCGACGTCGGCTCCGAGCGGGCCGACGCCGTGCACCCGGCCGTCGCTGCCGCGCAGGCGCACGTAGCCGTCCTCGGTGGCGGGCTCGAGCGGCACGACGACGCGGAACGGAGCGGCGGACCGGTCGGCGACGTCGAGCAGCTCGACGACCCGGGTGGCGGGCGCGCGCTGCTCGTCGCGGTCGGCCGCGGGTCCGGTGACGCGGCCACGGATCACGTCCAGGTGGGCGAGCCGCGGGATCGTGCCCCGTGAGGTGGGCGTCGTCGTGGGCACGACGTCGACCACGAGCTCGAGGGCGGTGCCGCGCGGGACGGTGAGGGTCCCGCCCAGGGTGGCCTGCGCCTCCTGCCCGCCGGTGGCCCGGAGCACGACGGACAGCCCGGCGACCAGGTGCCCGTGGTCGACCCAGAGCCGACCGGCGCGGATAGCGTCGAGCAGCGCGGCGGACGACCGGTCGACGGCGCCGACGTGGTTCCGGCTGAACTCGCCCGGCCAGAAGTCGGCGCCGTTCTGGGGCGTGGCCGTCGCGACCGGGTCGGGGCGGCGGCCGGCACGGTCGAAGTTGCCGAGCGTCGCGCCGGACTCCCAGCCGGGCCCGGTCGGGAAGTCGCCGACGCGCGTGGCGTCGGACTCCTTGAGGTGGAGGTCGCTGTTCGAGGTGATCCACCAGCGCCGGCCCTCGCTGAGCAGCGAGTCCCACACGCCGCCGACGACGGCCGTCGTCCAGTCGAAGCCGCCGTGGGTCAGGTAGGCCTCGGCGGGGTAGCCGGCGAACGAGAACTCGCTGGGGGCGTTCTCGTACTCGCCCCGCCGCGAGCGCGCCGACGCGTTCGCGGCGACGGCACCCGCCTGGGCACCGGGGGCGCCCTCCATGCCGACGAACACCTCGGGGTCGGCGTCCTGCCAGGCCCGCAGCTCGCCGGGCGAGTCGATGCCGAGGCGGCTCGGGTGGTTCGCCAGGACGATCACGTCGTCGACGACGCCAGCGCTCTTCTGGGCGCCGAGCCAGGCGATCGCGTCGGTGGCGTGCACGAGCCACTCGGCGGCGTCGTCGGTGCCGGGGCGCGGCTTCTCCCAGCCGTTCAGCTTGCCGTCGTGGTCGAGCTCGAAGCGGCGCAGCACACGGGTCGTGGCGGGACCGGGTGCGACGAGCACGGTGGCGTGCTCGGCGCCGGGGATGTACCACTCGAGCCCCTGCAGCACGAGCAGGTCGGGCCGGGCAGCCCGCGCGGTCTCGATCTCGCGGGCGGCGTTGAACACCCCGCCGACGTTGGCGTGGCCCTTGTTGCTGTGCTCGGTGAAGGCGATGGCGTCGACCCCGAACCTCTGCGCCTGGTCGAGGATCGTCGTCATGGGGTACTTCGCGTCGTGCGAGTAGACCGAGTGCACGTGGTGGTCGAAGACCAGCCACGAGAGGGCGACCGGATCGACGACGGCGGGCGCCGACGGCAGCGGCGCCGCCTGCGCGGGGTCCGCTCCCCGCAGCCCCTGGGCCGTCGTCCCCACGGCGACCGTCGCGGCGACGGAGGCCCCGAGGAAGGTCCGGCGCGAGAGGCCCGATCCGGTCGGCGCGGACTGCTCGGGGCGGGGGTCGAGGGACATGGCTTCACTTTCGTCGGGCGGGCGTCCCGACCGTAGGCAGCGGGCCTGAACCGCAGGCCAACGGTCGGGGACGCGGACGACACCGGGCGTTCACGAACCGTTCCCCCGGGTGCGCGACAGTCCTGGCGTCGCCGCGCGCTCCCCGCCGCGCAGTCCACGCACCCACCGAAGGTCCCGATGCTCCCCTCCGCCCCCGCCGTCCGTCGTCTCCCCTCGCGCGCCTCCGGACGGGGCCTGCTCGTCACGGCGGCCCTCGCCGCCGGCGCGGTCGCCAGCCTGGCCGGCCCCGGTGTCGCCGTCGCCGCCCCGGCGCCCGCACCCGCCGACCCCGCGCCGCTCGTGCTGCGCGACGCCGCGGGGACCGCGATCGTGTCGGGCGACGCACGCGCCGATCCCTCGTTCGCCTCGGCGCTGCTCGCCGCGGGCTGCCCGGCCGACGCGGACGACGCCGCCCGGCTCTCGGTGACGTCGGGAGGCGCGACCGTCGTCACGTCCCCGAGCGTCGCGGTGACCGCGGGGCAGCCGGTCGAGGTGCCGATGGCCATCTCGTTCGAGGAGGTGGTCGCCGCCGGCGTCGAGGAGGGCGGAGCCACGCTCTCGCTGGAGTGCCTCGTCGTCGAGTCCGGCATCCCGTCGACGGTCGTCGTCGCGGCGACGCTGCCCGTGACCTTCGCCGCGGGGACCTGGTCGGTGCCCGGCGCCGAGGTCGACCCGGCTCCGCCGACGGACGACCCGACCGCGCTGCCGACCGACCCCGGCACGGCACCCTCCCCCGCACCCACGGACGGGGCCGGGGCCGGGACGGGCTCGACGCCGCGCCCCTCGGCCACGGCCCGGCCCTCCGCCGACGGAGCCCTCGCCTTCACGGGCGGTCAGGTCGCCGGGGTCGGCGCGCTCGCCGCCGGGCTGCTCGCGGCGGGCACCGCCCTCGTGCTGCGGCGACGCCGGACCACGCCCGTCGACGGGCCGCCCGCGGAATAGGGCTACGGCGCGCTCGGCGCCTGCTCGTCCGCGGCGACGTCCTTCTGCACGGCGAACTGCGTGCGGTGCAGTTCTTCGTAGCGGCCGGCCGCGGCCAGCAACTCCTCGTGGGTGCCGCGCTCCACGATCGAGCCGTCCTCGACCACGAGGATCTGGTCCGCGCTGCGGATGGTGGACAGGCGGTGCGCGATGACCAGCGCGGTCCGCCCCTCGAGCGCCTCGCTGAGGGCCGCCTGCACGGCGGCCTCGGACGTCGAGTCGAGAGCCGCGGTCGCCTCGTCGAGGATGACGACGCGGGGCTGCGCCAGCAGGAGGCGCGCGATGGTCATGCGCTGACGCTCGCCTCCCGACAGCCGGTAGCCGCGCTCCCCCACCATCGTGTCGAGCTGGTCCGGCAGCGACCGGATGAGGGGCTCGAGCCGCGCGCGGCGGACGGCGTCCCACACCTCGTCGTCGGTCGCGTCCGGCCTCGCGAGGCGCAGGTTGCTGAGGATCGTCTCGTGGAACAGGTGGCCGTCCTGGGTCACCATGCCCAGCGTGTGGCGCATCGAGGCGAAGGTCACGTCGCGGACGTCCGTCCCCGCGAGGCGCACGGCGCCGCCGTCGACGTCGTACAGACGCGACATCAGCTGCGCGATCGTGGATTTCCCGGCACCCGACGTGCCCACGAGCGCGACGGTCTGGCCGGGCTCGATCCGGAAGGACACGCCGTGCAGCACCTCCTCGCCACCGCGGGTGTCGAGGGTGGAGACCTCCTCGAGGGAGGCGAGGGACACCTTGTCGGCGGACGGGTACGCGAAGCGGACGTCGTCGAACTCCACGCTCACCGGGCCCTCGGGGACGGAGGCGGCGGTGGGCTTCTCCTGGATCAGCGGTTCGAGGTCCAGCACCTCGAAGACGCGCTCGAAGCTCACCACCGCGCTCATGATCTCGACCCGCGCGTTCGCGAGGCCGGTCAGCGGCACGTACAGGCGCGTGAGGAGGAGGGCCAGGGTGACGACCTCGCCGGTGTCGAGCTGGCCGGCGAGCGCGAGGGCGCCGCCCAGTCCGTACACGAGCGCGAGGGCGAGGGCGGAGACGAGCGTCAGGGCGGTGACGAAGACGAACTGCAGCAGCGCGGTGCGGACCCCGATGTCGCGGACCCGGGCGGCACGGACGCGGAACTCCTCCGCCTCCTCGTCGGGACGGCCGAACAACTTGACGAGGGTGGCCCCGGGCGCGGAGAAGCGCTCGGTCATCTGCGTGCTCATCGCGGAGTTGTGGTCGGCGGCCTCGCGGCGCAGCGCGGCCAGGCGGCTGCCCATGCGCCGCGCGGGGACCAGGAAGATCGGCAGCATGACAACGGCGAGGACCGTCACGAGCCAGGACGTGCTGAGCATCACGATCAGCGTGAGGACCAGGGCCACGACGTTCGTGACGACGCCCGACAGGGTGCCGCTGAAGGCCTGTTGGGCGCCGATCACGTCGTTGTTGAGGCGGCTCACGAGGGCGCCCGTCCGGGTGCGGGTGAAGAACGCGATCGGCATCTTCTGCACGTGGTCGAAGACGGCGGTGCGGAGGTCGAGGATCACGCCCTCGCCGATCCGGGCCGAGAACCAGCGCGTCACGAGCGAGACGCCGGCGTCGGCCAGCGCCACGACGGCGATGAGGACGGCGAGCCGCACGATGGACGCGAGTTCGCCCCGCGCGACGATGACGTCGACCACCCGGCCGGCCAGCACGGGCGTCGCGACCGCGAGCACGGCACCCACCACGGAGAGGGCGATGAAGACGACGAGCTTCGACCGGTAAGGCACCGCGAACGTCAGTATCCGCCGGACGGACGCGCGCGAGATGCCGTGCCCGCCGTCCCGTGCGGACGAGATCTTGTAGAGCGAGCTCCAGGCCGCGCCTTCCATGCTCATGGTGGTTCCTTCCGTGGGGGCCTGGCCCAATGTAGACGGCGGATCGCCCCGAGCTCGCAGCAGCCGTGCCCGGGACGGTCCGACGTTGCCCGGGGACGGTCGGCAGGAATCCTCGCCGAGGCCGGGCGATGCACGAGGATCGACGCCATGGACACGGACACCCTGGCGTCGACCCCCCGGCTGACCCTCCGCCTGCATCGCGAGGACGATCTGGAGCGACTCCTCGCGATCCACTCACGACCGGACGTCTCGCGGTACCTCCTGGAGGAGCCCTGGACGATCGAGTCCGGACGGGCACAGCTCGATCGGCGCCTGGCTCGGACGGACCTCGCCGAGCCCGTCGGAGCACTCGCCCTCGTCGTCGAACGGGAGGGCCGGCTCATCGGCACGGTGGCGCTGTGGCGCACCGAGTCCGAACCCCGCACGCTCGAGGTCGGATGGACGCTCGATCCCGACCACGGAGGCCGGGGCTTCGCGGGCGAGGCGGTCGCGGCCGCGCTGCGGCTCGCGTTCGCCCGGGACGACGTCCATCGCGTGACCGCGCAGATGGACGGCCGCAACACGGCCTCCGCCCGACTCGCGGCCCGGGTCGGCATGCGGCAGGAGGCGCACCACCGGCAGGACTTCTGGAGCAAGGGCGAATGGACCGACACCCTCGTCTTCGCGATGCTCGCCGACGAGTTCCCCGGGTGACACGTCGGCCCCGGGGGGACGTCGACGGGCAGACTCGTGCCGAGGAGTCCACCGCGACGGAACGGAGACGGGCATGTTCATGAGGCGCGGCGGATCGACCGAAGGATGGGCGCTCATCGGGTTCGGAGTCGTCGCCTGCCTGTTCTCGGCGCTCGCCCTGTCCGGCGCGTTCGGTTCGGTGCCGGACGGCGGTCGCGCGGGGACGTTGGCCTACCTGGGCATCCCCGTGGGCATCGCGGCGATCGTCGTCGGCATCGTCGGCCTCCGTCGCGACGACCATCGCGCCGGGGACTGACCCCGCGCCTCCGTCGGCGGGCATTCCGGGACCGCCCGGGTTGCAGGTGCCGCAGCGTCATGTGGTCTGCTCGAAGCACGTCCCGTGTCGTCCCGCGTCGAAAGGCCCGTCATGCATGCCATCCCGGTTCCGCCCCGTCAGGTCCTGATCGGCGACGCCGCGGCGTTCGTCGGCGTGACTCCCCGGGCGATCCGCCACTACCACCAGATGGGCCTGCTCCCCGAGCGCGAGCGGGGCACCGACGGCCGACGGCGGTACGGCTACGCGGAGATCATCCGGCTGCTGTGGATCCGCCGGATGGCCGACGCCGGGATCGCCCTCGACGACATCCGTGACGCCTTCACCGGGGCCGCGCCGGGCGCGGACACCGGCGTGACCGAGACCACGGACGAGGTCGCCGGCGTCCTCGCCCGACTGGAGGACACCCTCGCCGCGCAGGAGGACGAGCTACGCCGGAAGAGGGAGTCGGTCCGGCGCATGCGGATGCTCGGCAGCCGCCTGGGGCTTCTCGACGAGATCGTCTCCACCCGGCTCGAGGCCGCGCCCGAGGGCTCGCTGCGGCAGGACGACCTCGACACGCTGCTGGTCACCGAGCGCATCTTCGGCCCGCTGGGTGCCGTCCTCCAGGCGAGCCGATTCCTCGTGCTGGCCCTGCACCCCGAGCTGCGTGCCGAGTCCGACCGCGTCGACGCCGCCGAGGAGGCGCTCGACGACTCGGTCGCCGTCGACGACCCCCGGGTGGCACGGGTGGCGGCCGAACGGCACGCCTTCGACATCAGGCTGCTGGGCCTGGTCGAGGAGTCGGGCCAGCGGGACGAGGACGACGCGATCTTCGACGCCTGGGACGATCGACACCCCACCGAGGGTGCCGAGGCGGCGCCGGCGCCCGAGACGGCGGCGGGCTCCCGCGCCAGGAGCGCGGCGGACGTCATCCGGAGCATGCCCTACGACTTCTCCCCCGCCCGCCTGCGCTGCATGGAACTGGCCCTCCACCTGGCGGTGGCCGAGACGCCCACGCCCTGAGCGGTCCCGCGAGCCCTTGACCTGTCTTGCACCGCAAGGTAGCTTGTGACGCATGACAGCAGACGTGGGGGCGCAACTGCGCAAGGGGGTCGTCGAGTACTGCATCCTCGGACTGCTCGACCGTGAGCCCATGTACGGCTGGCAGCTCTCCGAGCAGCTCGTCGAGGCGGGGCTCGTCGCGAGCATCGGGACGCTCTACCCCATCCTCGGTCGCCTCCGGGCCCAAGGCCTGGCGACCGCCTTCGACCAGCCGTCCGCGACGGGGCCCGTCCGCAAGTACTACCGGCTCACACCCCTCGGGCGCGACCAGCTCGGTGCCTTCCGCCTCCAGTGGGCTCCGTTCACCGCCTCGGTACACCGACTCATCGGAGAAGACACCCGTGACTGACACCACACCCGAGATCACCACCGCCTACCTCGCGCAGCTCGACACCGAGCTCGACCAACTCCCGGCAGACCTGCACCGGGACATCGTCACCGGCATCCGGGAGGAGCTCCAGGGTCTCGACGCCGAGGCCGCGGCCGCGCGCATCCGGCAGCTCGGCGACCCGGCCTTCATCGCCGCCGGGGCGCGCGCCGAGACCGTCGGCGAGGCTCCTCCCACCAGCCCGGACGCGCCTCCTCCCGGTCGGACGTTCTCGATCGTCGCGGTCGTCGTCCTGATCGTCGGCTCGTTCCTGGTGCCGGTCGTCGGTGCGATCGCCGGCCTCCTCTTCGTCAGCCAGGCAAGAGCCTGGAGCCGACGGGAGAAGGCGGCCTCGTGGCTCGCCACCGTGGGTGTGGTCCTCCTCGCCCTCGCGGCCTCGACGGTGATGGCCTCGGCGGGTCTCGGCGGCACCCACCTCGTCGTCCTGGTCGCCTACCTCGTGTTCCCCGTGGTCGGCGTCGTGCTGGCCGTCCGCGCACAGCGCCGGGGCTGGCACGCCTGACGCGAGCTCCTGCTCGTCGCGGGACGACCTCCGAGCCGTGCGCCCGTCGGCCGTTCCCCTACCGGGAGCGCGGGAGACGCTCGTCGAGCAGCGTCGCCAGCCGGTCGAGGTCACCACGCACGAGACGGACATCGGACTCGACGTCCGCTTCCGACATCCCGTCCCGGCGGAAGAGGGTGAAGACGGCCTCGCTCCCCTGGTCGTTGGCCACGACGCGGAAGGGGTTGCTCACGACCGTCCCGTCCGGCAGGGTCACGTCGTGGTCGAGGATGCCGAGCTCCACCGGCCCGGTGAACGCGACCTCGACGACCCCCATGGGTGAGTCCGTGAACCACCGCCCCTCGTCGTGACGGATGCCGGCGCTCAGACCGGCCGCCCACGCGGGCAGGTTCTCCGGGTCGCCGGCGACGCTCGAGACGGCGGTGACGTCGTGGTCGAACGCACGTGAGATGTGGACGGCGGGCCAGGTCATGCCGGGAAGCTAGCAGCGTTCCGCCCGACGAGCGACCCTCACGACGCCGCGTCAGCCTCGGCGGCGCGCACCTCGTCGGTAGCCGAGCCCTGCCGCCAGGCCGAGCAGGCCGACGACGAGGACGACCGCGCCCACGAGAGTCGCGGTCGAGAACACGTGCACGCCGTCAGCGGTGAAGGTCGTGTCCGACACGGGGGCGTACGCGAACCATCCGAAGGACACGGGCCTCGCCGACGCGACGACGAGCACGACGACGCCCACGACGGACGCCGCCAGACCGCCACCCAGGACGAGGCGGGAGACCGGGCCGGCACGTTGTGTCATGCCCGGACCATAGCGTGCGCGGTAGGCGGTCGCCAGCGCTCCGATCGAGGCGTAGCCTGCCCCCGTGGACCTCGGAGACCCGACCGCCTGGTGACCGGCGTCGCGCCGGTCCCTGCGCACCCTCCAGACGTGGAGCCCCGCGGGCTAGGCCAGACGTGGCGCCCCGCGGGCTAGGCGCGACTCGGCGGTCTCGCCGCCCTCGTCCTCGACGGCTCGGGACGGTCGGTGGCCCAGTCGACGTGCGTGCCGGTCACGCCGGGCAGGTGGGTCGCCGGGTCGTGATCGGGCTCTGCTTCGGGGTAGAGGCCCCGGCCCGACGACGCACTGGCGTAGAGCGCTGCGAGCCAGGTGGGGTTGATCTCGACCGTGCGGCTGCCGGCGAACTTGAACCGGAGGCTGATCTGGGGCGAGAGCCAGACGGTCGACCGGCCGTCGCCGGTCTCGATCGGTTCCTTCCACGAGAACATGAACGACTCGTTCTGGCGGAACTTGTTCACGATGACGATCTGGAGGTGGGCGAGGAGACGGTCCTCGACCTTGAACTCGAGGACGTCGCCGTCGTAGACGATGTATCCCATGGCTGCTCCGAGACGGAGAACGCCCGACGGTGCTGACAGCAGGGTCTGGGCTGTGGTGGTGTGCGGATCTCACTGCGCACTGCGCCGGCCGTCTTCGCGACGCCACACGTGGTGACGAGACCACATCGGTGATGCGTCCGCTCGGCTCTCCTCGAGACCTGACACTAGACCGCCGACGAGGAAGGGCGACAGGGTCCCGACCCGAACGGGACCCTGTCGCCGGCAGCTCGCACCGGACCCGACCGGTGCCAGCGCACGCCTTGAGGACCTGAACCACCCTCAAGACATGCCCAGCCTGCGCCTGCGCCCGGGATGCACGACAGATCTGGACTTAAGGCGAACGCTTTGATACCAGCGGGCGCGGTGGGCGTTGCGGCAGCGTCGACGTCCCCGAGCACGACGCCGGGCACGAGGGATCTCCTCGAGAGCCTGGCCGCCCGCGCCTCCTGACCCCGGGTGATCCAGGAGCGGCGTCACACGGAGTCCGCTTCGTCTCTACTGTTCATCCCGAGGACGAGACTCGTTCCCGCGAAAGGAACGAGCGATGAGCGAACGACGTCGGCGAGAACTGGGCGAGTCGGACGAACCCCTCGAGGACGAACTCGACGAATCGTTCGACGCGACGGTGGAAGAAGGCGCCGAACGCCTGCACCGCACGCTCCGCACCACGCTCATCACGGGCTTCTTCGGAGGACTCGAGGTCGGCCTGGGGATCATGGCGATGCTCGCCGTGCTGACCGAGACGGGCAGCCACCTGCTCGCGGGCCTGGCGTTCAGCATCGGGTTCCTCGCCCTGCTCCTGGCGCACTCGGAGCTCTTCACCGAGAACTTCCTCCTGCCGATCGCCGCACTCGCGGCGAAGGAGGGCACGTTCCTGCAACTCCTCAAGCTCTGGGGCGCCACGTTGGTCGCCAACCTCGCCGGCGGGTGGATCTTCATGTGGCTCGTCGTCCAGGCCTTCCCCGAATGGCACACGACCCTCGACGAGTCGGCTCACCACTTCGTGGACGCTCCGTTCTCCCTGCAGACCGTGATCCTGGCCGTCCTGGGTGGCAGCACGATCACGCTGATGACCCGCATGCAGCACGGAACCACCTCCGAGCCCGCGAAGATCGCGGCTGCCGTCGCCGGGGCGTTCCTCCTGGCCGGTCTGCAGCTGTTCCACTCGATCCTCGACTCGCTCCTCATCTTCGGGGCCATCCAGGCGGGCAGCGACGTCAGCTACGCCCAGTGGGCGGGGTGGTTCGGCTACACGTTGCTCTTCAACATCCTCGGCGGGCTCGTCCTCGTCACCTCCCTGAGGCTGCTCCGCACGAAGGAGCTCTTCTCGAAGGCGCGGGACGAGAACGAGTAGGAGGCGCAGGAGCGGTTACCCCCCGGCCAGACCTGGTCGTCGCACCAGACCGTGACGCCACGCTCGACCGTCGCCGCACCTCCTTGAATGATCGCGGCACTCGACGTACGGTGAAAGTGCCGATGACGTCGAGGGAGCGAGCATGGACGAGGACGCGGAACAGCCGAGAGGTCGGCTCCGACTGCAACGGCCGACGTTTCGAGGGTCCTCCGTCGGCTGGGGCATCGGAGCGGTATTCTGGCTCGTCTGCGCGGTCCAGGCTCTGGTCGGGGTGGTGCAGGACGGAGGCACGTCCGTCGTCAGCGCCCTGCTCCTGGTCGGACTGACCGCCCTGGCGGTGGTCTGCGTCATCGGCACGGTGGCGACGATCCGGCATCCCCGTCCGGCGCCTCCCGCCACGGACGCCTGACCGGGGCCGCTCGTCGGCGGTGGACCGGCGGATGCCCCTGGTCAGCCGATGAACCCCGTTTGCGACGATGAACCCCGATCTTTCGGGGTTCATCGTCGTGAACGGGGTTCATCGGGCCGCCGGCGAGCGGCGCACCGGGCGCCGCCGCACCGGTCAACGCGCGGCGAGCGCCTCGACCGGGGTGACCGACGTGGCACGGCGGGCCGGGACGAGGGCGGCGACCCCGGCCAGCACGGCGGCCGTCACGGCCAGGCCGAGCAGCAACGGGACGGGCAGCGTCGGCGCGATCAGCAGGCCCTGGTTCGCCGAACCGAGCAGCGCCTGGGCTCCGGCCCAGCCGTAGACGACGCCGAGGACGACCCCGACGACGATCGCCGTCAGCGCCATCTGCGTCGCCTCGAGCAGGATCATGCGGCGCACCTGATCCGCGGTCGAGCCGATCGCGCGCAGCAGACCCAGCTCGCGCCTCCGTTGCAGGACGCTCAGCGACATGTCGTTGACCATGCCGACGGCGGCGATCACGGCCGAGAAGCCGACGAGGGCGGCGACGATCAGCAGCGTCGTGGTGAACACCTGGTCGAGCTCGGCGGCGTACGACGGGTCCTGTTCGATCGAGTAGATGAAGCTGCGCAGCGTCTCGAGCGCGACCGACAGGGTCGTGACCAGGGTCACGCCGATCACGATGCCGATCGTGGCGCGCGTGCTGCGCTCGGGCTGACGCACCGCGTTCTCGGCGGCGAGGCGGGCCACCTGGCTCGTGCCGAAGGTCCGGCCGACGGCGCTCAGCACGGCGGGCATCAGCGCGTGGGCTCCGACGACGACCCCGGTGAACGACAGCACGCCACCGAAGAACGCGATCAGCACGCCCATCGCGTCGACCAGCCCGACCACGACCCCGACGACGAGCAGCAGACCACCGCCGACGACGAGGAGGGCGGCGACGACCGTCCGCACGATGCGACGGCTCCGGCCCTCGACGGGGGCGTCCTGCGCGGCGTCGGTCGCCTGCAGCGGCGTCACCTGCAGCACGCGACGCGAGCCGACCCAGGCCGCGGCGACCGTGGTCGCCACCACGGCCACCGCCGGGACGAGACCGCCCACCGAGAAGTAGGAGTACGCGAGGTCGGGCAACTGTCCGCGACCGACGAGCACCCGCACGGCGACGACGACGAGGGCGAGCCCCACGAGCGTCCCGAGCACGGCCCCGGCGACGCCGACCACGAGACCCTCGCGGGCGACGGCCCGACGCTGGTCCCGTGCGGACGAGCCGAGCAGGCGCATCAGGGCGATCGTCGGCGTCCGGCCGGCGACCACGGTGGCGAAGGTGTTGGCCGTGACGATCGCCCCGACGTAGAGCGCGAGGCCGACGAAGACCGCCGCGACGAAGCCGAGCATCGTCGAGACCGTGCCGCTCGCGGCGACCGCGGCGTCCGAGGCGACGATCTGCTCGAGCACGTGGGTGACGCCGAGCAGGCCGACGCCGAAGGTCGTGCCGAGAGCGGCCACGAGGATGCTCGGACGGTGCTCGAGCAGCTGGTCGCGGGCGCTCACGCGACACGCTCCAGGTCGAGCATGACGCCCGAGATCTCGGCCGCACTGCTGCGGTCGATCTCGTGCACGATGCGACCGTCGGCGAGGAACACCACGCGGTCGGCGTAGCTCGCCGCGACCGGGTCGTGGGTGACCATCGCGATGCTCTGGCCGTGGTCCGTCGACGCGGTGCGCAGCACGTCGAGCACGTCGCGGCCGGCCTTCGAGTCGAGGTTGCCGGTGGGCTCGTCGGCGAAGATCAGGTCGGGCCGGGTCGCCAGGGCCCGGGCGATCGCGACGCGCTGCTGCTGCCCGCCCGACAGCTGGTGGGGCCGGTGCGTCAGCCGGGCACCGAGGCCGAGCGTGGCGACGAGCCAGTCGATCCAGGCGCGCTCGTCGGCCGTGGCCCGACGCCCGTCGAGACGGAACGGCAACTCGATGTTGGCCGACACGTCGAGGGTGGGCACGAGGTTGAACGCCTGGAAGACGAAGCCGATGCGGCGACGACGCAGCAGCGTCAGCTCGGTGTCGTCGAGGCCCGTGATGTCGGTGTCGCCGAGCAGCACCCGGCCCGAGGTGGCCGAGTCGAGACCGGCGGTGATGTGCATCAGGGTCGACTTGCCCGAGCCGCTCGGGCCCATGACGGCCGTGAACCGGCCGGCCGGCAGGTCGAGCGAGACGTCGCGCAGCGCGTCGACGCGGCCGTCGCCCTGGCCGAAGGACTTCGTGACGTTCCGGACGCGGGCGACGGGGACCGCGCCTCCTCGGGTCGGGTCGTCCGTACGGGGAGACGGGACGGGCTGGGGCTGGGGAGTGGGGGTCATCGTGATCTTCCTGTGCGGGTCGTGGTCGGTGGTGAGGTCAGTGGCGCAGCGTCGAGTTGACGTCGTCGCCGGGCACCGCGTCGACGGTGGTCCAGCTGGCCCAACGCCCGTCGACCTCGGCGACGACGCGGCCGTCGCCACAGCTGACGAGACCCGAGGTCGGCAACGGCTCGGGCAGCGTCGCGGGGTCGAGGGCCGGGCCGCCGAGGTCGCCGTCGACGGGGGTGCAGGCGGCGAGGTCGGGGCCGGTCTCGGAGGTGAACGAGAGTTCGTAGCCGGGCTCCTGCGTGTCGAGGCGCACGTCGACGTCGCGGGCGTCGCTCGGCACCCAGGCCGGCAGGAACCAGGCGACGTCGGTCGAGTCGGCCGTGCTCGGGGCGTCGGCGGCGGTGTCGAAGTGGCGCTGCTGCACCTGCTCCGCGCCAAGTGCGCTCTTCGCCGCGTCGACGGTCCCCGAGCACCCCGTGAGCGTGACGACGGCGAGCGCGGCGACGCCGAGACCGGCCGCGAGGGCGCCGCGGCGGAGGGTGGTGGGGGACGAGGAGGCGCGGGTCGCGATGGTCGCGGAGGTCGTGTCGTTCATGTCTACGATCCTCGCCGCGGGGCCCGGTACCGGAACATCACGTGCACCCACGGACCCGCGCGGGGGTTATCCCCCGGTGGCCCCCACTCCGTCCACAGCGGGAGTCGGTCGTACCGGTCGGTGTCGTAGGGTCGAGAGCAGGTCCGGCACGCAGACGTCCGGACGGACGACGGACGGGGCACTCCCCTCCGGGAACGAGGGGGACATCGTGACCGACCACCGAGGCCTCGGCCAGGGCGACACCGGCGCGGGGGCGACCTCGGTCGAACCACGGATCGCCCTCACGGCGACGCCGTTCGTCACCGCGATCGCCCTCTCGCCGATCATCGCGATGGGCCTCGTGGTGGTGACCATGCGGCGCGCCCTCGAACTGGCCGTCCCGGGCCGGACGGGCGTCGACGCCGGTGACCTGGGCGTCGTGCAGATCGCCTCGTTCGTGCTCTGGATCGGCATCGTGTTGCTCGCCTGGCTCGACCACCGTACGCTGCGCTCCCGCGGACTGGAGCGACCCTTCTCCTGGGCGTGGGCCCTGCTCGGCCCGCTCGTCTACCTGATCGGCCGCAGCGTCGTCGTGCGCCGCCGGGTCGGTGGCAGCGCCGCTCCGCTCTGGCTCTACCTCGGGCTGACCGTTCTCGGCTCCATCATCGCCGTGATCGTCGTCGTCTCGTCCGGGGTGCCGACGCCGTGAGCGTCGTGGAGGTCAGCACCGTCGTCGTCGTCGGCCTGATCGTCGCCGTCGGCGTCGTGGCCGCCGTCGGCGTCGTCCGGCGCGGACGACGTGACCGGGCGATCGCCGCCCGCCTCGACGCCACCGACCCCGGGGCCGGGGTCCGTGCCCAGGCCGAGGCGGAACGCCGACACGAGGCCCCTCGAGGCGAGGCGGGCGGCATGTCCCGTTCGGCCGGCGGCAAGAACTCGGCCTGACCCGCGTCGAGCTGGGAACACGATCGCCGACGGACGCGTACTGTCACACGGGTCGAAGGCGTTTTCTTGCGTCTTCATTGGCCGGTGTTGCTTGCATCCCTGCCCGTGAAGCTCATGCGACAACATCGGCATCTGGGGCACGGCTACGGACTCTTCCGCGGCCGTGCCCCTCTCTCGTGCCCGGGCGGGCCGCAGGTGCGGCCGACGCAAGGAGGCGCGGTGCGAGCCCCCTTCGCACCGCGCCTCCTTCATGGGCGCTTCATCGGAGGCGCAGGGCCGGCGCATCGGGACGGGCTCCAGGATGACGGTGATCCCATCCGAGGCGACCAGCCCCGAGCCGAGAGCGTGACCATGAGCGACCCCCGCCCGACCCGCATCCCCGAACCCGACCGCACGCCCGAGGGCCCTGCCTACGAGGGCCGACTGCTCGACCGCGTCGACGACGAGGTCGTCGACCAGGGCGTCGCCTTCGACCTGCGGACGCTCGTCTCGCGCCGCAGCGTGCTGGGCCTGATCGGGCTCGGGGCGGGCAGCGTCGTGCTCGCCGCCTGCACGTCGGCCACGGGGGCGGGCGGGACCGGCGCCTCCTCGACCGCCACGGCGTCGCCGAGCCCGAGCGCCTCCGCGGGCGCGGCCACCACGCTGCCGGCGGGCGAGATCCCCGACGAGACCGCCGGGCCCTACCCTGGCGACGGCTCGAACGGAGCCGACGTGCTCGAGCGGTCGGGCATCGTGCGCAGCGACATCCGGTCGAGCCTCGACGGTGGCACCACCGCGGCGGGGGTGCCGATCACGCTGAGCATGACGGTGCTCGACATGGCGAACGGCGACGTGCCGTTCGCCGACGTCGCCGTCTACGTCTGGCACTGCGACGCGGCCGGCGGGTACTCGATGTACTCGGACGGCATCACGGGCGAGACCTACCTGCGCGGCGTGCAGGTCGCCGACGCCTCCGGCACCGTGACCTTCTCGTCGGTCTTCCCGGCCTGCTACTCGGGGCGATGGCCGCACGTCCACTTCGAGGTCTACCCCGACGTGGGGTCGATCACCGATTCGACGAACGCGATCGCGACGTCCCAGCTCGCCCTGCCCGCGGACGCGTGCCGGACCGTCTACGCGCTCTCGGACTACGACGGTTCGACGGCCAACCTCGGGCGGGTCAGCCTCGCCGACGACAACGTCTTCAGCGACGACAGCGGGGCACTCCAGCTGCCGACGGTGACGGGCGACGCGACGTCGGGCTACGCACTGGCGCTGACCGTCCGCGTCGACACGGGCACGACACCCACCGCCGGCGCCGCACCCGGTGGCGGCGGCGCCCCGGCTCGCGCTGAGCCGCCGAGACCCCATGGCGACGGAAGGAGGCGCGGTGCGAGACCTCCTCGCACCGCGCCTCCTCGGGTCGTCGCCTACTGGTAGACGCGCACGTAGTCGACCTTCATCTGCTGCGGCAGCGGGGTGCTGCCGTCGGGGTAGCCGGGCCAGGCACCTCCGACCGCGACGTTGAGGATGATGAAGAAGGGCTTGTCGAAGACCCACGGGTCACCGCCCGTGCTGGCCGGCGTGACCTGGTGGTAGACCTGCCCGTCGACCGACCAGGTGATCGAGCCGGGTGCCCAGTCGACCGCGAAGGTGTGGAAGTCGTCGGCGATCGACCACCCCTGCGGGTGCTGCCACGTGCTGGTCAGGCCCTCACCGCCCGAGTAGCCGGGGCCGTGCACGGTGCCGTGCACGCGGTGCGGCTCGAAGCCGACGTTCTCCATGATGTCGATCTCGCCCGCGCTCGGCCAGGCGTTCGTGGGCAGGTCGGCCCCGAGCATCCAGAAGGCCGGCCAGATGCCCTGGCCGCGCGGGATCTGGATGCGCGCCTCGACCCGGCCGTACTGCGCCGTGTACTTGTCCTGCGTGGTCAGCCGGGCCGAGGTGTACGACCCGTCGCCCTCGCGCTTCGCGGTGATCACGAGGTTGCCGTTGCCGTCCAGGGCCGAGTTCGACCGCGAGTTCGTGTAGTTCTGCAGCTCGCCGTTGCCCCAGCCGCCCCCACCGGTCTCGAGGTTCCAGACCGAGGGGTCGGGGGCGCTGCCCGCGCCGCCGTCGAACTCCTGGGACCAGACGATCGCCTGCTGGGCGGAGGTCTCGGCCGAGGCCGGGGCGGGCGTGGCGGCGACCGTGGTCGCGGCGAGCGCCGCGGCGGCGGCCAGACCGACGCCGGTCAGGGTGCGACGCGTCAGGGTGCGACGGGTCAGGGTGCGTGTCGTCAGGTGCTGGTCGGTCCTCATCATGTCTCCGCTCGTCGTCGTGCGTCGGTTCGTGTCCGTGCGTCGGTTCGTGTCCGTGAGTCGGTTCGTGTCGTCAGGGCGTCCGGTCACGGGTACGTCACCACCCGGCTCGGGACGGTGTTGCCCGCGGGCGTCGGCACCGAGTCGCCGACGCCGTTGATGACGCTCGAGATCGTGCCGACGTCACCGAGCGAGACCGTGAAGACGCCGTGGGCCTTCACGCCCGGCACCCGGGGCACCTCGAAGGCCTGCGCCAGGCGCACCTGCGGGTTGGCGTTGAAGAACGAGTACACGCCGCCACCCCAGATCTCGTGGCTCGTCACGCCGTCCGCGACCTTGTACGCCGCCCAGCCCTCACCGGTCGGGCTCTGCCACGAGGCGTTGTCGGGCACGTCGTACGGCAGCTCGTTCTGGAAGAACACCGTGCGGCCGCGCTCGCCGTTCCACACCACCTGGTACTGCTGGTAGTGCTCGACGAACAGGCCGGTGGCCAGGACGTCGTCGCCGTTCACCTCGACGCCGGTCGCGCCGCGGTTGACCGTCCAGCCCGTGGGGGCGCCGCCGTGGTCGGCACGCCAGGCCCAGATGTGGTCGATGATCGTGTCGTCCGAGTTCACCTGCAACGTGGTGGTCGCGTTGCCCTGGATGCTCGAGCCGACGCGGAAGTACACGTCCTGCACGCTCTGCGGGTTCGCCGCGTGGTCGACGTGCGAGCCCGTCGTGCCGAGTCGCATCAGCTGGTCGCTGTTCTGCGTGCCGGCGTCGACGACGAGCCCCGAGACGTTCACCCCGGCGACGTCGGCCGTGGTCAGCACCGCGTCGCCGCTGGTCGGGACGAGCGTCGGGAACCCGATGCCCGTGACGACGGTGTCGGCCCGCGTGACCTCGATCGCCTGGTCGAGCTGATAGGTGCCCGGCGTGAAGAACAGGTTCAGGCCCTGCGCCAGGGCACCGTTGATCGTCGCGGCCGAGTCGCCCGGGTGCGCGACGAAGAAGTCGCGCATCGGCAGGTCGGTGCCGGGGGTGCCCGGCCAGGTGACCCCGGCCGAGTCCCGCTGCAGCGCGGGGACGAACACGTGGTAGTCCCCCGCGTCGTCGACGTAGAGGTACGGCTTCTCGCGCGTGACCGGGGTCGTGGCGAGGGTCGTGTAGCTCTTCGAGAAGTCGTTCGCGGGCGCGCCCTGCACACCCGAGAAGGTCATGTTCCAGTTGCCGCCCTGCCACGAACCGAGGGTCGAGTCGCGCGTGTACCACTGCTGCTGCGACCCCGAGCTGACGGTGCCGTCGACCTTGCTGTCGGCGATGTAGCCGCCCGACGAGTAGCCCTGTCCGCCGTCCTGGTTCGACGGCCCCATCGTCAGGTCGCCCCTGATGTGGACGCGACGCATGGGTGCCGCCTGCGACACGGCCCAGCGGTCGACGCCCGACTCCGGCTCGACGGCGAGGTTCTCGACCGACCGCCAGAAGTTCTGGGTGGCGTTCTTCTCGTCGCCGGCGTTCCACCCGGAGTCGACGTTGACCGCACCCCGGATCGTGACGTCGTCGGGGTCCTTGCCGAGCCCCTGCAGCGCCGTGTAGAAGCCCAGGTTCGCGAAGACCCGGCCGTAGGTGCCGGGCTCGAACAGGAAGGCGTGGCGCTGGCCGCCGAACTGCGCCGTCGGGTTGCGCAGCTGCGCGTCGAAGGCCGCGTCGATGTCGGCCTGGATCGTCGAGGCCGGCACGCTCGGGTCGTACACGGTCACGTTCGGGCCGAATTCCGGCCGGTCGCTGGTGGTCACGGTCGGTGCCGACTGCGCGGCGAGCGCGGGCACCACCGCCCCCACGACGCTCGCGGCGACCCCCGCCGCGATCAGAGTCCTCATCCGTCTGTGCATGATCTTCTCGTCTCCGGTGGCGTCTTTGCCACCCGATCCGGACGCTACGCCCGCCTCCACGACGAAACAAGACCCCCCTGTCCAGTACGCGAACGGGGGGGTGCGGGAAAAGTGCGGAGACTGCAGGAGGCGCGGTGCCGGTCACGCCGGCACCGCGCCTCCTCGGGTCCTGCGGTCAGAGCACCTGGTCGAGGAAGGTCTTCAGCCGGTCGGTGCGCGGGTGGTCGAAGAGCTGGGCCGGCGGCCCGGCCTCGACGACGACGCCACGGTCCATGAAGACGACCTGGTCGGCGGCCTCGCGGGCGAAGCCCATCTCGTGGGTGACGACGACCATGGTCATGCCCGCGCCGGCCAGGCCCTTCATCAGGGCGAGCACGCCCTTGACCAGCTCGGGGTCGAGGGCCGAGGTGGCCTCGTCGAAGAGCATGACCTCGGGGCCGAGCGCCAGGGCCCGGGCGATGGCGACGCGCTGCTTCTGGCCTCCCGAGAGGGACGCGGGCCGTACGTCGGCCTTCTCGGCGAGCCCGACCTCGGTGAGGCGCTCGAGCGCGACCCGTCGGGCCTCGGCCGCCGACACCCGACGCACCCGGCGGAGCGGCAGCACGATGTTGTCGAGCACCGTCCGGTGCGGGAACAGGTTGAAGTGCTGGAACACCATGCCGACCCGACGACGCAGCGCGTCCTCGGAGCCGTGCAGCACGTCCGTCCCGTCGAGCAGCACCTCGCCGCCCGAGGGCTCCTCGAGGCGGTTGATGCAGCGCAACACCGTCGACTTGCCCGACCCCGAGGGGCCGATGATGCAGGTCGTCGAACCGGCGGGCACCACGAGGTCGATGCCGTGCAGCACCCGGGTGGCGCCGAAGTCCTTGGTCAGGCCCCGGATCTCGAGGTCGCCGGCGGTCTGGACCGAGGGCACGGCAGGAGGCGCGGTGAGGGTGGTCATCGAGGGGCTCCAGACGTGGCGGGGGCGAGGGGTTCGGTGGTGGCGGCCGAGGCGGTGGCGGCCGAGGTGGCGGGGGCGGCCGTGGCGACCGCTCCCGCCGAGGTCGGCGGGGAGGCCGGTGGCACCGTGCCCGACGGGCGCCTCCCGAACGAGCGGCCCTCGCGCAGCCGGCGGTCGATGACGTTGACCAGGTGCGTCAACGGCACCGTGATGATCAGGTAGAACACGCCCGCCAGCACGAGCGGCGAGAGGTTGCCGTTGGTGATGGCCGCGTCCTGCCCGATGCGGAACAGCTCGCGCTGCGACGTGATCAGGCCGAGGAAGTACACGAGCGACGAGTCCTTGACGATCGCGATGAACTGGTTCACCAGCGACGGGAGCACCTGGCGGATGCCCTGCGGGATCACGACGAGCCGCATCGAGTCGCCGTGGCTCATGCCGAGCGCCCGGGACGCCTCGAGCTGGCCGCGGTCGACCGCGAGGATGCCGGCCCGGAAGATCTCGCCGATGTACGCGCTGGCGATCAGGCTGAGGGCGAGGATGCCCAGCGGGTACGGGTTCCCCCGCGTGAACAGGTTGAACAGCGGGGACAGGCCCGTGCCGATCAGCAGGATCGTGAGGATGGCCGGGAGGCCGCGGAACACGTCGGTATAGATGCGGCTGAGCACGCGCGGCAGGCGATGGCGGCTCGTGCCCATCACCGCGAGCAGCAGCCCGACCACGATGCCGATCGCCGTGGCGCAGAGGGCCAGCAGCAGCGTGTTCCACACCCCGTAGGCGAGCATGTCGGGCAGCGTGCGCAGCATCGCCTCGCCGTCGAAGAAGCTGCGGCCGATGTTGGCCAGCGCGTCGGAGAAGTTCACGGTCGCCCCCTGCTCACTCGCTCGGCTGGAACTCGTCGGGCACGGGCTGGTCCGGGAAGAACTCCTGGTCGATCTCGAGCCAGGTGCCGTCGGCGACGATGTCGGCGACAGCACCGTCCACGGCCGTCTTCAGTGCGTCGTTGCCCTTCGCGATCGGGAAGCCCACCGGGAACTCCGGCACGGCGACGTTGATCGCGATGGTCTGCGAGCCGTTCGACGCCGCCGCGTACTCCTCGGCCACGGGGAAGTCGAGGAAGTGCGCGTCGATGGTGCCCGAGCCCAGCGCGGCGACGGCGCTGTTGTTGTCGGGGAAGCGCACGAGCTCGGCACCGGTGAAGTTCTCCTGCGCGTAGCTGTCCTGGATCGTGCCCTGGACGATGCCGAGGCGCTTGCCGTCGAGCGAGGACTCGTCGTCGGTGATGCCCGAGCCGTCGGCGGCCAGGACCGAGATGTACCCGATGAAGTAGTGGTCGCTGAAGTCGACCGTCTTCTCGCGTTCTTCGGTGTCGCTGATGGACGCGGCCGCCATGTCGAGTTGCCCGTTGGCGACGGCGGGCAGCAGGGCCGAGAACTCCTGCGTGACGAACTCGGTCTTCAGCCCGAGGCGCTTCGCGACCTCCTTCGCCATCTCGACGTCGAAGCCCTGCAGCTCGCCGTCCTCGGTGTAGGCGTAGGGCTTCGTGTCGCCGGTCGTGCCGATCCGCAACGTGCCGGCCGAGACGGTGTCCAGCTCGTTCGAGGCGCCGGCTTCGGAGCCGCCCGACGAGCAGGCGGTCAGGGCGAGGCCGAGGGCGGCGACCGCGGCGAGGGCGGCCGTGAGGCGGGTGGTCGTTCGTCTGGTCATGGTTCTCTCCTGTCAGGGCGGTGCGAGGGGAGTGCGGGGTGGGTTCGGGAGGCGCGGGTCGGGTCGATCAGGACGGCACGGCCAGGCGGTCGACCGTGTCGGTGGCGGCCGCAGCCGTGTGGTCGTCCTCGTCGAGCCAGGACGTGCCGTCGTAGCCGCGGTCGGGGCTCATGAAGTCGATGTCGGTGAACGGTTCCTCGTCGACGGCCAGCTGCGCGAGCAGCTCCCCGATCGCGGGGGCGTGCTTGAAGCCGTGGCCGCTGTCGCCGCCGGCGACCACGACGCGGGGGTCGCCGCCGGGGTGGCCGATGACGAACTGCCGGTCGGGCGAGTTCGTCACCATGCAGGCGATCGCCTTGGCGGGGGTCGGGTCGAGCCCCGGGAAGGCCCGGGCCACGGCTGCCGAGAGCATGCCGTAGTCCGCCGCGGGGTGGATGTACCGGTCCACGGTGTCGGCCTCGGCGTCCTCGAAGGCACCGCCCGAGTCCTCGAGGCCGATCTTGACGGCGTAGCCGTCACCGTCGCCCCGGTCGGCGCCGTGGCCCCAGAGGGTGGTGCCGTCGGGCAGCTGGCGGATGAACACCGGGAAGGCCGCGAGGTCGAAGTCGCCGCCCGGTGCCGTCGCCTCGGGGGTCGTGCCCTCGAACCAGAAGAGCGGGGTGCGGCGGGCGACGAGGGGATGGTCGACGAACTGCGGGGTCCAGGCACCGAGCGTCACGACCACGCGGGCGGCCCGCAGCACGCGTCCCCCGGCCGTGACCTCGACTCCCCCGTCGACGGGGTCGATCGCCGTCACCCGGGTGTCGGTCAGCACGGTCGCGCCGAGCGACCGGGCCACCTCGACGGCGGCCCGCACGCCCTTCTCGGGGTAGCTGATGCCGGCGGCGGGGTCCCACACGCCGATGTCGTCGGGGCCGAAGCCGGCGTACTGCGGGAACCGCGCGACGAGTTCGTCGTGCTCGAAGACCGTCGACTCGAGCCCGGCCTCGTGGACGGCACGCAGGGTGCCGGCGACGACGTGGCCGTCGCGGGGGCCGACCATGACGCCGCCGGTCTGACGCAGGAGGGTCTGACCGGTGCGCTCGCCGAGGTCGCACCAGAGGTCGCGGGCGCGGGTCGCGATCGGGGCGAGCCCCGGGTGCTCCATGCAGGCGATGCGGAACAGCCGGGTCGCGCCGTGGGTCGAGCCCATCGGGTGGCCAATGCCGAAGCGCTCGACGCCGATCACGCGCCGTCCCCGCTCGGCGAGGCGCCAGAGCGCCTGTGCCCCCCAGGCGCCGAGCCCGACGACGATGACGTCGGCGTCGAGGGACGGGTCGGTGGGTCCTGGTACCGAGGAGGCGGTGGTGGCGTCGTTCATGGCCCCTGTCTATTGCGTCGGCACTTGCGCCCTCAAATACCAAAAAGGGATGATCTGATACGCGCTGCATATGAGGCGCGACCGACGAGAGGCCCGTCATGGAGATCCGAGAACTCACCTACTTCATGGCGGTCGCCGACGACCTGTCGTTCACGAAGGCCGCCGCGCGGTTGCAGATGAGCCAGCCGCCGCTCAGCCAGGCCATCTCACGACTCGAGGCGAAGCTCGGCACGCGGTTGTTCGAGCGGCAGGCGCGGACGGCCCCCCGACTGACCCCCGCGGGCGAACTGCTGAAGCGCGAAGGCAAGCGCATCCTGCACCAGATCGAGCAGACCGAGTCGCTGCTCGACTCGGTCGTGGCCGACGTCCAACCGCTGCGGGTGGGCAGCATCAGCTCGGTGCTCGCCGGCCTGCTGCCGACCGTGGTGCGGGCGTTCTCCGCGTCGCACCCGGGTGCCCGGGTGCTCGTCGAGGAGAGCGAGGAGCAGGCGATCCTGTCCGACCTCGTCCGCGGGTCGGTCGACCTGGGGTTCACGCGCGTCCGGTCGATCGACGACCGGTTCGAGGTCGAGCAGCTGGCTCTCGAGCCGCTGGTCGTGGCCCTGCCCGACACCCACCGCCTGGCCGGCGAGACCTCGGTGCCGCTCGGCGAACTGGCCGAGGACGACTTCATCATGTTCAACCGCGAGGACGCACCCCAGGCCTACGACCGCATCGTCATGTCGTGCGTCCGCGCCGGGTTCAACCCCCGCATCCCCATCCACGCGGTCAACGACCTCTCGATGCTGAGCACGGTCGCCTGCGGCCTCGGCGTCTCGCTCATGCCCTACCTCTCGTCGTACATCCCGATCCCCGGCGTCCGCTTCGTCACCATCGCCGAGGACTGGGCGCGGACGGCCCTGTCGATGCTCTGGCTCTCCGGCCGGCCGAACCCGATGACGACGGCCTTCACGGCGCAGATCCGGACCGAGCTCACCGTGATGCGCGACCGCGACCTGCGGGCCGGGCGCATCACCCTCGAGTTGATCGGCGGTTGAACCGACGACGCGAGCACGACTTGGGGCACGTCGCGTCCCGTGTCAAGCCCGGTGCGCATCCTCCCCGGGCCGGAGAGGATGGAGCATCTCCTGCCAGTGCTTCACGGGCGGCACGGTCTCGTCACACGGCCGTGTCGGCGGAGACCGATGCGACGATCGTCGCGTCGCGGGGCCGCTACCCGCCCTAGGGGTCGCGGCCCCTCACAGGCCTGCGGCCTAGTGTGACGACCAGTGCCCGCCGCGGCCGACCATCGTGTCTCCAGACCTCGGACACGACGAGACCGGGCGTACAACCGCTACCAAGAGATCAGAGGTCCATCCCATGCCCGTGACGACGCTCTACACACGTCAACAAGCCATCCGCCTGTCGTCCGAGAGCGACGTCGACGCCCTGAAGGGACGGATCGTCGCCGCATCCGGCGGAGCGCCGGCGTTCGTCGACGTCGAGACGGCGTCGGGCAGCCACGTGTCCGTCCTGGTCACCGGTCGGACCGAGATCTGGTTCGAGACGGTCGACCGTGTCGACGAGCCGTCGGCAGCCTCCGTCGCGGAGCTCCCCGACTTCGACTACTACGCCGCCGAGTCGGCGTAGTCGTCCGGCTCTCGCCGGATCTCGGCCACGCTGAGCTGCGACGACGCGGTGATCAGCACCTCGACGGCCTTCAGCGTGCCGGCCCCCTCGTTGACGGTCAGCCAGAACGGCTCGCCGCCGGTCGCGGTCGCCAGGACGCGGGCCTTGAGGTCCTGGAGCGACGTGTTCGACAGGGTGTACGCATGGCCGTCGTAGACGATGTCGATGCGGTTCATCAGGTGGCCTTACTGGCGGGCACGGAGGGCTCGGGCACGATCTGCAGACCCGCATTCGTGTTGGCACTGACCTCGAGGGCGTGGATCCATGCAGGGTTGATGGCCGGGCTGCGCGAGCCATAGTACTTGTACACCAGTGGGATGGTCGGGTGCAGCCAGATGCTCGTGCGGCCGTCTCCGACCTGATGGTCGTCCTTCCACGAGAAGTAGAACGATTCACCGCGACGCATCTTCATGCCGATGACGATCTGGAGATGGGCGAGGGTGCGGTCGTCAAAATCGATGGTCAACGAGCGGTCGTAAGCGAGTTTGCCCATGTCTGGCCTTCTGCGAGAGCGGAGCGACCAGGGCCCAGACGGCCGCTCGACGCACGGGTCGATGGACGACCGATGCGACCAGACGCTACACGACATCTGTCCCCCGACACCGACCCTTTCAACCCGATAATCCTCTCTCCCACAAAACTGACGACAGGTCAACCCTCTTCACCAGAACGGGGGGTCTTCATAGATTGGAGACCGATCCCCGGGCCAGCGGAGGTCGGTCACCCCGGGAGGAAAGTCGGTCATGAGCACCTACGAAACCAATCCGTTCGCTCGACCCGCGGTGATCCACACGTACCCCAAACCCGGCATTTCTCGAGCACACCGCGTGAGCATCGGCCTGACCGGCATCGACCGGAGCAGCAGTGCGTACCGACTGCCCGCCTACGAGGACTTCTTCCTGCCCCGTCCCGCCCACGACGGCAGGTCCTCGCGAGGGAGCACCCGGTGAAGCACATGACCTTCGCCGACAAGTCGTTCCTGCTCGGCGACGAGACGGCCGTCACGGTCCTCGAGTACGCCGCGGCGTTGGCCCACCACCACGACGCGGACGACGTCGAACTCGCGGCGATCAGCTCGGACGGTGACGAGGTGCGAGCCATCCTGTTGCTCGGCGGGGGTGCACCGCTGATGGCCGAGAGTGCCCACACCGAGTTGCCCGAGCCCGACAACGCCGATGCGCTCGCCTACATGAAGCGGCGCCTCGACGCGTTGCGGCACGCACCGTCGGCCAACCCTCTGGACCCGGAGACGCACGTCGACAGCGCGTACCCCGAACCCGACCTGACCCAGAGTTGATCGAGACGGATCGACGCGGTCGAGGCGCTGAGTCGTGCGCCGATCGGTGATTCGTTGTCACGGCCCTTCCTCGACCTCTTCCCCGTCTCCGGGGTCTCGATCGCCACCGTGGGCCCCGTCCTCGGCAGCGAGACCCTGACGGCGACGGACGACACCGCCCTGCGGCTCGACGAGCTGCAGTTCGACCTCGGCGAGGGCCCGTGCTGGGACGCCATGCGCACCGGCAGCCCGGTGCTGGTGTCCGACGCGCGTGCGTCGTCCAGTGCCGTCTGGCCCACGTTCGGCCCCGCGATCGTCGACCTCGACGTCCAGGCGATGTTCGTGTTCCCCGTCCGGGTGGGCCCCCTGTAGCTGGGTGCCATCGACCTGTACAGCGACCGGCCGGACGAGATGCCGGGCGAGGCCGTGATGCGGGCCCAGATCCTGGCCCGAGCCGTCAGTCGGGCCGTCCTGCGCCACACGCTCGAACGGGAGCGACGCGACAACAACCTCGAAGTCGAGCCCGTCGGGGCGCACTCGCGACGCATCGTGCACCAGGCCACGGGACGCATCCTCGTCCAGGCCCGGGTGTCGGCCGACGATGCGCACCTCCTCTTGCAGGGCTACGCGTTCTCGACCGGGGCCCGCGTGATCGACGTGGCCACCGACATCCTCCGTGGGCGGTTGACGTTCTCGGCCTCAGAACACGGAATCGAGGAACACCGCAATGAGTAACACCGACCGGGAGACCCATCTCGTCGACGTCTTCACCACCCTGGCCGACACCCTCGTCGCCGATTACGACGTCGTCGAACTGCTGCAGACGCTGGTCGACACCACGGTCGACCTGTTCGACGTGAGCGCCGCGGGCATCCTTCTTGCCGAGGCCGACGGAGCGCTCGACGTCGTGGCCTCGACCAGCGAGGCGTCGTACCTGATCGAGGTCATGCAGCTGGACTCCGAAGAGGGCCCCTGCTTCGACTGCTACGTCACCGGCGCCTCCGTCAGCGTGCCCGACCTCGGCACCGTGCCCGACCGGTGGCTGCCGTTCGCCCGGGCCGCGTCCGAGCACGGCTTCGCCTCGGTGTTCGCGATCCCCCTCCGACTCAGGGCCGAGACGATCGGCACGCTCAACCTCCTGCGTCGAGAGACCGGCGACCTGAACCCCCGTGACATCCGCGCCGCCCAGGCGCTGGCGGACGTCGCCACGATCGGCATCCTGCACGAGCGCACGGTGCGCGAGGGCGACGTCGTGCAGCGACAGTTGCAGACCGCCCTCGGCACGCGCGTCGTCATCGAGCAGGCCAAGGGCGTCGTGTCCGAGACCCGCCGCGTCAGCACCGACGCCGCCTTCGACGTACTCCGGCGCCATGCTCGTGACCACAACGCCCGCTTGGCCGACGTCGCCCGGGACGTCGTCGAGCGCCGCCTCGAACTCTGACCTCCAACGCGAACCGGCCATGGCCGCCGGACCTGCTTAAGCGATGACGACCAACTTTGTCCAGCCCCTTCTCAGGGGGCGACGTGACTGCGAGTCTGTTCACCGAGCCCGTCGCGGGCCGGCCTGAACCCGGCTCGCGAGGGGTGGCCGATCGGTTCCCGAAGACCATCGGCCCGTGAGTGCCCTCCAACGATCACCCGTTTCGACGGAGGGCACTCACCATCAGACCGCGGCCGCCGCCCGCGCGACGTAGCCCTCGACGAGCCGCTCGCTGGCGGCCTCCGTATCGGGCACCGTGGCGCGGTCGACCGTGAGCCGGGCCCAGTCGTCACCCAGCACGAGGTCGGTGACGCACTCCGTCGCCGAGCAGGACCGGTACGCCCGGTCACCGTCCGCGAGCCCGGGCACGCTCACGGCCGTGTCGGGGTCGAGCAGACCGAACTCGATGCGCTGCTCAAGGGCCCAGGCGCCTCCGGCCAGGACGCTCTCGCTGCTGTAGGGCGTCGTGTCGTCGAGGATCGAGCACGACGTGGCGACCGCCCGACTCCAGGCCGCGGCGTAGACCGACCAGCCACCGCCCGGGGTCAACACGAACAGGTCGTCACCCGCGCCGAGGGCCTCGCGCTCGAGCGCGGCGTCGGCCACGCAGGACCAGGGCCGGGCCGGCCCGCCGAGCGGCCAGGGGTCGTCCACCACGTCGGCCGACGAGACGACCTCGGTCACCTCGGCGACGACCGGTGCGAAGCGCTGCTCGGACGTGGCCTCGACGGACGGCGCGAACTCCGTCGCGATGATCGACACCCAGCTGTCGCCGACCAGCTGGTCGAAGGTGCAGCCCCGGAAGGTCTCGTCGCCGAAGCACCGGCCGTCGGGGTCGTCGCCGTAGATCTCGACGAACCGCGGCCACGTGTCACCGGCGTGCGGGAGAACCTGCACGAGCAGGCCGCTGTAGCCGCCGCCCCCGGTCGGGTTGTTCTTGCCGTCCGACGACCCTCCGTCGTTCCACGTGCACGAGAGCCCACCTTCTTGGGCGATCGCGTAGTCCGAGGGCCTGACGGAGTCGCGGTCGTAGTAGTCCCGCGGAGTCCATGACGCGTCGAAGGCACCGGCGGTCTCGGCGGACAACAGACCTGCGCAGTCCACCCCGAGTTCGGTGACCGGCGAGTCGGCGACCGGTGTCGCCGTCGCCGTCGCCGTCGGCCCGGAGGCCACCGGCGTCGACGGCTCCGGGTCGTCACCGCCCGCACCGCCACTCGTGCACGCCACCAACAGCATCGTCGTCGCGAACATCGACGCGAACGCCGCCCCGACCCGTTTCGTCGTCGTCCCCATGCCCCGACGCTACCGAGCAGAGGAGGCGCGGGCCGTCTCGATCGCGCAACGGTCGTACCCGGTCGCCGCGGGACGGGGGACAACGGCATCACGGTCTCGTCACGACGAGGCCCGCAGCCGACTCCGCCCGTCGACCGGCCCGACCGTGCTGTCTACAGTCGACCGACCGCGCTCACCCGACGCGCGGCACCACTCGTCCCGGGGGAACCATGTCCACATCACGCCGCCTCGGCGCCGCCACCGCCCTGCCCGCCGTCGCCTTGGCCGCGGCCCTCGTCCTCACGCCCGCCACGGCCTTCGCCGCCGAGGGCGACCCCGTGTCGACCGGCGCCCCGACCGGCACCTCGACGCCGACCGACTCGACGTCGGCCGACTCGACGAGCGCCACCGCCGTGACCGTCCCGGGCGAGGCCGCACCGGCGGTGCCCGAGCAGGCCGGACCCGACGCCCCGGCCGTCGCCCCCGCGACGCCCGCGAGCGGCGCCACCGACACCAGCGGATCGTCGGAGGGAACGACCCACGCGGCCTCACCTGAGGCCGACGCCCCGGTCGAGACCCCGGCCTCGACCCAGGAGGTCGCTCCGGCAGAAGCCGCGGCCGACGTGGTCGTCGACGACCTCTTCGTCCTCATCCCCGTCACCGCCGCGCACCCGGGCCAGGCCTTCCCGGTCGTCGCCCAGGGCTTCACACCCGGTGACGTCGTGGACGTCACGGTGTCGGGCGACGGCGTGCCCGCCGATGCCGACTACGTCTCGTTCGACGACTCCCCCGTCTTCGACGAGGACGGATCGACGGTGTTCTGGGTGGAGCTGCCGGCGACCTTCGCCGTCGGGGGCGTCGTCACGGTCACGGTCACGGACGGCAGCGGCCTCTCGACCTCGTCCGACGTGCCGGTGACGGCCTCCGTCCCGGCCCCCGCGCTCGTCGCACCGGTCGGCGCGACGGCCGGTGTCGTCACCGTGAACGGCCAGAACGGCATCCCCGGCGGCTACGCCCTCGTCGAGGTCTACGACGCCGACGATCTGGTCACCGAGCTGCCCGACCCGTCGACCGATGCGCCGTCGCCGGACGCCGACCCGACGACTGAGCCCGACCCGACGACTGAGCCCGACCCGACGACTGAGCCCGACCCGACGTCCGACGCCGAGCCCACCGGCGACGAGATCGCCTTCGAGATCCAGGTCGACGTCGACCCCGTCCCCTACGAGGTCTCGGGCTCCGCGACGGCCGTGGTGCCCGTGGACGCGGACGGACGCTTCGCGGCTCGCTTCGTCCTGCCCTCCGGCGACTTCGCGACGGACGCCTACACCTTCGACGCCGACTTCACGACGGAGAGCGACTTCTCGGAGACCGTCGTCTTCTCGGTCGCCCCGGCCGTCGTCGCGCCCGCCGTCACGACCCCGGGCACCATCGCCCCGACCGCACTGCCGGTTCGTCGCGTCGCCGCCGTGACGCCGACCCGCGCGACGTCGCTCGCCTACACGGGGTCGGAGCCCTCGACCGCGGTGACCTGGGCCCTCGGCGCCGTCCTCGCCGGGGCCGGTGCGCTCGTCGCCGGCCGCCTGCGCCTGCGCCTGCGTCGCCGCTGAGTCGAACCCGGCGGGCCCCTCAGGCCGCCACGATGTCCACAGCCCGCCACGAGATCTCGTGGCGGGCTGTGGACATCGTGGCGGCGTGCGGCGGGGCGCAGCGCGGCGCCGCCGCGGCCACCCGTCAGGGCGCGGGCTCACCCGGGGCCGGCGGGTCGCGGACGACCTGCTCGGCTGCGGCCTTGTCCAGCGTCCCCGGGAAGTTGAACCGCCCGAACTTCCCGGTGGGGTCGTGCGGGCTCACCGGGCGGGCGATCGAGGAGGCGCGGATCACCTCGATCAGCAGGTCGCGTCGGGCGTCGTCGAGCGCGGGCGTCGACCGCTCCCTGAGCAGCACGGACGCCGTCGGCCCCCGACGTCGGCCGATCTTCAGCAGCAGACCGGCCTGGTCGCCGTCGCTCAGCCCCACGAGCTCGGCCCGTTCGACCTGGTCGAACGGCACCACCCGATGGCGGATGCGCAGTCGACGCCCTTCGAGGTCGATCGCGAAGGGGGCGTTGAGCCACAGCACGACGTTCCACCCGACCGCGGCGGCGGTCGCCCAGAACACGAACGAGATCGGCACGGCGATCGGGCCGAACAGATCGACCAGCGACTCGCCGCCTCGAGAGAAGAAGGCACCGGCCGTCCCAAGGATCACGGTCGCGGGCAGGAAGACCCGCATCGCCCGCACCAGCACCCTCTGCTTCGGCTCGTCGTCGAACACGATCCAGGTCTCGTCGGACATGCCGTCACCGTACCGGGCCGCGCCCCCGAGGCGTCGGAGACGACCCCGCCACTCCCCTGGTGTAGACAATCCCTCATGGACAAGGCCGTACCCGACCCGCCTCGCCACCGTTCCGAGCAGAAGCTGCGGGGCGCTCAGGCCTGGATGGTCAGCCTGTACGCGCTCCTGACCCTGCTGCTCGTCGCCCAGCTCACCTGGCGGGCGCAGTCCGAGGGCCGTGACGGCTCGTGGTTCGTCATGCTCGTCGGCACCGTCCTCTTCGCTGCCGCCGTCGTGGTGCTCGCCCTGCGCACCCTCGCCCTCTCGTCCTGGCGACGCCTCTCCGTGGACCCCGGCGAGCGCCTCCTCTGGGGCACCTTCGCCGAGCGCGTCCTGCCCACCGGAGGCGCGGCCTACCCCGGTCGCTTCGCCCTGTCCACGACGCGGTTGCGCTACGTGCCCGACCCGGTCTCGCGCCTGCGCGGGGTGACGGCCGAGGAGTGGTCCGTGGCCGCGCTGCACGACGTCCGCGTCACTCCGGTGGACGAACGCCGTCGTCGGCGGGGCGGCCGCTGGGTGATGGTCGACGTCGAGGGCGGCGCCCCGATCACCCTCATGTCGAACGAGTCCCACCTGGTCGCCGACGAGCTCTTCGAGGCGCTGGAGGTCGCCTCACCGGCGACCCGCGACTAGGCGAGCCGCGCCTCCAGGCCGGCCCGCACGTCGGGCCACTCGGCCCGGACGATCGAGAAGTAGGCCGTGTCGCCCAGGGTGCCGTCGGCGGCGACGCGGTGCGAACGCAGCATCCCCTCGGGGACGGCGCCCAGCCGACGGATCGCTGCCGCGCTCCGCAGGTTGCGGGCGTCGCAGCGCAGCGCGACCCGGTTCAGGCCGAGGGCGTCGAACGCGTGCGTGAGCAGCAGCAGCTTGGTCGCGGGGTTCGTCCGTCCGCCCCAGAAGGGGCGGCCGTACCAGGTGCTGCCGATCTCGACCCGCCCCTGCGCCGGCACGAGGTCGTAGAGGGTCGTCGTGCCCCGCACCTGGCCGTCGTCCTCGCCGCGCACCGTGAACGCGAGGGTCGTCGGGTTCGCGAGTTGCGCCTCCACGTGCTCGGCGTAGGCCGCGACGCTCGTCGGACGCTGCGTCACCATGCCCGCCCACAGCCCGTCGTCGGTCAGCGGCCAGAGCGCGGCAGCATCCTCGACGGCGAGCGGATCGAGCCGCACGCCGTGCCCCACCAGCGCGACGTCGTGGATCATCGGTCCTCACCTGACGTGCTCATGCGCACGATCCTAGGGACCGTGGACGAGGAGGCGCGGCGCCGGCCACGGCCACCGGTCACGACGCCCCGCGCGCATCCGCTACGGTGATCGATCACAGCCCACGAACTGGGGGCCGCGGCACGACCCCACCGTGCCGCACCATCGTCTGACGCGTCCGACCCGACGGGCCCGCCCGAGGAGACACCCATGAGCACCCACAGCACCCCCACCCGCCTGCGCGAGGACGACGTCGACGGCGTCGTCTGGGACGCCGCCCAGGAGGCGCGACTCGCGTCCGCCCCCGCCCGCACCTCGGCCGCGGCCGCGGCCCTGCCCGCCCAGGGCCCCGCCGCCGTCTGACCCGGCGCCCCCGCGATCCGACCGGCTACGGGCGGTCGGCGTCGTCCCGCTGATCGACCCCGTCGAGCGGCGCGACCGGAGCCCCGGTCGCCACCGCACCGGCGGTCGCCACCTCGGACGCCGTCCCGGCACCGCGCCTCCCGGCCCGCCCGGCGCCACGACCGTGCGCGGCGCGCTCGGCGGCCTCGAGCTGCTCGGCCTCGTCGCCCGACAGCGCCTCGCCGCGGGACACCATGCCGGCCACGTCGGAGAGTCTGATCTGCGGCAGGAAGAGCGACAGCACGAACGCCACGGCGATGAACGGGATCAGGTAGGCGAAGACCGGCGCCAGCGAGTCGGCGTAGGCCTCGACGACGAGACGACGGATCTGCTCGGGCAGCTGGTTCAGCGTCGCGGGGTCGAGGGTCGCGGTGGCCTGCGAGGCGTCACCGGCCGACGCCCCGGCGCCCGTGAAGACGTCCGTCAGGTTCGAGGTGAGCCGGCTCGTGAACAACGCACCGAAGATCGCGACGCCGAGCGCGGCGCCCACCTCGCGGAAGTAGTTGTTCGTGCTGGTCGCCGTGCCCACGTTCTGGGCGTCGACCGAGTTCTGCACCACGAGCACGACGACCTGCATGATCAGGCCGAGGCCCGCACCGAAGAGGAAGAGGAACACGCAGATCAGCCAGAGCGGGGTGTCGGCGGTCAGGGTCGTGAACAGCGCCATGGCGATGCCGGTCAGGATCGTGCCGACCACCGGGAACACCTTGTACTTGCCGGTCCGGGTGATCAGGTTGCCCGACAGGATCGACGTGCCGATCAGGCCGACCATCATCGGCAGCAGCAGCAGGCCCGAGACCGCCGCCGACGCGCCCGACGACATCTGCAGGAAGGTCGGCACGAACGCGATGGCGGAGAACATGCCGATGCCGAGCACGAAGCCGACGGCGGTCGCGAGCACGAACACCTTGTTGCGGAAGAACGACAGCGGGATGATCGGGTCGTCGGCACGCGACTCGACGAGCACGAACAGCGACGCCGCCACCACGACCCCGGCGCCCCAGAGCCAGGTCTCGGGCGCACCCCAGCCGTGGTCGTCCTGACCGCCGAACTCGGTGAAGAAGATCAGGCAGGTGGTCGCCGCCGACAGCAGCACCACGCCGAGCACGTCGATGCGCTTGGTGGCCTTCTTGCTCGGCAGCGTGAGGGCGGCCCAGGTGATGGCGAACGCCGCGATGCCGACGGGGATGTTGATGTAGAACGCCCACTGCCAGGTGAGGTGGTCGACGAAGAAGCCGCCGAGCAGGGGCCCGCCGATGGCGGACAGCCCGAAGACCGCGCCGAGCGGGCCGAGGTACTTGCCGCGCTCGGAGGCGGGCACGATGTCGGCGATGATCGCCTGCGAGAGGATCATCAGACCGCCGCCGCCGAGGCCCTGGATCGCGCGGAACACCACGAACGTCCAGAAGTCGGTGGCGAAGGCGCAGCCGATGCTCGCGAGGGTGAAGATCGCGATCGCCACGAGGAACAGGTTGCGACGGCCGAGGACGTCGCCGAACTTGCCGTAGATCGGCATGACGATCGTCGTGGCGAGCAGGTACGCCGTGGTGATCCAGGCCTGGTGCTCGACGCCGCCGAGCTCGCCGACGATGGTCGGCATGGCCGTCGACACGATCGTCTGGTCGAGGCTCGACAGCAGCATGCCCGAGATGAGGGCGCCGAAGATGATCCAGATGCGTCTCTTCGTCAAGAGGAAGGGCGCGTCGGCCTTCGCTGCGGTGGTGGTCGTCATGGCTGGGTCACAGCGCCTTTCGGTCGTGGTCGGCAGGGTGGGTCGGGGCGGGCGGGGAGGCGGGGCCACGAGGCGCGGCGGCGGCGAAGAGCTCGCGGGCGATCACGAGCTGGTCGGCGAGGACGGCGTCGAAGCGCTCGTCGTCCCGCCCCTCGGCGGAGAAGAACCGTTCGAAGGCCCGCTGGACGAGCCCGGTGAGCAGGGTCACCGCGACGTCGATGCGGGGATCGCCCCCGTCGAGTCCCTCGTGTGCGGCCACGGCCGAGACGACGCGTCGCCGCTGCTCGTCGCCCTGCCGCATCATGGCGCCGAACAGGCGGGGCTCGCGGTCGAGTGCGGCCTTGAAGTGCGCGGCCTGCCCGCGGGTGAGGCCGACGTTCTCGACCCGCTCGACGACGAGCGCGCCCAGGTCGTCGAAGACGGTCGACAAGGGCGGGAGGCGCGGGTCGCGTCGCGAGGACGAGTACCCGTCGAGCGCCTCGTCGTCGTCGTCGAGCGCGACGCCGACGACGACGTCGTCCTTCGACGCGAAGTGGTTGAAGAACGTCCGACGCGAGATGCCGACCGAGGCGCAGAGCTCCTCGATGGTGAAGCCGGCGAGTCCGTGCTCGGCCGTCAGGCGCCGGGCGGCAGCGGTCAACTCGACGCGGGTGCGCAGTCGACGCTGGGCCGTCTTGCCGGCGGTCGTGGCCATCGCGCGCCTCCTGGTCTCGTCGCTCTCGTGATCGGCGACGTCGCCGGGGGCCTCGCGGCCGAAGACGATGATTGCACTTTCGCGCCAGGAGTGCAATCACGCATCCTGTGAACCCGCCCTCCCACCGGGGCGGCTGGGGGCTACGCGGCAGAACCATCCGCGTCCCCTGAGAACGACGTCGCCGGACGTCAGGTGTTGCCTACGCTGATCGGATGAGTGCACCGAGAGCCCGCCGCGTCTGCCTGTCGGTCGCCGGTTTCGCCCTCGTGGCGATCGGCCTGGCCGTCCTGGCGTTCACCTTCGACTGGGATGCCCCGACGATGCTCGGCCTGCCCGCCGGGCTCGCCGGCTTCTCGCTGATGATCGCCGGCGCGATCGCCGCCGAGGTCGGCTTCCGCGGGGCGGTCAAGGCGCGGAGGCGCGAGGTCGCGGTCCGTCGGCGCTCCCACGTCACCGACCTCGAGCGCACGTCGTAGCGGTCGCGGTCAGACGGTCAGCCACTTGATCGCCGGGTAGAGCACCCGGGCGATCTTGCGGGGGCACGGGAACGACGTCTTCGTGCCGTCTCGTTCGTTGAGCGTGATGACCGGTCGATCCGCGACCGTCGAGTAGTCGACGGTCTCGAGCGAACCGGCAGGGATCTCGTGCGTCGTGGGGCGTCCGGCGGTGTCACGGAGCACGTAGACGAGACGATCGTCGTGCACCTGCATGCCGTGCTGCGCACCGCCTGCCGTCCAGGTCACCGAGAGTCTCACGAGCCGACCCTAGCGGGTCGCCGGGCCGCGGGGGCCGGGGCGTCGCCCACCGGCTTCCGCCGGACCTCCCGACCAGGAGGTGCGGAGTCGGTCGTCCTCACGGAGTCGCGACCCCGAGGGCGTCGCCCAGGTCGCGGAAGACCGCCTCGGCGACGGGCCGGCGGGACGCGGACAGCGCCTCCTGCACGACTCGTCCGTAGAGGATGCCGGCCTCGTCCACGCCGCTCGACCCCTCGGCGGTGAGCGCCAGGACGAAGCTGCGTCGATCGGTCGGGTGCTGGAGCCGGACGACGAGACCGGCGGCCTCGAGCCGGTCGGCGAGGGCCGTCATGGCACCCGACGAGAGCCCCAGGGCTTCGCCGACCTTCTTGGGCGGGGTGTCGCCGTGCACCGAGAGGTGCACCAGGGCGAGGTAGTCCGTGGCGCCGACGCCCATGCCCTTGGCCAACCGGTCGTTCACGGACGCGATCCGGGACTGCAGGCGTTGCAGCGCGACGAGCACGGCCGTGACGTCGTCGGTCCGCGGCTCGGGGCGGGTGTCGGCACGGGTCTCGGCACGGGGCGCGACGGTCGTCTGCGCGTCGGGGGCGGGGGTCATCGGGTCTCCGGGAGGAATCGGATCGGGTACGGCGTCCACCTCGGCCCGGGGTTCGGGTCCCGTCCGACGACTGCGCGACACATGTCGCTTATTGAACGAGCAACTCGATCACCAAGTAGTTAGATGATCGTACCATCGGTGGACGGGCCCCGGAAGTCCCCCGGTCACGGGTCGTCCGTCGATGCATCCGGTGCACGATCCGACTCGTGAGGCGAGTAAACTCGCGGCGGACTCGGCGCCAGGGTCCGGCCAACCGGGGTCGACGACGATCCGACGACACGATCGACACCGCAGGAGCAACCCCATGACCGCAGACCCCCGCCCCCACGTCGTCATCGTCGGCGGCGGCTTCGCCGGCATCGCGGCGATGAGGTCCCTCCGAGACGCCGACGTCAAAATCACCCTGATCGACCGCCACGTCTACAACATGTTCCAGCCGCTCATGTACCAGGTCGCCACCGGCGGCCTCAACGCGGGCGACGTCACCTACTTCCTGCGCAGCCTGCGGTCCAAGCAGTCGAACGCCGAGTTCCGCCACGGGCTGCTCACGACGATCCGCGCCGACGAGCGCATCATCACCCTGCGCGACGGCGAAGAGATCGCCTACGACGCCCTGGTCCTCGCCAACGGCGTCAACACCAGCTACTTCGGCACCAAGGGCGCCTACGAGTACGCCTACTCGATGTACTCCCGGTCGCAGGCGCTGCGCATCCGCGACGAGCTCTTCACGCAGCTCGAGAACGCCGCGGCCTCGGTGGGCAGCGGCGAGGTACGCGTCGTCATCGTCGGTGGCGGTGCCACGGGCGTCGAGATGGCCGGTGCGCTGGCCGAACTGCGCGACCAGGCGTTGAAGGACGCCTACCCCGAGATCGACGCGTCGAGCATCACGATCACCCTCGTGCACCGTAGCGGCGAGTTGCTCAAGCCCTTCTCCCCCCGTCTGCGCAAGTACGCCGCCAAGGTGCTGCGCAAGCGCGGCGTCGACCTGCGGCTCGACACGGGTGTCGAAGAGGTCCGTCCCGACGGCGTCGTCGCCGCGGACGGCGAGTTCATCCCGGCCGAGCTCGTCATCTGGGCCACCGGCGTCGCGGCCCACGCCGAGGTCGCCTCGTGGGGTGTGCCGCAGACCCATGGTGGACGCATCCAGGTGAACGACGACCTCACGGTCAAGGGCTTCGACTGCATCTTCGCCGCGGGTGACATCGCCGCCACCGACGACGCCCTCGCTCAGCTCGCCCAGCCGGCGATCCAGGGCGGCGAGCACATCGGCGAACAGATCGTCCGCCTGCTCGCCGGCAAGAAGCTCGCGCCGTTCAAGTACCACGACAAGGGCACCATGGCCACGGTGGGCACGAACGCCGCCGTGGTGCAGTTGCCCAACGGCTTCACGCTGACCGGCCCCGTCGCCTGGCTGCTGTGGGTGTTCGTCCACATCACGAGCCTGCTCGGGAACGGCAACCGACTCTCGACCCTCACGCACTTCTTCGTGCGCTACCTCTGGGCGCTCCGCAAGCGGGCCATCCCCATCGTGGGCGACGTCCGGCCGGTGCGCCCGAACGGCGACCGGGCGCCCGAGAAGTGGCAGACCGAGAAGGCCGAGTAGCGGTCGGCGCCTCCTGACCCGGACGCCGAGAACCCCGTTCACGAAGACGAACCACGATTGATCGGGGTTCTTCTTCGCGAACGGGGTTCCTCGGTGATCGGACGTGCCCGATCGGTCGAGCGGGGGTGTTACTCGGTGGCGGCGGTGATCTTCGCGACGCCGACGAGCATCTCGTCCTGGACGGCGTCGGTCTTGAAGGTCTGGTTCAGCAGCGACGCGGCATCGGGGCTGATGTGCACCGTGGTGCCCTCGAGGACGGCGTTCGAGCCCTCCATCTGGATCGGCTTCAGCGTGCCACCCCAGAGGTTGAAGAGGTAGGCGTCTTCGGCGGCGACGGTGCCGTTGGCGGTCACGGTGCCGTAGAGCTTGCTCTCGCCCGGGTCGATGCGGAAATCGGTCAGTTCGACGACGGTGCCGTCGGCCGAGGTCAGCGACAGGCCGGAGCCGTCGTGGTCGATCTCGCCCTGGACGTAGGGTCGCACGTCGCTGTCGGGGCCGTAGTAGTCGACGTTGCCGCCCGTGATCGGGAAGGCGAACGTGCCGTCGGTGAAGGTCGCGGTGCCGACGACACCGGGGGTCAGGCCGAGCGAGGTGATCGCGTCGACGAAGGACTGGTCGACGGCGACCTGGGTGTCGACGCCGTTGCTGAGGTCGGCGATCGACGCGGCGGGCGTCGACGCGGCGCTGGGCTCGGAGGACGACGAGCTCGACGAGGAGGACGTGTCGGTCGAGGTGCCGGAGTCCATCGAGCACGCGGCGAGGGAGAAGAGCAGGGCGCCCGAGGCGACGAGGCCGAGGGTGGTCTTGGTGATGTTCTTGCGAGTGAAAGCGTTCATGGTGAAGCTCCTTGTCAGTTGGTCCCGGTGGGGATGTACTGGGTTCGCCACCGGGCCCGAAAAGGATTGGAACGCATCATCTTCGTTACCCGGCCGTGACCTCCACCGCCGCGTCGGCACCGGCGACCGGACCCGGGGAACGTCGCGCGCGGGCCACCGCGAGCCCGCGTTGCGAGCTCCAGAAGTCGCGGACCGTCTCGCGGAGTTCGGACGCGCCGACGTCCGCTCCGAAGGCCAGCGACCCCGGCTCGAGGGCGATGCCGTCGGCCAGGGTGGGCAGGGCGACGGGGTCGAAGCCGATGGCGTCCACGAGGTCCGCGACGACGTCGAGTGCCTCTCGGTCGTCCGACGCCAGGGCGATCGCGCTCCGCTCGGGATGACCGGCGGGCAGGGCTCCCTCGTCGAGGTCGTGGTACCCCATGTGGTTGAAGCCCTTCACGACGCGTGACGCGGGCAGGTGCTGCCGGACGAGCTCGCTCGTCGAGGTCCGGACGTCCGAGAGGTCGTCGCGCAGGCCGTCCGTCTCCCACCAGTAGTTCATGGCGTCGACGACGACCTTGCCCGCCAGGGCGTCCACCGGCACCGAGTCGAGCTTGCCGAGCGGCAGGGCCAGGACGACGATGTCCGCCTCCCGTGCCGCGTCGGCCGACCAGACCGCGCGGGCCCCGGGGGCGATCACGTCGACGATGAGGCGGATGCGGGCAGGGTCCCCCGAGCCGGAGAGGAGGACGGGGTGGCCGGCGGCGTGGACGAGGCGGGCGAGGACGGTGCCGACCTTGCCCGCGCCGAGGATGCCGATGGTGGGTGCGGACGTCATGTGTCGTGCAACGCACGAGGGCATCCGGCGATTCCGGACGCGGCGATGCACCGCAGGCCCCTGAACCAGGTCTGCGGTGCACCGTCGGTGTGGAGTCGCTCAGGAGCGAGCGACGGAGGTGACCGTCAGGCGCGGGCCGTCCGGCGGCGGGCCGCCACGAGCAGGCCGAGCCCGGCGAGCAGCGCCAGCAGCCCACCCACGAGCGGGCCCGACGCGTCACCACCGGTGAAGGCCAGCGACGAGTCGGCGGCGAGGGCCGAGGAGGCGCTGGTCCCCGAGGCGAGGACGCTGCGGTCGGCCGCCGCGGCGGTCACGAGCACGGTGCCGGTGGTGCCGGTCGTGCCGTCGACGCCGCTGGTGCCGTCCGTGCCGGGTGTGGTGGTGCCGCCGTCACCCGGGGTGGCGGGCGTCGTCGGGTCGGTCGGCTCGAACGGCTCGGCCGGGTCGACGGGGATCGTCGGGTCGGTCGGGTCGGTCGGGTCGGTGGGGTCGGTCGGCGTGGTCGGGACGGTCGGCGTGGTGCCGGTCGTCCCCTCCGTGGTGTCGCTGTCGCCGATCACCGAGACGGCGTTGCCGCCCACGGTCACGGGCAGCCCCACCGACGGCACGACCTGCGTGCCCCCGAGGATTCCGTCGTCACCGCTCGTGGTGCCACCGGTGGTGCCCGTACCGGTGCCGGTGGTGCCGGTGCCGGTGGTGCCGGTGCCCGTCGTGGTGCCCGTGCTGCTGCTGTCGCCGACCACCGAGACGGCATTGCCGCCCACGGTCACGGGCAGCCCCACCGACGGCACGACCTGCGTGCCCCCGAGGATTCCGTCGTCACCGCTCGTGGTGCCACCGGTCGAACCCGAACCGGTGCCGCTGGTGCCGGTGCCGGTGGTGCCGGTGCCCGTCGTGGTGCCCGTGCTGCTGCTGTCGCCGACCACCGAGACGGCGTTGCCGCCCACGGTCACGGGCAGCCCCACCGACGGCACGATCTGCGTGCCCCCGAGGATGCCGTCGTCACCACTGGTGCTGCCACCGGTCGAACCCGAACCGGTGCCGCTGGTGCCGGTGCCGGTGGTGCCGGTGCCCGTCGTGGTGCCCGTGCTGCTGCTGTCGCCGACCACCGAGACGGCGTTGCCGCCCACGGTCACGGGCAACCCCACCGACGGCACGACCTGCGTGCCCCCGAGGATGCCGTCGTCACCACTGGTGCTGCCACCGGTCGAACCCGTCCCGGTGCCGGTGGTGCCGGTGCCCGTCGTGGTGCCCGTGCTGCTGCTGTCGCCGACCACCGAGACGGCGTTGCCGCCCACGGTCACGGGCAACCCCACCGACGGCACGACCTGCGTGCCCCCGAGGATGCCGTCGTCACCACTGGTGCTGCCACCGGTCGAACCCGTACCGGTGCCGGTGGTGCCGGTGCCCGTCGTGGTGCCCGTGCTGCTGCTGTCGCCGACCACCGAGACGGCGTTGCCGCCCACGGTCACGGGCAGCCCCACCGACGGCACGACCTGCGTGCCCCCGAGGATGCCGTCGTCACCACTGGTGGTGCCGGTGGCCGAGCCGGTGGGGCCGGCGCCGGTCGCGCCTCCTGCGGGGGTGCCGGTCGTGGTGCCGGTGCTCGACGAGTCGCCCAGCACCGAGATCGCGTTGCCACCGACCGTGACCGGCAGGGTCACGTCGACGAGGGCCTGGGTGCCCGAGCCGATCGCGTCGTCGCCCGACGTGGCGGCAGGTGCTGCCGGTGCCGGTGCCGCGGGGGCCGCGGCCTGGGCGGGAGCGGCCGTGCCGGCCGAGTCGCCCAGCACCGAGACCGCGTTGCCACCGACGCTGACCGGCACGTCGATCGAGACGATGCCCTGGCTGCCCGAGAGCACGCCCGAGTCGCCGCTCGTCGTCGTGACGGGCGCGGCGGGCGCGGCGGGTGCGGCGGCCGGAGCGGCGGGGGCGGCGGCCGGAGCGGCGGGTGCCGCAGCCGGGGCGGCAGGCGCCGCAGGGGCCGGCGCGGTGCTGCTCGAGTCGCCGAGGACGCTGACCGCGTTGCCGAGGGCCGAGACCGGAGCCTCGACGACGGCGCCGACCTGGGTGCCCGAGAGCAGCCCGTCGTCGCCGGTGGTGGTCGCCGCGTTCGCGGCGGTGGTTCCGAGGGCCCAGATGCCCCCGATGAAGAGCGCTCCCATGAGCCCTCTCGAGACGTACGTGTTCATGGTCTTCTCCAAGAGATGAGGTGTGTGGTGCCGCGGGGTCGCGGCGGGGTCGCTGATGTCGCCGGCAGCCGGGAGGCTGCAGGGGCGACGCGACCGGCCTCAGTCGGGGGAAGAGTCGGTGTCGTACGCAGGCGTCGACGGGAGGTCGTCGTCGCCGTCCGCGGACCCCGCCGAGACGGCGAGTCCGGGAAGCAGGGAGGCGCGGGTCGCGTCGAGCGCGACGGCACCGCCGGCCGCTCCGCCGCCCGAGGCCTGACCGTTCGCGCTTCCGCCGGTGCCCGAGGGCAGGGCGGGCGTGCCGTGGTCGTCACCGGCAGGAAGCGGTGCGGGGCCGGGGGTGGGCGCCAGGGGTGCGCTGGTCCTGTCGGCGGACGAGGACGGACCCGAGGCGATCTGCGCCCGTAGGATGCCGACCGCGTCGGTCGATGCGGTCGTGCCGGACACGTCGGACGCGTCGGCCACCGCGGCGACGGCGAGCTCGTCCGAGGCGACGACTCCGAGGCCGTCGGCTCCGTCGACGTCCGCGTCCGCCCCGGCGGGCACGTCGCCCGCGGGGACCGTCACGCCCGGTCGGGGCGTGACGCCTCCGGGCACGACCGGCGGGAGCACGGGGGCGGCGGGGGCCGCAGCCGAGTCGCCGACGGCGGTCAGACCCTCGTCGACGACGCCGGTCAGCGGGTCGGTCACGGTCGAGACGGGTGCCGGGCCGGTGACGGCAGGCACCACGGGGACGGCCGCGACGACCTGGTCCACGGTCTGCGCGACGGGCGCGACGACCGACGAGACCGGTGCGGCGGCCGCGACCTGCTGCACGACCTGGGGCACCACGGGGGCCGCGGCCTGCACGACCTGCTGCACCGGGGGTGCGACGGCCGTGGCCTGGACGGCGACGCCCGTGACCTGTGACACCGCGCCTCCTGCGGTCTGACCGACGGCGGCCACGGGGGCGTCGAGCGATCCGGCGACCTGGCCGACGGCCGAGGTGACGCCGCCGAGGAGGGACGACGGGGCCTCGTCGGCCGAGGCCGACGGGGACGAGAAGGCGAGTCCGAGACCGACCATGGCGATCGCGGCGAGACCCGAGAAGCCGAGGAGGCGCACGAGACGGAGCGGGGCGGGTCGCCTCGTCGTCGTCTCGGCCGTCTGATCCACGGCGTACCTTCTTCGGTCGCATCTCACCGGGGTGGTGGGTCCCGGCGTCGGGGTCGTGCCCCTCATCGCGCTGGTGAGACGCGATGTGCCATCTTTTCTACGCCGACGACGCCGGGTTGTCCATGAGCCTGTCTCAGATGTACCCCGATCGCCTCGACGACGCGTCGGCGAGGGACGGCTCAGACCAGCTCGAGGTCCCAGGAGGGCGGCACGTAGACGGAGCCCCACCCGGCGCGCAGGCGCGTGATCGCCCGGTCGAACGACTCCACGACGTCCATGTCACGTCGGACCATGGACTGCAGCTGCAGTCCCTCGTAGAGGGCGATCAACTGCTCGGCACCCCTGGCCGGCTGCATCGTGTCGGGCTCGCGCCCGAGCTCGACGTCCTGCGCGAGCGAGCTGTGGATCAACCGGTAGAACTGCTGCCACTGGTCGTGCAACAGCGGCGCCAGCGGGTGGCCGGGGGTCGCCGCGACGTTGACGGTGGCACTCAGCAGGCGCATCAACGCGGGTTCGGCGGCGTTCGCGGCGACGATCGCGCGCAGCAGGGCGATCGTGCCGTGCGTCCGGGCGAGGGGGAGCAGCGGCCGGGTGCGGCGGCCGACCCAGAGGTCGACGGTCGCCAGGACCAGGCCGTTCCAGTGGGTGAACTCGTCGCTCACGGTCTTGACGGGCAGATCGGCGGCTCGGGCGACCAACTCGAACGACGCCTCGTGGAAGGCGTGCTCGGTGAAGACGCGCATGGCCGCCTCGACGATGGCGATGCGTCGCTCGACGGCGGCGGACGGGGCTCCGAACGGGGTGGCGGGGGTGGTCGTCGTGGCCGTCGGGGCGTCCGACGACTCGGGGTGGGTCTCGTGGATCACGCATCGACGCTACGGACCGCGCGGCGCACGAGTCGACGCCCAGTCCGGGGTACACGGGTGCCGCTGCGTCGGTCGCGTCGCCGGATGACGCGTCAAGGATCGAGTTCTCAGGGAGACCCGCGTATACCTCAGGTAACGGGGAACGCCCGCACGAACCGATCACGTGTGTCCAGGTGCCTCCTCTTCCCAGTCAGGTGGCGCCATGCCCCGTTCGACGTCCCCTTCCCTCCTCGCCCGCTCGGGGCTCGTCCTCGGCGTCGCCGCCGCCCTCACGGTGGCCTCGGCCCTCCCCGCGAGCGCCGCGAACGTCATCGACGGCCCCGTCGACCTCGGGTCGGCCCGCAGCTACGCCGTGCTCGCCGCCTCGACGGTCACCAACACCGGCCCCAGCGTGGTGAACGGCGACGTCGGCCTCAGCCCCGGCTCCTCGGTCACCGGGTTCGACGCCGGTGGCCCCGGCGTGATCGTCGGGGGCGTGCAGCACGTGGCCGACGAACCCGCGCGGCTCGCGCAGCAGGACCTCACCTCGGCCTACGACGTGGCCGCGGCCCTCACCCCGCAGGAGAGCAACGTCGTCGACCTGGCCGGTCGGTCGCTGTCGCCCGGCGTCTACTCGGGGGACGCGGTGCAGCTCACCGAGAACGGCAGCCTCGCGTTCGCCGGCTCCGATCGGTCGGTCTGGGTCATCCAGGCCGCCAGCACCCTGACCATCGGCGCGAACACGACCATGACCTTCTCCCAGGGCGCCAGCGCGTGCAACGTCTTCTGGCAGGTCGGCAGCTCGGCCACCCTCCTCGCCGACGCGGACTTCCGCGGGACCATCCTCGCGCAGGAGTCCATCACCGCGACGACGGGTGCGACCGTCGTCGGACGGCTCCTCGCCCGCACCGGCGCCGTGACGCTCGACACCAACACCCTCACCGTGCCCGCGGCCTGCCCCACGGTCGGCACGCCGTCCGAGACCGTCGCACCGACCATCACGTCGGGCAGTCCGACGGCCGCGACCGAGGGCACCCCGTACTCGTTCAGCGTCACGGCGACCGGTGCCCCGGCCCCGACCTTCACCGTCACCACCGGCACCCTGCCGGCCGGCCTCACGCTGAACGACACCACCGGCGAGATCTCGGGCACCCCGACCACCGCCGGCGACACCACCGTCACCATCACGGCCGACAACGGCACGACGCCGCCCGACACCGCGGACTACACGATCACGGTCACCCCGGCCGACGTCGTCACGCCGCCCCCGGGCGACGGCGGCACCCCTCCCGGCACCGTGACTCCCCCCGGCGCGACCACGCCTCCCGGGACGACCACGCCGCCCGGGACGACCATGCCGTCGACCCCGGCCGTCCCCGTCTCCGACCGGAACGGCACCGGCCCCCGCGGCGACCTCGCCTACACGGGTGCGGACACCACGCTGCCGGTGATCGGCGCCGGCCTGGTCCTGCTCCTCGGTGCCGCCCTCGTCACCGTCACCGCCATCCGACGCCGCCGCCTCGCCCGGTCCTGACCGGTGGGTCCACCGGAGGCGCCTCGCTCGACCGACCCGCGCCTCCTGACCGAGGCCCCGGGCCCGGGTCCCCGGACGCCGGTCGGCGGACGCCGGTCGACGTTCACCGGCCGGCCGCGTACCTCGCGCTCACCTCGGCCGCCGTCGAGGCGACGTCGAGGACCGTCGTGTCGTCGAGGTCGCCCCGGAAGTGCTTGCTGGTCGGCGGCGAGGGCCAGGGCGCGTTCACCGCGTCGTAGCCGATCCGCCAGTAGCCGCGGGCGTTCTCGGCCGCCGCCTGGGACGACGACCCGACCGGCGCGCCGTCCACGTAGAGCGTCATGCCCGAGGCGTCCAGGGTCGCCGTCGCGAGGTGCCACGCACCGTCGGTGTACGTCGACGGGCTCTGCAGGGTGAAGTACCCGCCGCTGTAGACGCCGAAGATCAGCGTGCCCCGGTCGGTCAGGTAGAGGTGACGGTCGTACTGTCCCGACGCGCCCGCCTGGCTGTTCCCGAAGCCGATCAGCTTGCCGCCCGTCGTCGTGGTCGTGCGGAACCAGGTCTCGACGGTGAAGACCTGGGGGCCGTCGATGTTCAGCCCCGTCGTGACCTGACCGTCCACGCCGTCGAGCCTCAGGAACGGGCCGTCACCGGGGGCGCACGTGCCGCCCGTGATCGTGGCCCCGGGGGTGAGGGTGCCCGGTCGTCCGTTGCCGCTGCTGTCGCGCGCGGTCGTGCCGACCCCGTCGTTGAACTGGTAGGCGAATCGCGCCTGCGCCGCGACCGGGCGGTCGAGGCAGGCGAACCGCGAGGTGGCGAGCACGCTCGAGGTCGAGGTCGTGGCCGAGAACGCCGCGTGGCTCGAGCCGACGACGAGGAAGAGCACGGCCACCCCGGCCACCACGGTGAGGGCGACGCCCGAGACCCGGGCCGCGCGCGACCGCCCCGACGGCTGCGTGGGCGCACGGTGACGGGACGGGGCGAGGGGGTCGACGACGTCCTCGCTGGTCGGCTCGAGCCGCATCGCCGCGAGCAGGAGCAGCACGACGAGAGACACGACGAGCACGCCCACCACGCGGTCGCCGCCGTGCCAGAGCATCGGCGACCCGATGGACGGCACGAGCAGGACCCCGACGCCGTGCACGGCCTCGGCGGCGACGGGGCTCGAGTCGAACTCGGCGTTCGCGTCGCCCTTGAGTCGCAACGACCCGTCGTCGGTCGTGTCGACCAGACGGTGCAGCCGCAGCTCTCCGGCCCGGTCCGGATCGTCGACGAGCAGCACCTGCCCCGCGTCGAGGTCGGCGGTGTCGACGGGCATCGCCACGACCACGTCCCCGGCGGCGATCGCGGGCGACATCGACCCCGTGACCACGGTCGTGGGCGTCCAGCCCCAGAGGGCCGGGACGGCCGCCCAGAGCAGGAGGCACACGGCCGTCGTCAGGACGACCCGCGCGATCGTCGCCAGGCACAGCGCACCCCAGAACGACAGGTCGGAGCGGACCTGCGAGGTGGTGGCGGCGGGGGCCGCGAGGGTCGTCATGTCGGCGTGTTCCGGCTCGGGCGTCGTCTCCCGCGTCAGCGGGTCTGGGCCTCCCAGGTGAAGGCGATCGCCGCGCGCGAGTCCTGACCGGTGTTCGGCGTCGACTGGCTGAGCGCGTACGTGAACTTGAACGAGTGCGACTCGGCGGCCGTCCCGTCCGGTGACCAGGTCGGGGCGCCGGTCGCGTAGCCGGTCCGCTGGCTCGCGAAGTCGGCGAGGGTGCCCGAGAAGACCTGCGCACCCTGGCTCGCCGGGGTGAAGCCGTCACACGAGGCGCTGGACGCGCCCGACCCCTGTTGGATCGTCAGGTCGAGGAAGGACGAGAGCGAGTTGGTCGTGGTCGCCGCGGTGCCGTAGAGCCGGACCGACGAGGGCAGGCTGCCCGTCGAGGTGACCGTGATGCACCTCGTGCCGGTGTCACCGGGCATCAGGCCCGAGGCCGAGAACAGGGCGACGTCGGAATCGTCGTCCGTGAGCTGCACGGTGCCGGTCGACCAGTTGCTCGTCGGGTTCGAGGTGGTGGCCGAGAAGGCCGAGTACGACGCCGTCGAGATGATGGCGCCGGAGGCGATGACGGCGACGGGCACGGCGGCCCAGCGGGCACGGCGGGTCCAGCGGGCGCGGCGGAGCGATCGGGACATGTCGGGGAGTCCTTCGGGTGGGGGGCGCCGAGGCCCCCGTGGTGCCTGTCGGGAGGGGGCTGTGACGTCTCGGCACGGTGCCGATGGGGCGACGGTACCGAGGGATCGTCGACTCGGTAAGGGGCGTCGTGTCCCCAGTCAGGGGGAACCCCCTGTACCCCGCCGGGGCGCACCGGCCGGACGTCAGCGTCCGCGGCCGGCCAGCAGCGCGTGCAGCAGGGGCACCGCCGAGGTGGCCATGAGCACCGTGCCGACCACGTCGTCCCCGCTGCGCAGGACGGCCCCGGCGATCAGCAGGGCGGCGAAGAGCACGGCCGAGACCACCCGCCGGGCGGTCCGCTCGATGCGGGTCAACTGGCGCTCGATCCGGGGGCTGCCCACCTCGAGCGTGCCGTCCTCGAGGCGCGTGACGAGGTGGTCGAGTCGGCCGGGCAGACGCACGGCCACCGTGGCGGCGTCGAGGGTGCGGCGCGTGACGTCCTGCACCGCGTTGCCGCGTTCGTCGCGGATCAGCCGGGCCGCGTAGGGCTCGACCGAGTCCCACAGGTTGAACGCCGGGTCGAGCGCGCTGGCGACCCCCGAGGTCAGCGTCATCGCCCGCAGCACGAGCAGGAAGTCCTCGGGCAGCTGGAACGGCAGCGACCGGATGAGGTCGCCGAACTGCCCGGCGAACTCGCGGTACTCCCGCGGGTCGACCTGCCGGAGTTCGGCGAACCCCATGCCGCCGAACCGGGCGAAGGTGGCGGTCACGGCCCGCTCGAGCCCCAGCGTGTCGGCGCTCGGCAACAGGACGCCGAGGTCGCGCATGGCGTTCACCATGCCCGAACCGTCACGCGAGGCCGCCGCGATCAGCAGCTTGCGCAAGCCCGTCCGGGTGCCCGTCGGCACCTCGCCCATCATGCCGAAGTCGATGAAGGTGAGCTTCCACGGTCGCTGCCCGTCGACCGCGTCGGGCACGGGCGTGACGAAGATGTTGCCGGGATGCGGGTCGGCGTGGAAGAACCCGTGGGTGAAGAGCTGGTCGAACATCACCGCGGCGAAGACGGGGGCGACCTCGGCGGGGTCGATGCCGGCGGCGGCCAGCGCGTCGACGTCGGTGATCTTGATGGCCGAGACGTCGTCCAGCACGAGGACGCGACGCGTGGTGCGCTCCCACACGACGTCGGGCACGCTCACCCGCTCGTCGTCGGCGAAGTCGGCGGCGAAGCGGGCCGAGTTGGCGGCCTCGTTGAGGTAGTCGATCTCTTCGAGGCTGGTGCGCGCGAACTCCTCGACGAGGGCGGGGGCGTCGACCCGGTCCGACACCAGCCGGACGTGGCTGAGCCAGCCGCCGACGCGGCGGAGTGCGGCGAGGTCGACGTCGACCACGGCGTCGATGCCGGGCCGCTGCACCTTGAGCACGACGTCCGTGAGGCCCGTGTCGGCGGCGTCGACGGGCCCGAGCGTCGCCCGGTGCGCCTGGCCGAGCGAGGCGGCGGCGATGGGCGACTCGGCGACGGTGGCGAAGACCTGCCCGAGGGGTCGGCCCAGCTCGGCCTCGGCCAGGGCGCGGATGCCCGGGAAGGGCACGGGCGTGACCTCGTCCTGCAGCCCCTCGAGCTCTTTGGTGATCTCGGGCGGCAGCACGTCGAGGCGCGACGACAGGTACTGGCCGACCTTGATCATCAGACCGCCGAGGTCGAGGGCCAGGGCGTGGAAGCCCCGAGCGAAGCGCCGCATGCGCCGGGCACGCGTGCGCTCCGCGAGCCGCCGCAGGGCGAAGCGGGGCAGGACGAGTTCGAACCACCAGGTGACGGCGAGGTGCCGCGACGCGAACCGCAGGATGCGACGGTAGCGCGCGCGACCGGCCCGGTCACGCACCGGAGGACTGGACGCGGAGGGGTCGGTCGACGCCACCCTCGTCAGTCTCGGGCGAGGATCGAGTAGATGCGACGACGGGCCTCGTCGAGCACCGCCACCGCCTCGTCGACCTGCTCGGGCGAGCCCGTCCGGCCGACCTGCGCCGTGGCGCGGGCCAGCTCGACGCCGGCCTTGGGCAGGGCGCGGAACCGGTCGCCGGTGGCGGAGCGCTCGGGCTCCCACGGAGCCGACGGGTCGACCCCGGCGGCGGCGCGACCGGCCTCGGTGAGCGAGTAGACCTTGCGGCCGTCGGTCTCCTCCGCGGCGACGAGCCCCTCGTCGGAGAGCAACTGCAGGGTCGGGTACACGGACCCGGCGCTGGGCTTCCAGTCGCCGCCGCTGCGCTCGTCGATTTCGCGGATGATCTGGTAGCCGTGCATGGGGCGTTCGGCCAGCAGCGCGAGGATCGCGGCCCGCACCTCGCCCCGCGGGGCACGGGTGCCCTCGCGGCGGTCGAAGGTCGAGCGGAGCTGCTCCATGGCCTGCCACATGCCGTCGAGGCCGGTGCCGAAGTCGAAGGTGCCGGGTGCTGACGTGCTGCTCATGGTGTTCTCCTTCTCGAGGGTGGAACGGGGTCGAACGATACCCGGACGATATACCCCCACCGGTGGCCCGTCAGGGCTGACGCCCAGGCAGGAGGCGCGGCCGCCGAGATCCCGAACGGTCCTGTTCTGGGGGTCCCCACGCACTCGTTCGGGGGGTTCGGGCGACCGGGCGAGGGTGGTTGAGTTCCATTCGTGGGTATGAACCCCCACCGACGGCGCGTTGCCGTCACCTCTCCGGCGTTCCCCGACGTCCGCCGGCGAGCCTTGCTGCCTCGGCGTTCCCCGACGTCCGCCGAGGCGGCAGGACCTCCGTCGTTCCCCGACGTCCGACGGAGTCGTACGTCCCTCGGTGACGGTCCGCGCCTCCGAGATCCCTGGAGTCCGCCATGCCCTCGTTCCCGACCCGCCGCCTCGCGGCGACCGCCGCCGCCGCGGCCCTGGTGTTCACCGTCCTGGTGACCGCCCCCGCCCAGGCCGCGACCCCGTCGCCCGCCCCGGTCGCCACCGCCCCCACCACGACGGCCGCCGCCTCGACGGCCACGTCGGGCGTCTCGGCCGACTTGTCCGGCGACATGATGACGGTGCCCTCGGCGCCCCTGCTGAGGGCCCAGACCGACGACGACGTGTCGCCGACGACCGGGGTGACGGACCACCCGGTGTACGTCAGCGTCGCGGCGGCGACGGCCGCGACCTCGGACGACTCCCCCACGCCTCCCGACGACGCCTCGATCCGCGCCGCCGTGACGCAGCTGCACGACTACTGGTGGGAGGAGTCAGGCCACACCGTGAACGTGACGCTCGCCGGCATCGAGACCCGCTCGCTCGACCAGGCGTCGTGCGTCCCCGCCACGGTGCTCAACACGGTCCACACCTCGGCCTTCGGCGGACGGTTCGCCCGGTACGCGTGGGCCGGCACGAACGAGCACCTGATCGTCCTGAGCCGCGAGACGTGCGGGACGACGGCGACCGCGTTCGGCACGGTCGGCGGCGACGGCGGCGAGGTCTTCAGCTCGTACGGAGCGGGCAGCACGCTGGGCGTCCCCGTGCTGCTGCACGAGTTCGGCCACAACCTCGGCTTCGGCCACGCCGGTGCCGGCATGTGCCGCAGCACGACGTCGTTCGACGGGGCCGCGAGCGACTACCGGTACGCCACGTCGACCGACTCCCCCGCCTCCTGCCCCGTGCTCGAGTACGGGGACTTCCTCGACATCATGGGCTACTCGGTCTCGTCGTCCCGCCCCCACCTGTCGTCCGTCCAGCGGGTCCGCGCCGGTTACCTGACCGACGTCACCACGCTCAGCGGGGCGGGCACGACCCGCCAGGTCACCGTCGCCTCGCTCGACGGTGCCGCGAAGGGCCGCGCCGTCAAGGTGGTCGACCCGGTCAGCGGTCAGGACTACTACGTCGAGTACCGCACCGCGACCGGGACGGACGCCACCAGCCCGGAGTTCGGCGGACGTTCTCCGTCCTGCGCCCTCGTCGGATCGGGCTTCACGCGCTGCGCGCTCACCAGCGACAAGACGACCGGCAGCGTCCGGGTGCTCCGCCCGCTCACCCTCGCGGGCAGCACGGTGTCGACCGTCGCCCTCGCGGTCGGCCTCGACGCCGGGCGCGACCCCAGCCGTCGCGACACGCACCTCGACGCGGGCGAGTCGTTCACCAGCGCGAACGGCGGCTTCACGGTGTCGGTCCGCTCGATGACCCCGTCGGGCGGAGCGGTCCTCGACGTGAGCCTCGCCGGGGGTCCGCCAAGGTGCCCGCCTCCGCTCCGGCCCCGACCCTGTCGGCCCCGGCGCCCGCGACCGCCCCCGCGACGACGACCAGTCGACTGAGCGTCGACCGCACCCGCCAGACCCACGGCTCGACCACCCCGATCACGACGACCACCCAGGTCGTCGCGTCGGACGGTTCGGCCCCGAGCGGGACGGTGACGCTCCGGGACGGCACGGCCGTCGTCGGCAGCACGAAGGTCGGGTCCGACGGGCGCGCCACGGTGACCCTGCCGGGGACGACCGCGGCGGGCACCCACCAGCTGCGCGCCTCCTTCGTCCCTGCCACGACGACGCAGTCCGGCTCGGACTCGGCGGTCGTCGGCGTGACCGTCGACAAGGCCTCCTCGTCCAGCGCCTTGACCCGCGGGACGACGGCGATCACCAAGAACAAGGCGGCGACGGTCACGGTCACCGTGTCGGCCCCCGGCGTCCCCCGCCCCACCGGCACCGTGACCGTGACCTCGGGCGGCAGGACCGTCGGCACCGCCACCGTCTCGGCCGACGGAGCAGGACGCGTCACCGTGCCGGTGGGGACCTTCACCCGCGGGGGCACGTACGTCCTGTCCGCGTCGTACGCCGGGTCGGGCAACGTGTCCGCCAGCGTCTCGAAGCGGATGATCGTCGTCCTGCGCTGACGCGCGCGGCGCCGAGTCCTCGGCGCCGGGTCCGCGACCCGGGCGCCGGAGCGTCAGGAGGCGCGGGTCGCGACCACAGAGGGGCGGTGCGTCACGGCCCGGGACCGTGACGCACCGCCCGGCCCGACAGGAAGAGCTGTCGGGCGGCCGGGCCTTCTCAGGAGCCCGGCGGCCTGCCGGCGGCTACCGCGGAGTCAGCGTGATCGAGTCGAGCTCGGCGAATCCGGTGCCCCCGGCGAAGTTCGGAGAACCCTTCGCCAGACGGATCACGTTGACCCCGGCCTTGAGCGTGACGGGTGCGGCCGCCGAGGTGGCGAACCGCCCCCAGCCACCCGTCGGTGCGTACGACACCGTCGAGAACGCACCACCGTTGAAGGCGAGGCCCTGCGTCGACGTCGCTGCGCCTCCGTTCGCGTAGCGGGTCGTCAACGAGTAGCTGCCGGCCGTCGGCACCTCGACCACGAAATCGACGAACGAGTTCGACCGGCCGTCACCCAGACCGTCGATGCGACCCACGTAGCCGGAGTTGGACGCCGAGGACGACGACAGGATCGACGCGTTGACCACCGTCGCGTTCTCGGCCTCGTAGGTCTGCTGGTAGCTCGTGGCCGGGCCCGAGGCGGGCGTGACGACCACCTGGTAGGCGCCGAGGTAGTCCTGGTTCGGGATGGGGACGGTGACGGCCCCGTTCACGACGCCGACGGTGGTACTCGACAGCTGGGTCGGTGCAGCGACGTTCGCCATGCGTCCCGAGCGCGGCGTGTAGTTCACCGTCACCCTGACCTGCGACCCGAGACCGGCCAGTCCCTTGACCTGTACGGCGTTGTCACCGAACGTCCCGCCGAACGCGACGTTGACGATCCCGCGGGTCGAGTCGTACGAGGCGAACCCGTCGAGATCGCCCGAGGGCGTCACGTCGACCATGGAGCCTGCCATCTCGCCGTACCACTTGTAGAGCCAGTACGACCCGGTCGGAGCGTTGTTCCACACGAGTCCCCCGACGGTCCCGGATTCGTACCAGTACGCGCGTTCGGCGTCCTTGATGCCGGTGCGCTCGAACTGCGCGATGAAGTGGGCCGCGACGCTGGGGGTGTCGACCTGGTTCGGCGAACCGTATTCGTTGATCGAGATCGGACGCGGGCTGATGCCGAGGTCACGCTCGATCGATCGGTAGTCGGCCACGTGCTCGTCGACGTCGGCCCACCCGCCGTCGTCCAGTTCGTGCCAGACGACGACGTCAGGCAGGGTGCCGTCGGCCTTCGCCCTGGCCATGAACTCGCGCATGCGGTCGGGGTAGTAGCGGCTGTAGCTCGGACCCACGATCGGCGTCACCGTGTCCTGCAGCTTCACCTGGCGGTAGGTCCGGGTCCACCCGTCGAGGAACGGGCCCGCCTTCGCGGTGTCCCAGGTGCCGTCGGGCTCGTTCCACAGCTCCCAGCCGTTGATGTTCGTCGTGCCCGCCGCGGCGACCCGGGCCCCGACCATCGTGTCGATCTTCTGCGTCCAGTCCTGCCAGCTGATCCAGCGGTACGGGAAGTCCGGGTAGACGTCGGGCATGCGGGCGTACGACTGTGCACCGTCGCGGGTGAACGCGTTCGCCGTCTTCAGCACGTCGCCGGTCGGCACGGTGGCACCGTTGCCGAGCTGCTGCACGCCGGGAGCGGGCTGCGTGTGCTGCTTCAGCCGCAACGGCGTCAGCAGACCAGGGGCCGGCGTCGTGTCGGACGCCACGGCGTACAGCCCCCCGGCTCCGACGTGGGTGACGGGCCTGATGCTCGTCGAGGCGTCGACGACGAGCGTGTTGCCCGCCGCTTCTGCGGGTGCCGCCGGTGCGACGAGCGCCGCGAGGACCGCCGTCGCCGCCAGCAGTCCCGTCGTGATCTTCGTTCGGTTCACAGAGAAGCTCCTTTGCTTTCTTCGAGGGATGGAACCGGGTCGCACCGCCCTCACGGGCGGGACGTCAGGAGGCGCGGGTCAGCCCTCGACCCGGGCGACGGGCAGCCAGACCCTCATGGTCGACGGCCCGCGGTTCGCCCAGGTGGCGTAGGGCACGAGGGCGACCGCGCCGAGCGGGCCGGTCGCGTCGCCGGGCTCGCCGTACGGCCAGTCGGCGGTGGCCGCGGCCAGACGTGACACCTCGACCGTGGCACCCCGCTCGGTGGTCACCGGTTCGACCGAGGTGTCGACGACCACGTCGTTGACGTCGCCGTCGGGCAGGTCGGTCGACTCGAGCGCCAGCACGAGCGGGCCGCGCTGAACGGCGACCTGGCCGCGCACCGCGTCGATCCGAGGGTCGGGCAGGCTCCACCGGGCCTGCATCGGCAGGTCGACCGTGACGACGTCGCCCGCCGCGAACCGGCCCCGGACGGTCGTCGAGCGTCCGTCCCGCACGGACGGTGCCTGGCCGGGCGCCTCGATGCGTGCCGAGCCCGCCCACGAGGGAATGCGCAGGTCGAGGTCGACCTCGCGTCGCGTGTCGTCGCGCCAGGTGATGCGGACCGCGCCGTCGTAGGGGTAGCCGCTGCGCACCGACAGGGCGATCGGCGTGCCGTCGGAAAGGGCGGTGTCGACGTCGTACTCGCCGTACTGGTGCACCTGCAGCCCGGCCGGCGTCTTGGTCGCGAAGGTCGACTCGACGCTCGCGAGCGTGCGGGCGACGTTCGTCGGGCAGCACGAGACCTCGAACCAGGGCGCCCGGAGGCTCGACAGGGCGCGGGCGTTCAGCTCGTCCTCGTCGGGGGCGACGCCGTCGGTGCGCTGGTGCAACGTGTTCGTGTAGAAGAAGGCACGCCCGTCCTCGCGGGGCGAGGCCATCACGTTGTTGAACAGCGTGCGTTCGATCAGGTCCGCGTAGCGCGGGTCGCCGTCCTGCAGCAGCAGGCGCCACGACAGCATGTTCGAGGCGATGCCGGCGCAGGTCTCCGAGTAGGCGCGATCCGGCGGAAGCTCGAAGTCGGCACCGTACGCCTCGTCCTGGTGGTGCGAGCCCATCCCGCCGGTGACGTACGTGCGGCGCGCGACGGTCGCCTCCCACTGCCGCCGGACGGCGTCGGCGAGTTCGTCGTCGCCGGTCTCGACGGCCACGTCGAGGGCACCGGCCGCCAGGTACAACGCCCGCACCGCGTGCCCGCGCAGCACCTCGGCCTCCCGCACCGGCACGTCGTCCTGGAAGTACTCCTGGCCGTACTCGATCGGCGCCAGCAGGCCGTGGCCGCGGCGCTCGACGAAGAGGCGCGCGAGCTCGACGTAGCGGGGCTCGTCGAGGGCGCGGCCGAACTCGACGAGCGCGACCTCGATCTCGGGGTGCCCGCAGACCGCCACCCGCCCGTCGGGCCCGAACTCGACCCAGAGGTGGTCGGCCAGGCGGCGGGCGACGTCGACCAGGGCGCTCTCGATGCCGGTCCTCTCGGCCGCGACGGCCGCCTGGACGAGGTGGCCGAAGCTGTAGAGCTCGTGGCCCCATTCGAGGTTCGAGTAGCGGGCGGGCTGCCAGGGACGACCGAAGCTGGTGTGCAGGTAGCCGTCGTCGTCCTGCGCCGAGGCGACCCGGTACACCAGCTGGTCGTAGCGCGACGAGAGGTCGGCGTCGTGCGATCGGCCGAGCTCCCACGCCATGCCCTCGAGCAGCTTGTAGACCTCGCTGTCGACGAACTCGATGCCGGCGTGCACCCAGCCGGCCTGATGGGACGCGGCCCGGTCGAAGTTGCCCGTCCAGCCGATGCGCTCCATCCAGTCCTCGCAGTGGCGCAGCACGACGTCGGCGTTCAGGCGTTGCTTCTCGGCCCAGTACCCGCCGGTCAGGCGGATCTCGGACGAGTCGAGCGGGGTCAGGGTCGACCGGCCGGGCCGGACCGGGCCCGAGAACGGTGCGGTCGAGGTGTGGATGGTGGTCACGGGCGTGCTCCTCGCGGGATGTGTGGTGGTCATGTCGGTTCGGTCCTGTCGGCCAGGCGCTGTCGGCTCGGGGAGGCCGGCTCAGTCCTTGACGGCACCGGCGGTGACGCCGGCGGCGACGTACCGCTGGGCGACGACGAGCAGGACGGTGGCGGGGATCGACGCGACCACGGCGGTCGCCATGATCGAGTTCCACTCCTGGTTGTTGTTGCCGATGTAGCGGTAGATGCCGAGGGTGATGGTCTGGGCCGAGCCGCCGCTGTTGAGCGTCGACGAGAAGACGAAGTCCGACCAGGCCCACAAGAACGCGAACAGCCCGACGGTGACGGCCGAGTTGCGGCTGACCGGAAGCACCACCGAGACGAAGGTCCGCCACGAGCCGGCCCCGTCGAGCTTCGCGGCGCTCAGCAACTCGTCGGGGATGCCGCTCATGAACGCGGTGAAGATCAGCACGCCGAACGGCACCGCGAGCGTCGAGTCGGCGATCACGAGACCCCACCACTCGTTGAGGATGCCGAGGTTGAGGTAGATCGCGTAGAAGCCCATCGCCATGATGACCTGGGGGATCATCTGCGCGACCAGCAGGACGAAGCTGAGCGCGCCTCCCCCCTTGGGCCGCAGCTTGGCGAGCGAGTACGCGGCCGGTGCCGACAGGGCGACCGTCACGACGACGGTGCCGAGCCCGACCAGCAGGCTCGTGCCGAGGTAGGGCAGCTGCTCGGACACGACGGCCGCGTAGCCGTCGAGCGTCGGATTCGTCGGGAACCACGACGGCGGGCTCTGCCGCATCTGCGCCGTCGGCGTCAGCGAGACGTTGATCATCCAGTAGATGGGGAACAACATGATCGCCGTGAAGACGACGCCGAGGACGGTCGTGGCCAGGCTGCGCCGGCCGGCCCGCCGCGAGGAGGCGCGGCGCACGTCCGATCGCGGGGCGGGGGTCCGGGTGATGACGCTCATGACCGACTCTGCTTCCTCTGCACGCGCAGGTAGACGAATCCGCAGATCAGGGCCATCACGATCAGCAGGTTGCCGACGGCGGCCGCGGGGCCGAAGGTCGGGAGGGTCGAGCCGAAGCCCAACTGGTACGACCAGATGGCGAAGGTGGTCGAGGCGTCGCCCGGGCCGCCCCGGGTCATGATCCAGATGATGTCGAAGACCTTCAGCGTGTAGACGAGGCCGAGCAGGATGGTGATGGCCGACACCGGGCGCAGCAGCGGGAACGTGATGCGCCAGAACTTCTGCCAGGCGTTCGCGCCGTCGAGCGCCGCCGCTTCGTAGAGGTCACCCGAGATGTTCTGCAGGCCGCTGTAGAGGATGACCAGGTTGAACGGGATGCCGATCCAGATGTTGGCGACGATCACGCTCGTCAACGCCCACTGCGAAGAGGTGAGCCAGTTGACCTGGCTGCCGCCGAAGGTCTCGATGACCGAGTTGACGACGCCGCTCTCGCTGTTGAGCATCCAGGACCAGGTCGACGCGCTGACGATCAGCGGCAGCAGCCACGGCACGAGGAACAACGCGCGCAACGTCGACGACAGCGGGAACCTCTGGAAGAAGAAGACCGCGAGTGCCATGCCGATCGAGAACTGGAACGCGATCGAGACGCCCGTGAACAGCAGCGTGTTGACGAGGGCGGGGCCGAACGTCGGGCTGGCGAAGACGTCGGTGAAGTTCTCGAGCCCGATGAACGGTGCCGTGCCGTCGATGAACGACCGCACGGTGTAGTCGCGGACCGACAGGTCGACGTTGCGGATCAACGGGTAGGCGTAGAAGACCGCCAGGTAGAGGACGACCGGGGCGATGAAGGCCCAGGCGGTCAGCTGGCCCGCGTCGGGGCGACGGCGACGCCTCGGGCGGCCGGGGCCGGCGGGCGGGACGTGCGTCCCGCCCGACCGTCCGTCGGGCACGGCCTCACGACGTTCGAGGATGTCGGTGCTCATGGTCGCTCGTCCCGGGCGGTCACTTCGTGGCCGACTCGGCGGCCTGCTGGGCCTCGTCGAGGGCGTCCTGGGCCGACGACGACCCGCTGAGGCTGTTCTGGACGGCCTTCCAGAGCTGCTCCGAGATCTTCGGGTACTCGGTGCCGAGGTCGTCGCTCGTGCGCCCCTTGGCATCGCCGACGGCGGTGACCCACGGTTCGAGGTCGGGGTCGGCCTGCACCTGCTGCTCCTGCGCGTCCTTCGTCGGCGCGACGTACGACAGGGTCGTGTCGGTGGCCACGAGGTTGTCGGTGCTCGTCAGGCACGCCCGGATCTTCTCGCTGACGTCGTACCGGGCGTCGTCGCTCTGGACGGGGACCGTCAGGAACTCACCGCCCGTGGGGGCCGGTGCCGCGCCTCCGTCCTTCGCGGGGATCGAGATGATGCCGTAGTCGATGCCCGAGTCCTTGACGCCGGCCAGTTGCCAGGTGCCGTTCTCGCCGAAGGCGTACTCCCCCGTGAGGAACTCCTGCCAGCTCGTGGTCTGCGTGTTGCCGATGACCGAGTTCGGGGCGTAGCCGTCCTCGACCCACCCGGTCCAGAGGTCGAGCGCCGACACGGCGTCGTCGGACGAGAGGTCGGTCAGCTCGGCACCGGACCCCCAGTACCAGGGCAAGAACTGGAAGCTTCCTTCTTCGGTGCCGATGGCCGAGAAGGTGATGCCCTTCCCGCCGGAGGCCGAGACCTTCTCGAGGGCCGAGGTCAGGGTGTCCCAGTCGGTGATCGACGCGGGGTCGACGCCCGCCGCGTCGAGGACGGTCTTGTTGTAGTACAGCGCCAGGGTGTTGGCGCCGATGGGCACCCCGTACGTCGCACCGTCGATCTGTCCGGCCGCGAGGATGTTCTGCTCGATGTCCGAGGTGTCGGCACCGGTCTCGTCGGTGTCGGTCAGCAGGCCCGCCTCGGCCAGCGTCGAGACGACGGGGTTGTCGACGAGCAGCAGGTCGGGCGAGTTGCCCTGCTGGCCGGCGAGGAGGGCCTTGCTCGTCAGGTCGGAGGTGTCGTAGCCGGTGCGTTCGACGGTGACGCCGGCCTCGGTGCCACAGGCCTGCACCAGCTTCGCCCAGTCGGACGAGTCGTCGAACTGCGGGTACGGGTCCCAGAAGGTGTACGTCCCCGACGCGGCCGAGCTGCTGCCGCCGGACGAGCCACCGGCACACCCGGTCAGGGCGAGCGACACGGCGGCCAGACCCACGACGGCGACGGCCGTCTTCTTGCTGCGGATGAACGAGATCACAGGAATTCCTCTCTGAATGCTGCGGGTTCCTCGTTCGGAGAGCGCCGCGCGGTGCAGGGGGATGCCGGTGCGCGACCGTCTCGTCGTCGAGAAGTTGTAACCGAAACCGGTTTCGGGTTGAAAGCTACATTTGGCACAGTTGCTTGTCAACACGTTCGTGAACTATTTTCGCTACATGGGTACGAGCAGCGGTGGTCGAGGGACGGGGGCGCCCGTCACGCTCGCGGATGTGGCCCGGGCCGCCGGCGTCTCGGTGGCGACCGCGTCGAAGGCCCTCAACGGGCGGGCCCAGGTGCGCGAGAGCACGCGCGTCAAGGTGCGAGAGGCCGCCGCCGCCCTCTCGTTCACCCCGAACTTCTTCGCCCAGGCCCTCAACTCCCAGCGCACCGGCACGATCGGCATGGTCACGAGCGACCTCGACAACCGTTTCGTCCTGCCCGTGCTGCTCGGCGCCGAGGACGCCTTCGGCTCGGGGTCGCTCTCGGTGCTGCTGGCCGACGCCCGCGACGACGCCCTGCGCGAGCAGTTGCACCTGCAGAACCTGCTCACCCGACGCGTCGACGGGCTCCTGATCGTGGGCCGCACCACCAACCCCCGCCCCCCGGCTCCCGTCCTCGCCGACGTGCCGGTGGTCTACGTCTACGCGCCGTCGACCGACCCGACCGACGCGTCCTTCACCCCCGACAACGTGCAGGCCGGCCGTCTCGCCGCCGAGCACCTCATCGCCAAGGGTCGGCGGCGCATCGCGCTCGTGAACGGCGAGTCGTCTTACGCCGCCTCACGCGACCGGGCGGCGGGGGTGCTGGCCGCCACGCAGGCCGCCGGGCTCGAGCTCGTCGGCGGTGCCTCGTTGTACGGGCAGTGGGGCGAGGCCTGGGGGCGGGACTGCGCGCGCCTCCTCGTCCGGGGCGACGAGACCGTCGACGCGATCGTCGCGGGCAGCGACCACATCGCCCGCGGCGTGCTCGACGCGCTGCGCGACGAGGGCCGGTCGGTGCCGGGCGACGTCGCCGTCATCGGCTTCGACAACTGGGACGTCCTCGTCCGCGAGTCACGCCCGACGCTGACCAGCGTGGACATGAACCTCGAACAGCTCGGCCGGGCGGCCGCCCAACACCTGGTCGACGCGATCGGGGGCTCGACCTCGGCGGGCGTGACCTACAGAGCCGTGCGCGTGCACGAACGCGAGTCGACCGGCTGACGCGCGGCGCGCCTCCTGCTCTGGCCCTCCGCGCCGGCCCGGTGGCCTCGCTGCCGGCCTGGTGCCGCCCCGGCCTGCAGCGCGACGAAGAACCCGGTTCCGAACGATGCACCCAGAAGCAACGGGGTGCATGGTTCGGAACCGGGTGCGAGGCGGCAGGAGGCGCGGGTCGGCCACCAGCGGAGGTGCGGGCCGGCGACTCACGACGCCCCCGCGCGTGCCTCAGTACTTGGCGGACTGCCCGCCGTCGATCGGCACGACGGCCGCGTTGACGTAGGTGGCGTCGTCCGACAGCAGGAAGGCGACGACCGAGGCGATCTCGTCGGCCTTGCCGTAGCGCTTGGTCGGGTTGATCTGGATGAACTGCTCGGCGGCCTTCTCGGGGTTCTCGGCGTCGATCTGGCGCATCGAGGCCTCGACCATGGGCGTCCAGATGGCGCCGGGGGCGATCGCGTTGACGCGGATGCCGAACTCGCCGTACTCGACGGCCGAGTTGCGGGTCAGGCCGACGACGCCGTGCTTGGCCGCGGCGTAGCCCGACTGGTTGCCGACGCCGCGGATGCCGCCGACGCTCGCGGTGTTGACCACGGCACCGCCGTCGCCCTGCGACCGCATGACGCCGAGCACCTTCTCGAGACCGAGGAACACCCCGCGCAGGTTGATCGAGACGACCTTGTCGAACTCGTCGGCGCCGAACCGCTCGGTGAGGTTCTGCTTGCCCTCGATGCCGGCGTTGTTGAAGAACGCGTCGATGCGCCGGAAGCGCTCGACCGTCGCCGACACGTAGCGCGCGACGTCGTCCTCGCTCGACACGTCGGCGACGACGGTCAGCACCTCGGCCCCGGGGACGGCCTCGAGCACGGCGGCCTGCGAGTCGGCGAGGCCCTTCTCCGAGACGTCGACGAGGGCGAGCTTCGCGCCCTCGCTCGCGACGCGGACGGCGGCGGCCCGGCCGAGGCCCGACCCTCCGCCGGTGATGAGGACGACCTTGTCGGTGAAACGCTCCATGGGACGGGCTCCGGTTCTCTCGTTCGGTGAGGCCCGACACGGCGCCGGGCCAGTCGTCGCGCGACCGTGCGCGACTCGCCGTAAGGCTACACATGTCGCCTTACTGCGCCCTGACCGTGGTCGCCGCCCCGCGCCGCGCCTCCCCACGACGCGACGAACCCCGTTCACGAAGACGAACCACGAGAAATCGGGGTTCATCTTCGTGAACGGGGTTCGGGGCGCAGGAGGCGCGGGCCCGCGACCCGAGGAGGCGCGGGTCAGCGCCCGGCGCGCGTCCCGATCTCGACGCCCACGATCCGCTCGTCGGCGATCGTCACGGGGTACACGTCGCCCGTCAGCCGCACCATCGCCTCGGCCTCCCGCTCGGCGCACGAGCCGCCGACCCACAGCTCGACGTCCCCGGGCTCGACGACCCGTCGGTGCTGCCGGTCGGTCAGCGCCAGACGGGTGGTGGGGACGCGGAAGACGACCCGCGCCTCCTCACCGGGTCCGAGCGCGACGCGCGCGTAGCCGAGCAGCTGCGCGACGGGCCGGGTGACCGAGCCGACGACGTCGTGGGCGTAGAGCTGCACGAGGTCGGTGCCGGGGCGGTCGCCCGTGTTGGCGACCGTCACCGAGGCGACGAACGAGCCACCCGCCGGCACCTCGGCCGAGTCGACGACCAGGTCGGAGCGTCGCCACGAGGTGTACGACAGCCCGTGCCCGAACGGCAGCACGGGCGTGCTGTCGGCGCTCGTCACCTCGGACGGCCCGCCGAGCACCGGGTGCAGGTACGAGAACGGCTGCGCGCCGGCCGACCGCGGCAACGACACGGGCAGGTGCCCGGACGGCTCGACGCTGCCGGTCAGGACGCCGGCGACGGCGGCCCCGCCCTCCTCCCCCGGGAAGAACGCCTGGACGACGGCGGCGGGCGCCCCCGCACCCGACACCGCCCACCCGATGGCGTACGGCCGGCCCGAGAGCACGACCATGACGGTCGGCGTGCCGGTGGCGACGACGGCCTCGACGAGCTCGCGCTGCACCCCGGGCAGCTCGAGGCTCTCGACGTCGTTGCCCTCGCCGACGGTGCCCCGGCCGAAGAGGCCGGCCCGGTCGCCGACCACGACGACCGCGACGGAGGCGGCGCGGGCGGCCTCGACGGCCGCGTCGATGCGTGACCGGTCGTCGCCCTCGACGTCGCAGCCGGCCTCGACGACCACCTCGGCGGTGGGCAGCTCGATGCGGAGGGAGGCGGCGACGGTCGGCAGGTCGATGCCGAGCGGCACGCCGGGGTGGTGCGCCAGCACGTGGTTGACGAACGAGTAGCAGCCCATGAGGGCCTCGGCGCTGTCGCCGTTCGGGCCGACCACCGCGACCGACGCCGGGCCGGTCCCCGCGACGTCGGCACCACCGGTGGCACCCGCCGCCCCCCGCACGAGCGGGAGCACGCCGTCGTTCGTCAGCACGACGACCGACTCGTCGGCCAGCCGCCGCGCGACGGCCCGGTGCTGGGCCGAGTCGAGGTCGATCGCGGTCGGCGGTGGCGTCTCGAACGTCTCGTCGAGCAGCCCGAGCTCCTCCTTCTCGGCGAGCACGCGGATCACCGCCCGGTCGACCAGCGCCTCGTCCACGTCTCCGGCCCGCACCCGCTCGGCCAGGGGCGCGAGGTAGGCGTCACCGGTGGGCAGCTCGACGTCGATGCCGGCCTCGAGGGCCAGCGCGGCGGCCTCGCCCCGGTCGGCCGCGACGGCGTGCATCACCTGCAGGAACGCCACCGAGAAGTAGTCCGACACGACCACGCCGTCGAACCCCCACCTGCGGCGGAGCACCTCGGTCAGGTACGACGGCGTCCCGGCGACCGGCACCCCGTCGATCTCGGCGTACGAGTTCATCACCGACCGCACCCCGCCGTCGAGCACGGCCATCTCGAAGGGCGGCAGCAGCACGTCCTCGACGAACCGCGGTCCGACCTGCGCCGGTGCGTGGTTGCGCCCCGCGGCCGAGGTCGAGTAGCCGACGAAGTGCTTGAGCGTCGCGTGCACGCCGGCCGCCTGCAGCCCCTTCACGTAGGCGGTGCCGATCGTGCCGACGACGTAGGGGTCCTCGGCGATGCACTCGTCGACCCGACCCCAGCGGGTGTCACGGATGACGTCGAGCACGGGCGCGAGACCCTGGTGCACGCCGAGGTCGCGCATGGACCCGCCGATCAGCCGGGCCATCTCCTCGACCAGCTCGGGGTCGAACGACGCGCCCCAGGCGAGCGGCGTCGGGAACGTCGCGGCCTGCCAGGCGGCGAGGCCGGTCAGGCACTCCTCGTGCACCAGCGCGGGGATGCCCAATCGGGTCTCGTCCCGCAGGCGGCGCTGTTCGCGCCACAACCAGGAGGCGCGCTCGACGGGGTCCACCGGCCGCGTCCCGTAGACCCGAGTCAGGTGCCCGAGCCCGTGTCGGGTCGCCTCGACGTAGTCGCCCGACGTCGCCATCTCGCCCTGCATCGGGGCGACGTTCTCGGCCCCCTGGTCGACCCACCAACCGACCAGCTGGGCGAGCTTCTCGTCGAGGGTCATCTCGGCCAGCAGCGACGCCACCCGGTCGGAGGCGCGGGGTTCGCCGACCGTGAGTGCCTGCGGTCGGTGAGCGGTGTCGGTCATGTCGGCTCGCGCCTCCTGGTCTGTGACGGTGTCGGTGGCGGTCATCCCTTGACCGCCCCGGTGAGCCCGCCGACGATGCGGCGTTCGAAGAGGCTGAAGAAGATCAACGCGGGCAGCATCGAGAGCGCCGTGAAGGCGAGCACCCGTGCCGTGTCGACCGAGTACTGCGACGAGAACGCCTGCACGCCGAGCGGCAGGGTGAACGTCGACGGGTCGTTGAGGATGAACAGCGGCAGCAGGTACGAGTTCCAGGCACCGATGAAGGCGAGGATGCCCACCGTGATCACGCCGGGCAACGACAGCCGGACGACCATCCGGAAGAAGAAGCCGAGGCGGCTGCAGCCGTCGATGAACGCGGCCTCCTCGATCTCGTCGGGGATCGCGCGGAGGAACGGCACGAGGATGATGATCGTCGTCGGCAGGGCGAAGGCGATCTGCGGCAGGATGACGCCGGCCAGCGAGTTCGTCAGGCCCAGGTCGCGGATCACGAGGTACAGCGGCGTGATCGCGACGGTCATCGGGAACATCAGGCCCGCCGCGAAGAGCGCGTAGAGCACCCCGCGACCGGCGAACCGGTACCGCGCCAGGACGTAGCTGGCGGCCAGGCCGAGCGCCACCGTGCCGATCGTGGTCGCCCCGGCCGAGATCAGCGAGTTGCCGACCTGTCGCCAGAACGTGCCGCCGGTCAGGACGTCGAGGTAGTTGCCGACCTGCCACGGGCTCGGGAACCCGGACGGGTCGGTCGTGATCTGCGCGTTGGTGCGGAACCCGCCGATCACGATGAACGCGACGGGCGCGAGCATCGCCACGATGACGACCACCGCGACCACGTACGCGACGCCGCGTCCGGGGTCCGCGATGCCGCGCCTCCTGCGGGTCGACGGCCGGGGCGCCGCGGGCGCGGGGGTGCCGCCGCGGGGGCGGGCGGGCAGGGTGCTGGCGGTCATCGTTCTTCTCCTGCGGTGGTGGCGGAGGTCGTGACGGCCCCGGCCGTGTCGCGTCGCAGCACGAAGCGCTGGTAGACGAGGGCGACGACGAGCGAGATGAGGAACAGCACGACCGCGACGGCGTTGCCGTAGCCGTAACTGCCCGAGGTGCGGCCGTTGGCCACCATGTAGGTCGCCATGGTCGACGTGCCGGCGGTGGCCGCGATGTACTGACCCCAGATGATGTAGACGAGGTCGAAGAGCTGCAGCGAGCCGATGATCGACAGGAACGCCCAGATGCGCAGCGTCGGTCCGAGCAGCGGCAGCGTGATGCGGCGCTGGATCTGCCACCAGCTCGCGCCGTCGATGGCCGCGGCCTCGCTGAGCTCCTCGGGCACGCCCTGCAGCCCGGCCAGGAAGAGGATGACGGCGAAGCCGACGTACTTCCAGGTGATGATGACGAGCAGGGTCCAGATCGCGATGCTCGGGTCGGCGAGCCAGTCGGTCGCGAACGAGCCGAGGCCGACCTTGGTGAGCAGGTCGTTGACGGCGCCGCTGCCCTGGAGCATGAGGCTCCAGCCCGTGCCGACGACGACCTCGCTGATGACGTAGGGCACGAAGATCAGCACGCGGATGAGCGACTGACCGCGCAGCTTGCGGTTGAGCAGCAGCGCGAGCCCGATGGCCACCGGGCCCTGCAGCACGAGCGAGAGCACGACGATCGTGGCGTTGTGCCGCAACGCGTCGAGGAACGTCGGGTCCTGGAAGATCGTGACGTAGTTGCGGAACCCGACGAAGTCGGTCGGCGGGCCGAAGCCCGACCAGCTGAAGAAGCCGTAGTAGGCGGCCATCACGATCGGGAAGACCACGAACGCCAGGAACACGACGAGGGCGGGACCGACCAGCAGGGCGATCTCGAGGCCGCGGGCGCCACGCCCCTTCCGGGACACGGCCCGGGAGGCCACCGGGGGCGAGGCGAGTGCCTCGCCCCCGGCGGTGGCGTGAGGCCGCGAGGGTGCGGCGGGCCGCACGGAGGGTTCGCGGAGACTCACGATCCGACCTCTACGCCTTCTTGGCGGCGGCGTCGACGGCGTCGACGAACTGCTGCGGCGTGCCGTCACCCGAGAGCAGGTCGACCACGGCGACGTTCATCGCGTTGCCGACGTTCAGGCCGTAGACGGTGTCGAGCCACTGCGAGACGAAGGGGGCGTCGTTGTAGGCGCTGAGCACGTCCTGCAGGTAGGGCTCGGTGACGGCCTCCTGGGCGACCGTGTTGACGGGAGGCGCGTTGAAGGCCTTGTAGTAGGCCGTCTGCACGTCGGGGGTCGCCAGGTAGTTCAGGAAGTCGACGCACGAGTCGGGCGCACCGGCCGAGCACGAGTACCCGTCGACCCCGCCCATGATGGAGCCGGTCTCGCCGTCGCCGCCGTCGACGGCGGGGAAGGGGAACCAGCCCAGGTCGGACAGCGGCTGCTGGTCGGGCGTGAGCGAGGCGATGACGCCGGGGTTCCAGGCACCCATGAGCTCCATGCCCGCCTGGTGGTTGGCGATCAGGCCGGCCGAGCTGCCGGCGCCCTGCTGGGCCGCCGTGGTGAGGAACCCGTCGTTGAACGGCTCGGTGTCGCGGAAGTCGGCGAGGTCCTCGGCCGCCTCGACCCAGCAGTCGTCGCTGAAGTCACGGTCGGTCGCGGCCTTCTCGAGGACGTCCGAGCTGCACGAGCGCAGCGCGAAGAAGAAGTACCAGTGGGCGGCGGGCCAGGCGTCCTTGCCACCGAGGGCGACGGGCGAGACGCCCGAGCCCTTCAGGGCGGTGACGGCCTGGTCGAGCTCGTCCATCGTCTTCGGGGCCTCGGTGATGCCGGCGGCGTCGAAGAGGTCCTGGCTGTACCAGAAGCCACCGGGGAGCACGGCGACGGGCATCGAGTACACCTTGCCGTCGACCGAGCCCGACCCGAAGGTCCCCTCGCTGATGTCCTGCTTCGCGTCGTCCGAGATGACGTCGGTGAGGTCCTTGACCTGTCCGGCCGAGACCATGGCCTGGAGCTTGCCGCCGCCGCGCTGCAGGAACACGTCCGGGGCGTCGCCCGAGTTGAGGGCGGTCTGCAGCTTGCTGTCGAAGTCCTCGTTCTGCACGGTCTGGACGTCGATCTTCACGTCCGGGTTGGCCTTCTCGAAGTCGGCCGCGGTGGCCGTCCAGAAGTCCTGGCCGGGGCCGGTCGTCGAGTTCTGCCACAGGGTGAGCGTGCCGTCGTCCGACCCGCTTCCGCCCCCGGTGCTGCAGCCGGTCAGCAGTCCCGCTCCGATCAGCAGGGCCGCAGACCCGGCCAGGAGCCGTCGAGATGTGGTCATGGTTCCACCTTTTCCTCTTCGTTGAGCGGCCGTGGTCGGCCGAGCGTGCCGTGCTCCGATGCGCGGCATGGCCTCAGTGTCGAAAACGTCGGGGACGGTGTCAAACGTTTTCGAAAACCATTTCCGTCGGGCTAGGCTGCCGACGTGATGACGGCACGGGTGACGATCCACGACGTGGCACGGGCTGCCGGGGTGTCGGTCGCGACGGTGTCCAAGGCGGTCAACGGCCGCTACGGCGTCTCGGCCCAGGCGATCGAGCGCGTGATGGCGGCGGTCGACGAGCTCGGCTACGAGTCGAGCCTGGTGGCCAGCAGCATGCGGGCCCGCCGCACCGGGGTGATCGGCGTGCTCGTGGCCGACTTCGAGCCGTTCAGCTCGGAGGTGCTCAAGGGGGTCGGGGCAGCCGTCCGGTCGCGGGGCGCCGAGTACGACCTGCTGGCCTACAGCGGGGCGCACCGCGGCGAGAACACCGGGTGGGAGCGTCGCTCGCTCAGCCGGTTGAGCGGCACGCTGATCGACGGCGCGATCCTCGTCACGCCCTCGGTGCTGACCACCGCCGCGAGCATCCCCGTGGTGGCCGTCGACCCGCACACCGGGCGCACCGACCTGCCGTCGGTCGAGGGCGACAGCCGGGGCGGGGCGCTGCTCGCCGTCGAGCACCTGCTCGGCCTGGGGCACCGTCGCATCGGCTTCCTGGCCGGACGCCCCGACCTGCGCTCGGCGTCGTTGCGCGAGGCGGGCTACGTGCAGGCGCTCCGGGCGGCCGGCATCACCCGCGACCCGGCGCTGACCCGCAACGGCGACTTCGAGCTGACGGCCTCGCGCCAGGCGGCCCGCTCGCTGCTGACGAGCCCCGACCGGCCGACGGCCGTCTTCGCCGCCAACGACCTCTCGGCCATCGCCCTGCTGCGCACCGCGCTCGACCTCGGCCTGCGGGTGCCCGACGACCTCAGCATCGTCGGGTTCGACGACATCCCCGAGGCCTCCCGCGAGTCACCTCCTCTGACCACCGTGCAGCAGCCGATGCAGCGGCTCGGCAGCGCGGCGGCGGGCATGCTCTTCACGATGCTCGAGGGCGGCGAACCGGCCGCGCCCGAGGTGCAGCTGCCGACGCGGCTCGTGGTGCGCGGGACGACGGGGCCGCCGCGCGGGTGAGCGCGACCTGCTCCTGCTCTTCCACAATCATTCGCGTTCGCGTACGGTTGTGCACACCATGGCCGAACTGAGCGCGTCCGAATACGCGAGACGTCACGACATCTCGACCCGTCGCGCCCAGGCGGCCGCAGCGGCCGGACTGCTCGACGCCCGGTGGGTCGGCGGACGATGGCTGATCGACGACGCCGTTCCGCATCGACGGCAGCCCGGCCGACCGCTCTCGCGCCGGTCGGCCGACGCCCTGGTGGCTCGGCTGACCGGTGACCCCGACTGGGCCGTCGGATTGTCACCCAGCGAGCGGGGCCGGACGCTCGCCCGGGTCGACGAACTGCGGCGGGGCACGGCGCCGTCCGACCGCCTCGCCCTCTGGCTGCGGACCGCCCACCCCACGGCCCGGGGGTTCGAGGCACCGGCGGCCGACCTCCCCGATCTCCGACTGGACACCAGGCTCACCCCCGGGGGCAGCAGCGACGAACGCTCGGGCATGAGCGACGGCGGCAGACTCGAGGCACACGTGTCCGCCGCCGATCTCGACGACGTGGTCCACGAGTACCTGCTCGTCCCGTCCCGCCGGCCGAACGCCGCCCTGAGGGTCCACGACGGCGCCGCACCGCGCCCGCTGCCACTCGGAACCCTCATCGCGGACCTGGCGACGAGTGCCGGACCACGAGAACGGGCCGCCGCCGACAGGTTGATCCGCGAGGGCTCGCGATGATCGTCGCGCCCACGCTCCGAGCCGCCCAGGCCGACGCCTGGCACGCCCTCTTCGAGGTGCACGAGCGCCTGCCGGCCGGCTGGGCCGTCGTCGGCGGCCAGATGGTCCAGTCCCATTGCTGGGAGCGCGGGTCGACGTCGGCCCGCCCCACGAACGACGCCGACACCGTGCTCGACGTGAGGGCACATCCGACGATGCTGCTGCGCTTCACGACGGTCCTGCGCGACTGCGGATTCGTCGCGGACGGCCAGAGCTTCGAGGGCCATCAGCACCGCTGGGTCCGGGGCGAGGCCCAGATCGACGTCCTCATCCCCCGCTTCCTCGGCGAGCGCGCGTCGTCCCGTCGCGGGATCACCGGCGGGACGACCCTGGCCGCACCCGGTGCCCAGGGCGCCGTCGACCGAGCGCGCGTCGTAAAGGTCCGGGTGAACGGCCGCGACGGTGCCGTCCTGCGGCCGACCCTGCAGGGCGCGCTCCTCGCCAAGGCCGCGGCCGTCGAGATCCCGGGAGACGACCACACGCGACACCTCGTCGACATCGCCACCCTCGGGTCGCTCGTCTCCCGCCGGGATCGAGTGGCGACGGACGTCACCGAGACCGAGCGTCGCCGCATCCGTGCCGCCCTCAGCCTCATCGAGCGCGATCCGCTCATCTGCCGGGTCGCGGACGTCGACCCGATCGTCGTGGACCGGCTGCGCCTGGCCTTCGCCTGACGACCCCGCAGACCCCGGTGTCGCCCTTGACACCAGAGTCCGTGCCGAGAGTTCGGGCTCCCGACCGTGCCGACGGTTCGGGCCGCCGACGGCGTGCCGCGACAGGGTCGGTCGGACACGGGGCACCCCAGGAGGCACCCGGGCATGTCTTCGGAGCGGCACGCCTCCCCCGTTTGGGCGACGTCGCGCGAAAACGGGAACGCAGGAGGCGCGGGTCACGCGACCCGCGCCTCCTGCGTCCTCGGGGCCGTCAGGCCCGGCCGATCAGGCCCGACCGCTCAGGCCCAGAGGAACGGCACCACGAACACCAGCAACGTGACGACCGGTCCGATGACCACCATCGAGAGGCCCCATCGGGTCAGGTGGCGGTAGAGGCGCGGACGATCCTCTTCCACGCCCGAGGCGACGATGGTCGCGCCGGTCGTGCCGAACGGGGCGCAGTCGACGAGCGACGCGGAGATCGCCAGGGCGTAGATGAAGCCGGTCATCTCGAGTCCGCCGCCCGGCACGAGCAGGGGGACGGCGAGCGGGATGAGCGCACCCAGGATGCCGATGGTCGACGCGAAGGCCGACACGAGTCCGGCGATCACGCAGATGACGAACGCGGCGAGCAGCGGCGACGAGACCGACCGGGCGACCTCGCCGAGCTGGTCGATGGCACCGAGCCGCGTCAGCACGCCGACGTAGGTGATGATCCCGCCGAGCAGCAGGATGGTGTTCCAGTCGACGCGCGCCAGCGACGCCCGGCCCACGTCGGGCTTCACGAAGGCGAGGAAGACGGCGAGCGTCAGCGCCACGGCACCGAGGTTCAGGTCGACGTCGAGCAGCGTGATCGTGAAGAAGCCGACGATCAGCACGGGGATGCTCACGAGCACGACGACCTGGTAGGCGCCCAGCCGGGTGGCCGTGGCCGGCTCCGTCAGCACGGCCGTGCCGCCCGCACCGCGCCCCGTACCTGCACCTGCACCTGCACCGCGCCCGGCACCGCGCGTGCCGCCGGTCCCGCCGCCTGCCGTCGTGGCCCGGGCCGCGCCCGCCGCCCGGGTCCGGGCGATCAGCTCGCGACCGCCGAACAGGAAGAACGCGACCAGCACGACGAGCGTGTTGACGCCCACCGAGAGGCCGAACATGAGACCCGGGTTGTAGGGGATGCCCGAGGCCCGCGCCACCGTCATGACCGTGATGCCGTTGATGCTGGTCGGGGCGAGGGCACCGCCGACGATGGCCGAGCTCATGACGATGCCCATCATCGTCGAGTGGATCTTGTGCTTGTGCGCCAGGCTCATCGCGATCGGCACGATCGTGAACGCCGCGTGCGACGTGCCGAGGCAGGCGACCAGCGTGCCGATGACGAACATCGCCCACGGGATCAGCGCCACGCGGTCGCCGATCAGCCCGACCGAGCGGTCGACCAGCCAGTCGACCACCCCGGTCTCGCGGGCTATGCCGAACAGGTAGGTGATGCCGAGCAGGATCAACAGGGCGTCGACCGGGAATCCGCCGAGGACGTCGTCCAGGCTCTCGCCCACGACGAGCACGCCGACGAGGAGGGCCGCGACGAGCGCCAGGGCTCCCATGTGCACGTTGCGGATCGCCGAGAGGGCGAAGACGGCCACGAGGACGATCAGCGCGACGAGCTCGACGCTCACGAGGTCGCCGCCGGGGTGGGTTCGGTCGGGTCGGGGGTGTAGGGCATCGTCGTCGATCTCCTGGTTCGGGGTGTCGCGGGTCGGGAGGGGGAAGGGGGAAAGGTCGAGGAGGCGCGGGTCAGCGACCCAGCGCGAGCCCGGCCCGGTAGGCCGCCAGCGCCGCCTCGGGCACGTCGGCGAGGTCGTCCAGTCGCACCAGGTCGCCGGGGGCCACGTCGGCCACGAGCCGCGCGCCGCCGAGCAGGTAGTAGGGCGCGATGCCGTCGTCGTCGGGGTCGACGATGACGGGGGCGACACCGGCGATCTCGTGGTGGTGGCCCTCGACGCGGAAGGCGGTGCCGGCCGACAGGGCCTCGCGGGCACGGGCCGCGAGGACCGTGTGCTGCCGGGGCTCGGGCAGGCGTGACGTCCCGTCGACGGCGGCGACGATGCTCAGCGGGGTCTCGACGCCCATGAAGTGGTACGGCCAGTAGATGCAGGCGTGACGGCCGTCGCGGCTGACGACGTGCCCCTTGCCGCGCAGCGTCTCCCAGGTGACGGGGTCGCCGGTGCGCACGATCACGAACACGCCGCCGGCGAAGCTGGCCTCACCCGGCAGGCGGAGCATCGAGAAGACGTCGACGACGCCGGTACGGCCGAGCAGACCGCCGTCCTCGCGTGCCGTGTAGAGGTCGGCGAGCTCGTCCGGGCGGGCGACGGGGTAGCGCAGGGCCTCCACGTCGGCGCGGGCGCCGGTGTAGAGCGAGACGACGTTCATCTCGCAGGAGTCGGCGGCCGCCGCCCGCTTGAGGCCGGCGACCGCCGCGGCACGCGCCTCGACCGTCGCCAGGGGGTCGTCGCCCAGGTCGAGCAGCGATGCCAGGGAGGGGGCGTGCACGGTCGTGCCGGCCTGGTCGACGACACCCGTGGCCGGGTCGAACGCGAGGTCGTACTCGCCCGACTTGCCGAGGGCCACGACGTCGAAGCCGCACTCGAGCACCCACGCCACGAGACGCAACAGGTTCGCGGGCTGGTCGCCGTCGCCGGGCAGGTACCGCAGACCGGCCGCACGGGCCTTGGCGCTCAGCGCCACGCCGGCGACGGACTCGACCTCCTTGCTGACCATGACGACGTGCACCCCGCGGTCGAGCGCGGTGTCCGCGTAGCCGTGCCCGGCCTCGATGCGACCGGTGGCCTCGACGAGGACGTCGACACCGTCCCAGTCGACGGCCGAGGCGTCGGCGATCACGGCGATCGAGCCGGCCGAGACCGCCTCGGCGGTCGCCGCCGCCGTCGACGGCGTCGCGACGGACGAGGCGGGTACCCCGAGCTCGTGGAGCATGGCCGTCACCCCGTCGACGTCGGGGTCGACGAGCTGCGTGGCCGTCAGGTCGGGCAGGCGGCGCAGCTGGTCGAGCAGCGTGCGGCCGTAGCCACCGTTCGCGCCGGTGAGGAGGACGCGGACCGGAGTCGCGCGAGACGTCGTCGAGTGGAGGATCACCGTTGTTCCCGTTCGTTCAAGAGGCCAGGAGCGGCCCGGGCGAGCATGGCAACTGTAGCGAGACTTATCAAATTGTCAAACATCGCACCAAATAGTCACATAGACTGTCCTCGCCCACCCGCCGAGACCGAGGCGTCGTGAGCCCGCCCGCCACCGAGAGGTCCCGCATGTTGATAGGTGCCGTCGCCGACGACTTCACCGGAGCCACCGATCTCGCCTCGGGCTTCCGCCGCCGCGGCCTCGAGACGGTCGTCATCGTCGACCCCGCCGCCGTCGAGCCGGCGACGTACGCCGGCGTCGACGCGGTCGTGGTGGCCCTGAAGTCCCGCACGGCCCCGGTCGACGAGGCCGTCGCGCGGTCCACCGCCGCCCTGTCCTGGCTGGTCGAGGCGGGTGCCGAGCGGTTCGCCCTGAAGTACTGCTCGACCTTCGACTCGACCGACGAGGGCAACATCGGGCCCGTCCTCGACGCCTTCCGCGACCGGCTCGGGGTCGAGCGCGTGATCGTCGTCCCCGCGTTCCCCGCCAACGGCCGGACCGTCCGAGAGGGTCGCCTGTTCGTCGGCGACGACCTGCTCGAGGACTCGCCGATGCGTCACCACCCGTTGACGCCCATGACGCGCTCGAGGCTGCGCGACCTGCTCGCGCCGCAGACCCGGGCCACCGTCACCGAGGTCCCCCTGCAGGACGTCCGCGCCGGGGCCGACGCCCTCCGTTCGACCCTCGACGACGCGCCGGCCGGCTATCTCGTCGTCGACGCGGTGGACGACGACGACCTCGTGACCATCGGCCGCGCGACGGCACACCACCGCCTCCTCAGCGGCGGTGCGGGCCTCGCCCTCGGCGTCGGTGCCGACGACGCCCCCGCCCCCGCCCTGCCCGCCGAGTTCTCGCACGTGACCGGGCGCCGCCTGGTGGTCTGCGGTTCGGCGTCCGCCGCCACCCGTGGCCAGATCGCCCACGCGGCGGCCACGCACCCCACGCGCAAGGTCGACCTCGAGGCCGCCACGGCCGGCCCCGCGGCCGAGATCGCCGAGTTGACCGCGTGGGTGCGCGGCCTCGACGCCGACGCGGTCCCCGTCGTCTACTCGGTCGGCGACCCGTCCGACGTCGTGGCGGCCACCGACCGCGCCACGTCCGACGCCACCCCCGACGCGGCGGCCCTGGTCGAGACGGTCCTGTCGACCCTGGTGCACGACCTCGTCGCCGACGGCACCGTGGGGCGGGTCGTCGTCGCCGGTGGTGAGACCAGCGGCGCCGTCGTCACGGCGCTCGGGGCACCCGCCCTGGTCATCGGACCACCGCTCGGCCCCGGCGTCTGCTGGAGCGCCGCGACGACGAGCGGCGGCCGACCGGTCGCCCTCGTCCTGAAGAGCGGCAACTTCGGTGCCGCCGACCTGTTCTCGACCGCCTGGGAGGCCCTCTCGTGACCGCCACGACCACGAAGTCCGCAAAGACCGCGGCCGAACGACTCGTCGACGCCGGCCGCGCCCTCGTCGCCGCCGGTCTGAGCCCCGGCAGCTCGGGCAACGTCAGCGTCCGCGACGGTGAGCAGCTGCTGATGACCGGCACGGGCACCATGCTCGGGTCGCTCACGGTCGACGACCTCTCGGTGCTCGCCCTCGACGGCACGGTGCTCGCCGGCCCCAAGCCGTCGAAGGAGGTCGCCCTGCACCTGGCGCTCTACCTCAAGAACCCCGGGCACCGGGCCGTCGTGCACGTCCACTCCCCGTCCGCGGTCGCCCTGTCCTGCCTCGAGCCCTGGTCCGAGCACTGCGCCGTGCCCCCGCTGACGCCGTACTCGCTCATGCGGGTCGGCCAGGTCCCGCTGCTGCCCTTCGTCGCCCCCGGCGACCCGACCATGGGGTCGTTGGTCACCGACAGTCCGCTGCCGTTCCGCGCCGCACTGCTGTCGAACCACGGCAGCGTCGTGAGCGGCGAGGACGTCGACCGGGCCGTCCTCGGTGCCGTCGAGGTCGAGGAGGCCTGCCGGATCGCCCTGCTGACCCAGGGCGCCGACCGCCGCCTCATCCCCGCCGACCAGGTGGCCGCCATCACCGCGGCGTCGGGCATGCCGTGGACGGGTCCCACCGCACTAGGCTGACCGACGCGAGAAAGGCCGACGTGTCCCCCACAGCCCCCCTCATCCCCGAGCAGCGGCGCGAGAGCATCGTCGAGCACCTGCAGCGCGAGCGTGTCCTGAGCTACCGGCAGCTGACCGACCTCCTCGGCGTCAGCCAGATGACGGTCCGACGCGACGTCGCGACCCTCGAGGACGAGGGGCGCGTCACGGCCACGCCCGGCGGTGCCAAGCTCACCCCGCGACTGCTGGTCGAGGCGAGCCGGGACGTCAAGCAGGACGTCGACGTCGCCCAGAAACGGTCCATCGCCCGCGAGGCCGCGGCGCTCGTGCGCGACCACATGACCGTCTACCTCGACGCCGGCACGACCGTGCAGGCCATGCGCGAGCACCTCGACGACCTCACCGGCCTGACGGTCGTCACGAACGACCTCGCGACCGTCCGGTCGTTCTTCGACCACCCCGACGTCGACCTCATCGTCGTCGGGGGCCGGGTCGACAGCGCGAACCAGTCGACGCTGGGGCGGCTGACCCGGTTGACGCTCACCGAGCTGTCGCTCGACCTCGCCTTCATCTCGTCGAGTTCGTGGGACCTCACGCACGGCGTCACCACGCCGGTCGAGGCCAAGGTCGAGGTCAAGCGGGCCGCGCTCGAGGTCGCCGAACGCTCGGTGCTCGTCGCGGACAGTTCGAAGTACGGGCGCTTCGGCAAGTACCGTGCCCTCCGCCTGGCCGAACTCGACACGATCGTGACCGACGACCGCCTGGGCGACGAGGCGACGGCGGCCCTGGTCGACGCCGGTCTGGACCTCGTGGTCGCCGCCCCGGGCGAGCCCGCCTGACGCGAGTTCCCGGGGACGCAGGAGGCGCGGGTCACGCGACCCGCGCCTCCTGCGTCCCCGGCGGCCCGCCGCTCAGCGGGGGATGACCGAGAACAGGAACTTCTTCTTCACCATCACCCAGAGCAGCAGCACCGAGACCACGTGGACGATCGTGCCGACGACCACATCCGAGCGGTCCAGCCCGGGGATCGACGCGACGGCGAGCACGAAGAAGACCTGCCAGATGAACACGTAGAGGCTGGCCTGCCCGAGGGGGACGTAGAACCAGCCGAGGGCCGCCGAGATCGGCTTCCAGAACACCGTGAGGATCGCGTAGACGCAGACGACCACGAGGGCCACGTCGACCAGCCGGCCCCACTGCATGTCGACCCGCTGGTAGCCGGTCGCGTACAGGGTGTCGTAGAGGCCCGTCGGGATCGGCCCCGGGGCGAACCCGTAGGCGTGCCCGGCCCAGATCAGCGCGAGGAACCCGGCGTAGCCGACGACCCCCACGCCGACCAGCACCTTGCCGAGGCGGGTGGTCAGCGCCGTCACGATCCGACGCCGGTACCAGCCGATGACGAGACCGTGGGTGAAGAGCACCTGCCAGGCGAAGAGCGGGAACACCGGCTCGAACTGCGACGGCAGGAGGTGGACGTCGGGGAAGACCACGCCGACGGCGTAGACCGCCCAGCTGACCAGCAACACGGCCCACCAGGCACGCCGCTTGATCGCCCACATCAGGGCGGGGATCGTCAGGCTCAGCACGACGAACAGGCCCATGATGTTGAACGGCCACGGCCCCATCTCGAGCAGCAGCAGCTGACGGACCGCGTACCACGGCGGCGGGTAGTCGAGCAGGCGGTCGACGTTCGGGTAGAGGTCGTAGACCCGCCCCTCCGCCGAGCCGCCGGTCAGGCCCGTCCCGCGGTCGGTGAAGGTCGTGACCGCGTCCGTGTTCAGGAGCGGCACGAAGCTCAGCGCGAAGACGATCAGGATGACCGCGAGGGTCACGACGTACTGCTTGCGCGCCCGGACGAACGCGCCGATCGCGGCCGCCTTCTCGCCGTACTTCTTGATGCCGAGCGGGTAGACCATGCCGAGCACGATGCCGCTGAGGAACACGAACATCTCTGCGCCCGTGATCGCCCCGACGGCCTTCAGCGTGACGAACGAGAACGGCCCCGCGACCTCGATGTGCGTGATGACGACGGCCAGGATGATGAACCCGCGGAAGAGGTCGATGCGCAGGTCGCGACCGGGTGATCCGTCGTCGGGGTAGCGCCAGCGGGGCAGCAGGCGCCCGACGACGCCGCTCACCAGGAAGACCAGGGCGAGCACCACGGCACAGGCCACGATCCAGCCCATCTCGTCGCCGCCGCCGTCGCGGACCTGCACGGTCGCGGCGTCGCCGTCGGTCGAGGTCACGCGGTCGGTGACCGGCCCGAGGTCGATCCGGTCGGACGCCTCGAGGTCGGTGCGCAGCGCCCCGGCGATGCCCGACTCGGCCGTGGCCCGCCAGTCGACGGGTCGGTCGCCCGCCTCGGCCTCGTCCCGCTCGACCTCGAGCCAGGTGACGCCGGAGATCCGGTCGTGGGTCGGCAGGGCGTCCAGCACCTGACGCCACCAGCCCTGCTTGACGTCGAGCTCGGGGGCACCGTCGAACCCGGCGGCGTAGAGGGCGCCCGTGTCGAGCAGCATGGGTCGGTCGCGCCCCTCGGCGAAGCGCTCGTAGAACGTCGACGGCTGAGCCTCGGTGTAGCCCCAGGTCTCGTCGAAGCGTGCCTCGACCTCGCCCGCCGCCGGGGCCTGGTTCTCGACCAACGGCACCGACGTGCCGGCGGCCGTCGAGGCGCTGCCCTTGGCGAAGAAGAACATGGACTGGCCGACCCAGTCGACCGCGTCGTCGCCGGGGTAGTACGGCCCGTACGGGTCGTCGGCCTCGGTGACCCGCCCGTCGTCGTTCGTGTCGAGCAGGTCGACGTCGCTCGAGGGGGTCTCGGTGAGGCGGCCGACGGCGTCCGAGAACGGATAGCCCGCACCGTAGGACGGAGCCCACACCATGCGGGCCTGCGAGTCCCCGGCGTGCACGACGTCGGCGAGGGCCCGGAACGCCCCGACGAACGCCGTGGGCTGCTGCCCCCAGCGCTGCCAGTTGCCGTTCATCTCGGGCGCGAAGCGCACCAGCTGGAGCGTGCCGTACTGCCGGTCGATCTCGGTCAGCAGGTCGTCGGCCCGGCGCGCGTCCGCGGCGTCCAGGTCGGCGAGCCGCCCGGTGGGCTCCAGGCTGACCACGAGCACGGCGCCCTGGGCGGCCGCGGCACGGGCCGACCGGCGCCACTCCTCGACCGCGCCCTGGTCGAGCGGGTAGTCGATGTTGACGCCGTACAGCGACGGCGTCGCGCCGAGTCGACCGGCGTAGCCGTCGGGTCCGTCCGAGCCCCAGTCGAGGTCCGGGCCGAACCACGTGTCCGAGGGTTCAGGAGGCGCGGCGGCGGCCGACGCGGACGTCGCGTCCCCGAGCACCGCCGGCCCCAGCACCAGCGGCACGAACGCCGCGACGGCGAGCAGGGCCGCGCCGATCCGGTGGGCCGCCCGCCGACGTGGCACCGTCGCCGACGGGTGCCTCAGCGTCGGCACACGAGCGTCCACACGTTGCGGCCGTCCTCGTGGCGGTAGTCGAGGCTCTCGAGGCTGAGGAGCGCCAGGGCCAGGCCGCGACCGTCCTCGTCCTCGAGGTCGGCCATCGAGACGGCGCTGAGGTCGATCTCGCTGGGCATGCCGTTGTCGTGGAAGACGGCCGTCAGCCGGTCGTCGGTGGCGGAGAGCTCGAGGGTGAAGCGGCGACCGCGGTCGGCCTCGGACCGGCGCGAGTGCTCGACGACGTTCGCCGCGATCTCGACGATCGCGGTCTCGAACGAGAAGCGCGTCTCGAGCGAGTCGTCGCCGAGCGAGGTCCACCACGCCTCGAAGGCGTTCTGCACCAGGTCGATGCTCTCGGGTTCGACGGCCACGTCGATGACGACGGGGCCGGGACGCTCAGTCATCGAGGGCGGCCGAGACCGAGGCGCGGGGCTTGAGGATGCGGTCGAGGTTCGTGAGGCGCAGCACCATCGAGACCTGCTCGGTGGGGGCCACCAGCCGTAGGTCTCCCCCGGCCTGGCGTGCCGACTTGAGGCACGACACGAGGGCCCCGAGGCCCGACGAGTCCACGAAGGTCGTGCCCGAGAGGTCGACGATGATGAGGCGGTCGCCGGCCGCGAGACGCGCGGCCACCTCGTCGCGGAGTTGTGGTGTCGAGACCACGGTGAGGCGCCCCTGTGGGGAGAGCACGCAGCCGCCTTCGACGGCCTCGACGGTGACGGTCATCATGATTGTTCCTTGTCGTGGGGTGCCGAGGGCCCCGGGTAGAGAACGGCCCGGACGATGATGCTGAAGATCACCAGGTCGAAGAGCACCCAGGCGATGTTGACGAGCGGCGCGAGGCCCTCGGCCTGCCCGGTGGCGTAGCGGACGCCGACCAGGACGAGTGCGGCGACGAGGCAGGCGACGGCCCAGATCTGCGGTCGGACGAGGTCCCACCGGGGGCCGGTGGCCGCCTGCTTCGTCTTGGGCGTCACCGAGAAGCCGAGCGCGCGGCCGCGGTAGACGTTCTGGAACGCCGTGGTGACCGAGGCGATCCAGACCGGGAAGAGCGCCAGCGAGTACTGCTGCCCCCGCCAGGTCGGCCTGCCCGCCGCGACCACCCAGAAGAGCAGCTGGTTGAAGACCAGGAAGGGGATCAGGCGGGCGAAGAAGTCGACGCTGTAGGCCTGCACCGGCACGACGCCGAACGACAGGCAGAGCACGGGCGCCGCGATGTAGACCACGGCGGCGAAGCCCGAGAGGTAGCTCCACATGGTGGAGAAGTACATGAGGCGCTGACCCCACGACAGGCCCTTCTGCACGAGCGGGTTCTCGCGGAAGAACACCTGCATGGTGCCCTGGGCCCAGCGCAGTCGCTGCGTCATCATGGTCGCGAGGTCCTCGGGCGCGAGCCCGATCGCGAGGGTCTCGTCGTGGTAGACCGACCTCCAGCCCAACCCGTGGAGGCGCATCGCCGTGGCCATGTCCTCGGTGACCGAGATCGTGGCCAGGGGCATGATCGCCTGCGCCTCGGAGCCGCGGTCGACGTCGAGCGCCCCGACGAGCAGCGAGATCGACTCGATGGCGGCGAGCGGGGAGGACGACCGCTGCGCGAGCAGGTCGAGGGCCGCCTCGTCGAGGGCGTCGAACGTGTCGGGGCCGAGCGACATGGCGGCGAGCTCGGCGAGGTCGCCCTTCATGGCCGCGAGGTCGGCGTCGGCGAAACGGAAGGCGATCGTGTCGATGCTGCGCTGGAACCGGTAGGTGACGTCGCCGATGGACTCCCCCGCGGCGAACTCGGCGCGGGCCCGCTCGACCACGGTCTCGGCGTCGTCCAACGCCTCGAGCACGCGGGGCTGGCCGACGGCCTCTTCGCGTGCCCGCACCAGCAGCTTGCGCGACGTGCGGACGGCTCGACGCACGGCCGCCTCGACCTCGGTGACGTACCGCGCGACGCCCAGCTGCATCAGCGCCTCCCGACGGAGTACCGCGTTCGACCCGCAGAAGAAGGCGCTGTTCCAGCCGTCCTTGGACTGTTGGATGGGGCCGTAGAACAGCGGCGCCTGACTGCCCAGGGGGTCGGACTCCGGCACGTTCTCGAACCACTGCGGCGTCTGCACGAGAGCGATCCGCTCGTCCTTGAAGTAACCGAGGGTGCGGTCGAGGATCTCGGGCTTCGGCACCTGGTCGGCGTCGAGGATCAGCAGGAACTCGCCCTCGGTCGACAGGAGGGCGTTGTTGAGGTTGCCGGCCTTCGCGTGGCGCGGCCGGTCGGCCCAGTCGTCCGACCGGGTGATGACGCCGATGCCCGCGGCCTCGGCGGCGGCACGGATCTCGGGGCGACCCCCGTCGTCGAGGATCCACGTCGTGTGCGGGTAGTCGATGCGCTGCGCCGCGAGGGCGGTGCGCATGACGAGCTCGACCTCCTCGTTGTACGTGGTGACGAAGACGTCGACCGTGACCCGCGTCTCGAGGCCGTCGGGGTCGGGCGCGGTCGGCGGCTCGCCACGCTCACGCAGCCGCCAGGCCCCGAGGCCGAACAGCAGCGAGTCGATCACGCTGTACGTCTCGGCGAGGATCAGCGGCACCGCGATCCACCACGACGACCAGTTCACCGACGAGGTCCACCGCCAGACGATGTAGTTCAGGCCTGCGAGCGACGCCAGCAGGACCGCCACCCGGATCGTGACGATGCGGCGACCCGGGGTGGTCTGGTCGAGCAGCCGCTGGTCGCGGCGACTCAGGGTGTCGGTCACGCGCGACGGTCCATGACGACGACGGTGACGTCGTCGCGCGAGAGGCGTCGCTCGGTCAGGGCCGCCATCGATCCGAGCAGGCCGAGGCCGGCGGCGCCGTCGGCACCGCCGGTGGCGGGCCGTGTCGCGAGCCGCCCGACCTCGAGGGCCCAGTCGAACTCGTCGTCGAGGACGTCGAGGACGCCGTCGCTCATGACGATCAGCTGGTCGCCGACGCCGAGGCGGGTCGTCTCGGTGACGTGCTGTTGCTGCTCGTCGAGCCCGAGCGGCAGCCCCGTGCCCGCCAGGTGCTGCACGCTGCCGTCGGCCCGGACGATGATCGACAGCCCCGCCCCGGCGTCGACGAACGAGAGTTCGTCCGTGTCGAGGTCGAGGACGGCGTGGAAGTACGTGACGAACGTCCCGGTGCGCTGCAGGTCGGTCCGCACGGCTCGTTCGATGCGGTCGACCGCGAGGCCGAGTTCGGGTCCGGAGGCGACCTGCGGTGAGGCCGCACGACAGGCCGCCCGGACGGAGGACCCGATGATGGCCGCCCCGACGCCTTTGCCCATCACGTCGCCGACGGCCACGTGCACGAACCGGCCGATGAGTCCGTAGTCGTAGTAGTCGCCCCCGACGCTCAGCGAGGGCAGGCAGACGCCCTCGACACGGACGCCCTCGACCTCGAGGGGCTGGGCCGGCAACAGCGCCTGCTGCGTGGACCGGGCGGCCGAGGCGTCGGCGTCGGCGAGGAGCTCGACCTGGGCCCAGGCGGCCAGGTCGCGGAACTCGGCCATCTCGTCGTCCGAGAGCTGCCGGGGCTCGGCGTCCATGAGGCAGAACGACCCCACGACGTTGCCCGATCCGTCGCGCAGCGGGTGACCGGCGTAGAACCGCAGCCCGTTGTCGTTGAAGGCGCCCAGGTGGGCGAACCGCGGGTCGACGCGGGCGTCGTCGGTGGTGACGATCTCGCCCGAGTCGGTCACGAGGCTGCACGGGGTGTCGGTGCGCCCGGACTCGGGGTCGTCGAAGCCCGCCCGGCCGACGAAGAGCGCGCGCTCGTGGTCCATGACGGTGACCGACGACAGCGGCACCCCGAACACGGCCCGGGCGACGCGGGTCACGCGGTCGAGGCGGGCCTCGTGGCCCGACTCGACGATGCCGAGCGTCTCGACCGCTCGCTGCCGACGTTCTTCGCGGACTTCGTCCCTGATCACACGGCTCCCTCTCGCTGGGCGCGCCTGGTGGGAGCGTGCCGTCTCCGAACCCTGCAACGATGCCACAGAGCCCTCGCCACGTCATGCCCACCATTAGGGGGACACCGAGGAGGCGCGGTGCCGGTCGACGCATGACAAACCTTGCCATCGCGCCTAGGATCGGTCCATGGCCACCATGAACGTCTCGCTGCCCGACGGTCTGAAGCACTTCGTCGAGGCCCAGGTCGACGAGCGCGGTTACGGGACGAGCAGCGAGTTCATCCGCGAGCTGATCCGTCGTGAGCAGGCGCGCGCCCGCCTCCGCGAACTCGTGGTGGACGGCATGGCGTCCGGGGCGGGCTCGGACCTCGACGAGCAGTACCTCGACCGCCTCCGTGACCGCGTGCACCGCGCCGGGGCCGACCGCGCGTGAGCCGCCGCGTCGTGACCTCGCGACGCGCCGACCACGACATCGAGTCGGCCGTCGACCACTACCTCGACGAGGGGGCGCACGCAGCCGCGCTCGACTTCGTCGACGCCATCGACGACGCGCGGTCGCTCATCTCGGCGCATCCCACCCTGGGGTCGGCCCGGTTCGCCGTCGAGACCGGGATCGACGGCCTGCGGAGCCTGGCGCTCCGCCGCTTCCCGTTCGTGGTGCTCTACACCGACGACACGGACGCCATGCGGGTCCACCGGGTGCTGCACACCAGCCGAGACCTCCCGGTCGAGTTCTCCGGAGCCTGACGACCGAGGAGGCGCGGTGCCGGTCGACCGACACCGCGCCTCCTCGAGGCCTCGCGTCAGTCGAGGAAGTCGAAGACGAGATCGAGCGATCGGGCGGGATCGATCGGAGCGGTCGACCCTGCCGGGGCCGCGACGATGACGCTCAGGAGCCCGTGGGGCGTCAGCAGGATCGACCCGCCCCCGACGACCGGCGACCCGTCCTGGGCGGTCGCGACGAAGGCGCGCCCGCCGAAGGCGTCGGCCCGTTCGTCCTCGACCTGCTCGAGCGACAGCCCGTCGACGCCGCCCCCTGCGGGGACCTCGGCGTCCATGCCCGCCTGGTCGAGTTCCTGGACCGTGGCGATGAAGCCGACCCGGGACCCGTCGGCCTCGCTGGTCCACGTGCAGTTCGCCTCGTCGGACCCGATGGTCGAGGTCTCCGCCACGAGGGTCCGCCCCGTCACGAGATCGCCGAGGACGGCCCCCGCCGCCTCGCAGTCGGCCGGCAGGGTGAACTCGCCGGTCGGCTGGTCGGCGGCGTCCGCCGTGGCGGTCGCCTGCCCCGGGGACGACGACCGACCGGCGTCACCGGAGTCGGCACCGCCTCCGGTGCAGCCCGCAAGCAGGAAGGTCACGGCGACGGCTCCGACGACGGTCGAGAGTGCGGGCGTGGTGGTGGTGCGCATGGTGGTCCCCCGGTGGTGCGCCGGACCCCTTCCGACGACCGCCTCAGCCTAGACGGGTCGGTCCACCTCGGGGTGGGTCAGCTGCCGGGCCAGAAGCGGGTGACGAGGTCCTGGATGAACGGGATCAGGTCCTGCACCTGGTCGACGCCGGCGATCGCGACGGCCACGAGGGGCCACAGCGACACCACGAGCGTCGAGATCACGGCCGCCACCCCGAGCACCCAGGCCAGGGCACCGTTGCGCACCTTCACGATGAGCAGCAGCACGACCAAGGCGAGGACGTAACCGATGGCGATCGCCGCGACGATCGAGCCGACGGGCACGTCGAGGGCGCCGGCCGTGCCGCCGTCCGCCGCACCGATCAAGGTGAGCACGGGCAGCAGCACGCCGACGACGATCAGCACGCAGAGGACCACCGAGGTCACCAGGGCCGCCCAGACGGCCCGCGGGCGGGGGCGTCGGGTCGTCATCGTGGTGCGCCGCCCGAACATCACTTCTCCGTCGTGGCGACGTCGTCGCCGTCGACGACGACCTGCGCGTCGCTGTCGGAGTCGACCTCGACCGTGACCGTTCCGCCGTCGACCGTCACGGTGACGTCGGCACCGTCGGCGTCGCGGGCGTCGTGGGCGTCGCCCGAGGAGGCGCGGGTGGCGTCGCCGTCCGAGGCCCGGTTCTCGTCCACCGCGTCGGCCACGCCGTCCACGGCGTCGGCGGCCTTCGCGCGGGCGTCGGCGACGACCTCGGACGTCGTGTCCAGTGCGGCGTCGGTGGCGTCGGCGGTCGTCGAGCGGGCGTCGTCGCCACGGTCCGCCGCGGAGTCGAGGGCGTCGGCAGCAGCGTGCCGCGCCTGGTCGGCCACGTCGCGGGCATCGTCGGCGACGTCGTCCGCCTTGGCGGCCGCCTTCTCGCCGACCTCGCCCGCGGTGGCCTTCGCCTGCTCGGCGACCTCGCCGGCCTTGTCGCCCAGCTCGCGGGCCTTGTCGGACAGGTCGCCCGCGGCCGTCCGAGCCTTGTCGGACAGGTCGCCCGCGGCGGTCGCGGCGCGGTCGCGTGCCTCGCCGGCGGCGGCCTTGGTCTTCTCGCCGGCCTCCTTCGCCCGGTCGCCGGCGTCGGACACGGTCTGCTTCGCCTTGTCCGCGGCGGCGTTCACCTTGTCGGCGGCGTCCTCGTCCGAGTCGAACGGGCCGTGCACGTCCGTGACGGTGACGTTGACCGTGACCTCCTCGCCGTCGAGCTGCCCGACGGCGTGCTTGACCTGCGTGCGGACGGTGTCGGCGAGCGTGGTGACGTTCGTCGGGTACTCGGCGACGACGGCGATGTCGACCACGAGTCCCTCGTCGGTGGTGCCGGCGCGGACGCCGGGGACGGAGCCCGTGCCGATCGCCGTGCGCAGGGCGCCGGCGAGCCGCTGGGACGCGGTGCCGAGGGCGTGGACGCCCGAGACGCCGAGGACGGTGACGCCGATCGTGTGCTCGAGGACCTCTTCGGGTGAGGTGGCCCGGGTGGACGCCGCGGCGTCGATGTCGATGGGGGTGACGTGGTGGGTGGACTCGCTCATGAGACCGGCCTTTCATCGTGGAACGTGGGTGGGGCGACGGACGGCCCCCGTCCTCGGGTCGAGGGCGAGGGCCGTCCGTGCGGTGGGGCGAGGGAGGTCAGTCGAGCCGCGTCGCGGACGACATCTGGCTGCGCAGACCGCCGTTGATCTGGATCACGACGGGCGTCTCGGTCCCGAGGACGCCGTCCCAGTGGGCGACGGCCTGGTCGATGCTCCGGCGGATGTCGGTCGGCGAGACGCCGCGACGCGCGTTGGCGGTGACGCGCAGGACCGACTCGCGCTTGACGCGGAAGGCGGTCACGTCCACCGAGACGATGCCCGGGGTGTCGGCCAGCGCCTCCTCGAGGACCTGTTCGGCGACCTTCGCGTCGACGACCAGGCGACCACCGGTGGTCTGGTCGCGACGCGACCCCTCGTCGACGGTGAGCAACGTGCCGGTCTGGCCGTGTCCCTGTCGCAGGGCGAACCAGGCGAGCAGGACGATCAGCACGAGGCTGGCCGCCGCGACCACCCAGAGGATCCACGGTTGGTCGCCGAGGGCGTCGGTCGCGGGGCCCCTCGCATCGGAGGCACCCTGCGAGACGGTCTCTTGGACGTCGGGCAGAAGAGCCCCGACGGCGACGGCTCCGCCGGCGAGCAGCAGCACGAGGCCGATGACGAAGACGACGATGCGGTTCAGAGCGCGATTGGTGCTGTTCATGACCCGACCGTTCCTTTCTCGGACAGCTTGACCTTGTGACGCAGGGCCGGGCTGAAGTCGTAGGCGCCCAGTTCGTCGCGGACGGCCTCGTCGATGCTGCGGACGTCGGTCTGACGGCCGGAGGTGCGGGTGACCTCGATCAGGGCGCTGCGCTTGCCCACGCTGACGCTGACCTGCGAGGGGTCCACGTCGCCGGCGTAGCTCGCGGTGCGGGCCAGCGAGCGGGCGATGACCCGGTCGTCGACCACTGCCACGGTGCGCTCGGCCTTCGCGCCACGACGGCCACGACGGCCCGGCGCGAGCGACACGACGATCAGGACGAGCCCGATCAGCGCGACGACGACCGCGACGGCGGTCAGCACGCCGACCGGAGCACTCGCGGCGTCCAGGGTCGAACCGACGAGGTCGGTCGGCGCCAGGAGCAGCGGAGCCGTCCCGACGGCGGCGAGGACCGCCTCGGTGCCGATCCACGCCAGGGCGACGATCAGCAGGACGGCGAGGGTGATGGCGATGCCGGCCCGCGACGAGTGCGTCTCACGGCGCACGATGCGCTTGTAGAGCGATGCGGTGCTCATGCGACGCGCTTCCTCTCTCGGATGTCGGCACCGGTGATCTGCAGGTCGACCTTGTCGATGCTCGACCCGGTCAGCTGCAGCACGCGGTCACGGATGGTGGACTGGGCCGCCGTGAGGCGGTCCAGCAGGGTGCCCGAACGACGTTCGGAGACGCCCAGGGGCGAGACCCGGATGGGGGTCTTGGCGATCACGCTCAGAGCGCCGTCGTGGTCGGCCAGCTCGACCGACACCTTCGACGCGGAGACCTCGAGGGCCTCCGCGGTGACGGCCGAGACGACCCGACGCACGGCACGTGACGTGATCTTGTTCCGGCCGTGGAGGGCCCGGTCGGCCGTCACCGCCGCGGTCACGACGACCGCCGCCCGCGGAGTGCGTCGGCGAGGCCGCGGACGTCGAGCTTGCCCTCGACGACACGGCCGACGCCGAACCCGATCGCCATGGCGATCGCGACGAACACGAAGGCCCAGAAGCCGAAGGCCAGGGCGGTCAGCGCCAGGACGGCGCCGACCAGCATGCCGGTGGTCGTGGCGGTCACTTGACGCGGCTGTCGTCGGCGTCGTCGTCGTTGTCCTCGGACGGGATGTACACGTCGGAGACGGTGACGTTCACCTCGGTGACCTCCATGCCGACGACCTGCGAGATGGCGTCGGTGACGGACTTGCGCACGTCGTCGGCGACCTTCTGCAGCTCGACGGGGTACTCGGCGACGATGACGATGTCGGCGGCGACCTGCTTCTCGCCGACCTCGACCGAGACGCCCTGGCCGCGGTCCTGCTGGTTGATCACGTTGCGGATCGCGCCGATGGCACGGGCGGCACCGTTGCCCAGGTCGTGGACGCCGCGCACCTCGCGGGCCGCGATGCCGGCGACCTTCGAGACGACGCCCTCGGCGATGGTGTTCTTGCCGGCGGCGTGGGACTGCGTGGTCTTGGCAGCGGCGGTGCTGGTGGAGGGGGTCACGTTGCTCATGGTTGCTCCTTGCTCTGGACCGGTGGGACCGGTCGGTGTCGGGGTGCCCGTGAAGCGGGTCACATCATTCAGACGCACGGGGCACGGCAGGTGTCATGGTGGGTCAGCCAGCTTTCAGGGAACGATTCACCACCACTCACATTTCGGCCATCACGTCCCCCGATCCGGGCACGGGGTGGTAGTCAAGGGGCATGACGCGGGCCGTCCGGGCCTCGTCCCGGGGTCCCCCCCGCGTCCCGTCCCGCCGGGCCCAGTCCCGCCCGTCCGATCGCAGGAGGTCGTCATCACCACCGACGACCCCCTCCTCGACGCCGCGGACGCGACGTTGGCCGTGCGGGCCCGCGACGGCGACGTCCACGCCTACGAGGTCATCGCGCGCCGACACGGACCGCTGATGCGCGTGTACGCCGCGCGCCTCCTGGGCTCCGACCTCGAGTCGGACGACGTCGTGCAGGACGCCTTCATGACGGCCTGGCGACGCCTGGCCGACCTCGACGACCCGTCGCGGGTGCGCAACTGGCTGATGCGCATCGTCAGCAACAAGGCGGTCGACCGTCTGCGCGTGCGACGCGACCACGACGACGTCGACCGGCTCGAGGTGTCGGCCCCGCGCCACGAGACGCCCGAACGCGTGGTCGAGGCCCGGTTGCAGCTCGACGCCATGTGGTCGGCCCTCGACAAGCTCCCCCTCGACCAGCGACGGTGTTGGCTGTTGCGTGAGACCGCCGACTACTCGTACGCGGACATCGCCGAGGCCCTCGACCTGCCCGTCTCGACGGTCCGGGGCAAGATCGCGCGGGCCCGGGTGTTCCTCATGACCGAGATGGAGGCGTGGCGATGACGACCGACGACCGCTCCCCCCTCGACGTGCCCGAGGACGACGACACGGTGGACGGCATCCCCGCCGACCGCCTCGCGGACTACCTCGACGCCGGACGCATGCCCCGCGACCCGGCCATCGAGGGCTCGGCGGCCTGCCGCCTGTACCTGCAGTCGTTGGCCCGGGTGCACGACCTGTCCCGCGCCTCCCTCGAGCACGAGGCCCGCCGCGAACCCGACCGGGACGGCGCCTGGATCGACGGCCTCCTCGACTCGATCCGTCGAGAGGTCGTCGGCGGCCGGGTGATCCCGATCGGCCACCCCGACCCCGCGGTCCGGTTGAGCGTCACCGAGGCCGCGGCGCGCGGGCTCGTGCGACGGGCGGGCGACGAGCAGTCCGGCGTCGTGCTCGGGTCGACGACCTTCGACGGCGACCTGACGACGGCGGGGGCCGACGTGGTCGTGCGGGTGACCGCCGCGGCCCGGTACGGACTCGACCTCGGCGCCGTCGCGGACGAGCTGCGCACCCGCATCACCGAGACGCTGACGCGGCACACCGGGCTGACCGTCGTCCGGGTCGACGTGCTCGTCGACGACGTCTTCGTGGCGAGAGAGGACGAGCGATGAGCGACGACCTGCTCTCCCGTGACCTGACCGAGGTGCTGCGCGGCGTCGAGGGCGTGGTCGACGTGTTCGACGCGCACCCCGTCGTCGAGGGGGCGGTGCGGGCCGTCGCGGCCGGCCTCGACCTCGCGGGCTCGACCGGCCTCGTCGAGATCTCGCGGGCGGCCGGTTCGGTGTCCGTCACCGCCCACGTGGCGACCGGACTCGACGTCCCGACGCCCGAGACGCTGGCCCGGGCGGCCGACGCGCTGCGGGGACGCCTGGCCGCCTCCGGCGTGACGGGCGACGTCGTGGTGTCGGTCTCGGCCCGTCTGGTCGACGCATCCCGCTGACCGCGGGACGACGAGGAGGCGCGGTGCCGGTCCGACCGACACCGCGCCTCCTGCGCGTCAGCGCTCTCTCGTGAGCCGCTGCGGGTGGTGCTGGTGCTGCTACTTGATGGCGGCGCGGATCTCGGCGGCGGCACCGGCGACGTCGTCGGCCGAGTAGATCGCGGCACCGGCGACGGCGACGTCGGCTCCGGCGTCCTGGACCGAGCCGACCGTGGCGGCCTTGACGCCACCGGCGACCGAGAACGGCACGCCCGAGGCCTTGCCGGCCTCGAGCAGCTTCTCGAAGGTGAAGCCTTCTTCGGCCTGCTCGTCGAGCCCGGCGTGCATCTCGACGAACTCGGCGCCGAGCGCGACGACCTCCTTGGCACGGGCGGCCTTGTCGCCGACGCCGATGAGGTCGACGACGATGCCCTTGCCGTGGGCCTTGGCCGCCTTGACGGCACCAGCGATGGTGCTGTCACCGGCGACGCCGAGCACGGTCACCAGGTCGGCGCCGGCCTTGAACGCCTCGCCCGCCTCGAGCTCGCCCGCATCCATCGTCTTGAGGTCGGCGAAGACGATCTTGTCGGGGTGCGCCTCTTTGATCGCGGTGATGGCGCGGAAGCCCTCGGCCTTGATCAGTGGAGTGCCGAGCTCGATGATGTCGACGCTCGGCGCGGCGGCGGCGGCCAGCTCGAGGGCGGCGTCGGTGGTCAGGGTGTCCATGGCGAACTGCAGCTTCATGTGGTGCTCCTCGTGGGGGCGACGGGGCCCGATCGGGCCTCTGGTACGTCGTCGATCCCGTCGCCTTCGATCCTGGTCCGACGATGCTGTGAGAGCAGCCCCTCGACGGGGGCGTCCCACCCATCCGTTCGGGTAGGGAGGGTGGCGTCGGGTAGGCGGACGCCTAGGGTGGGCGCATGAGCCACACCGTGCACGACGTCCCCGGTCGGGCCGGTTCCGACACCCTGGCCCGGACCCTGGCGTCCGAGCACGCGCGGGCGACCGCCGACCTGGTCGACCGGCATGCGATGACGCTCGAGTCCGTGCTGGCCGCCCTGCGCTCACGACGCCTCGACGACCGGGCGGCACGGGCCGAGGCCATCGACGTCGCGGCGGGGGCCCTGGTCGCCCTCCGGACGGGGTCCGACCGCGACCGCGGGACCACCCTCGAACCGGTCGTCGGGGCCTTCGCGCGCCTCCGGTCCGACCTGCGGCCGCTCGTGCGCTTCGGCGACCTGGACGTCCAGTTCGTCGAGCCTCCGGCGACGGGTCGGGCCCTGCCGGGCGACGTCGCGCACGTGGCCCGGGCCGTCGTCCGGAACGCCGTGCTCGCCTTCGTCGACGCGGGGGACGCACGTCGGGTGCGCATCCAGTGGGACTGCGACGGCCTGAACCTGCTGATCGCGATCCGTGACGACGGCGCGGGCGAGTTGACGGCACACGACGACGCGCTGCGGCCGATCACCGAGCAGGTCTCGGGGGTCGGGGGCGAGCTGACGGTGGCGTCGACCGTGGGGTGGGGCTCGGAGTTGACGGTGCGCCTGCCGCTCGACCCGCCGCCGTCGAACGAGCCGTGGGAGCTGGTCGCGGCCCTGAGCGAGCGGGAACGCGAGGTGCTGCACCGGGTCGCGGCCGGCGACCGGAACCGCGACATCGCGGCGGTGCTCGGCATCAGCGACAACACGGTGAAGTTCCACGTGTCGAACCTGTTGCGCAAGCTCGGGGCCCGCAGCCGCACCGAGCTCGCCGCCCTCGCCTCGTCCCCCTGACCCGGAGGCGGCACTCTGCCCTCTCGCCCCCTGCGCCGATCGAGTGGGCAGAAAACGTCCTTCATCTCGACGGCAAGGACATCTTCTGCCCACTCGGCGCCCGGGGTGCGGAGCCGACCCCCGTGGTGCCCGTGGCGAGCGACGCGGCTGGTGGCGTCAGAGGATCACCTCTCGCCAGCGATCGTGCGGTTACTGTGGCTCTGGCCGTGGCACGCGTCACGTCGTCGCTAGGTCCGCCGCCTCGCCATCACGGCGCGCTGCAGGAGCACGAAGACCAGGAGTATCCCGCCGGTGATGATGGTCGTCGCCTCGGGCGGGATGCCTCCGTCTCGCGTGATGAGCACGTTCATGAGGCCGAGCACGAGCGCTCCCACGACGGACCCGAGCACGAAGCCGACGCCGCCGGTGAGGAGGGTGCCACCGATCACCGTGGCGGCGATCGAATCGAGCTCCCACCCGATGCCGGTGATGTTCTGCGCGCTCCCGAGCCGGGCCGTGTAGATGACCGAGGCGAGCCCTGCCAGCGATCCGCTGATCACGTAGACGGCGAGCTTCGTGCGGCGAACCGGGAGGCCCATGAGGGCGGCCGACTGCTCCGACCCGCCGATCGCGTACACGGTGCGCCCCAGACGCGTGCGGTGCAGCACGAAGAACGCGACGGCGACCACCACGAGCGCCATGAGCACGCCCGGAGTCGTCACGACGTCGTTCACCTTGGGACCGTCCACGACCTTCATGTTCGTCGCGAGCGAGCGGATGGGCGACTCGTCGGCGAGTCGTTCGGGCACCGTGCTGAGGATGGAGGCGAGGCCCCGTCCGAGGAACATCATCGCGAGCGTCGCGATGAACGGCTGCACGTCGAAGAACTGGATCAGCACGCCCGAGACGACGCCGGATGCCGTGCCGATGAGGATCATCAGCACCATCACGACCCAGGGGTTCCAGCCGGCGTTCGCGAGCAGCACGCCCGCGACGCTGCTGACCGCGACGATCGCACCGACGGAGAGGTCGATGCCCCCCGTGAGGATCACGAACGTGAGCCCCACGGCCAGGACGATCACATGGGCGTTGTTGATGAGCAGGTTCGACAGGGTCGCGGCCTGCACGATGCGGCCGTAGGCGATCTCTCCGTAGGCAAGCATGGCGATCAGGATCACCAGGGCGGCGACCGTCGGCAGGGAATCGAGTCGGAGCCGCATGCGGCGACGCGGTTCGAGGGGACCGTTGCCGGGGCCCGGACCGGGGGTCGGCGTGGGGGTGAGGGGCGGGCGGATCGTCGTGGCGCTCATGCGGACACGGTCTCCTTCTCGGTCGGCACGGAGGTCGGCGCCGGGCGGCGGCGCCTCGTGAACAGGGCGCGGACGCGCCGGGACTGCAGAAGCACGATCGCCACGATCACGATCGCCTTGAAGGCGGGCGTCGCCGAGGAGGAGACGCCGAGGAACACGACGGTCTTGTCGAGCGTCGCAATGAGGAGCGCCCCGACCGCGGCTCCGAGCAGGTGGAACTTGCCGCCTGCCAGCGACGTCCCGCCGATGACGACCGCGAGGATGGCGTCGAGCTCGAGTTGGTAACCGGTGCGCGAGACGTCGACCGTCATGACGCTGGACGTGGCGAAGATCCCGGCCACGCCGGCGAGCAGGCCGCTCCCGATGTAGGCGGTGAACAGGAGGGCTCGGCGGTCCAGCCCCGCGAGGCGCGCGGCCTTCGGGTCCATTCCGATCGCTTCGATCATGAGTCCCAGGGCGCTGCGACGCACGAGGGCGGCGACGCCGAGCGTGATCAGCACGGCCAGCAGGAACACGACGGGTAGTCCGACGAGGTAGCCGTTGGCGACCCAGCGGAAGGGCTCGTTGGCCGCGGCCGTGTTCTGGCCTCCCGTGATGACCTTGGCCAGGCCACGGCCGGCGAGCATGATCACGAGCGTGCTGATGAACGGCTGCAGCCCGACGACCGAGACGAGCATGCCGTTGACCGCGCCGAGGACCCCGGCGATGAGGAGCGCCAGGCCCATCGCAGCGAGCGCGACGCCGAGGGAGTCGGAGCCGGCCGCCTTCAGGAACTCCATCGAGACGGCACCGGCGACGACCATGATCGAGCCGACGCTCAGGTCGATGCCACCGGTGGCGACCACGAGGCACATGCCCACCGCGATCATGAGCACGGGGGCAGCGGCCCGGAGGATGTCGACGAGGTTGCCCACGAGGTTGCCCGTGTCCGGGTTGACGGACAGTGCGAGGTAACCGGGGTCCTTCGCGACGTTGATCGCCAGCAGCAGCACGATCGCGACCGTGCCCCAGACCCAGGGCCGGTGCAACAGGTCACCGAGCCCGTGGGCGCCCAGGCGTCTGGTCACGGTGGTCGTCGAGTCACTCATCGGGTTGCCTCCTCGGGCGTGGTGCGGGGGATGGTCTCGAGGGGGATCTCGGAGACGCCCTCCTCGGCGATGGCGGCGACGATGGACTCGGCGGTGACGTCCGGACCCGCCGCGAGCTCGGCGATCTTGCGGTGGTCCTTCAGGACGACGATCCGATCGCTGAGCCGGACGACCTCCTCGAGCTCCGAGGAGATGAACACCACGGCGACTCCCGTGTCGGCGAGGGCGGCGACCTGTTCCTGGATCTCGGCCTTGGCACCGACGTCGATGCCGCGTGTGGGCTCGTCGAGGATCAGCAGCTCCGGCTCGGTCGCCAGCCACCGGCCGAGCAGAACCTTCTGCTGGTTGCCGCCGGAGAGGTTGCTGATGGGTCGATCGGGATCTGCGGGTCGCACGTTGAGCTCGGTGAGGTATTTCGTCACCATGCGGTCCTTCTCCTTGGCCGAGAGCGGGCGGGCCCAGCCCCGTTTCGCCTGCACGGCGAGCACGAGGTTCTCGCGCACGCTCAGGTCGCGGATGATCCCCTCGTCGCGACGGTTCTCGCTCGAGAAGGCGATGCGGTGCTTCAGGGCCTTCGCAGGGGACGAGATCGCCACGGGGACGCCGTCCATGGTCACGGATCCCGAGTCGGGGCGATCGACTCCGTAGAGGAGACGGGCGAGTTCCGTGCGGCCGGAGCCGAGGAGGCCGGCGAGGCCCACGACCTCGCCGCGACGCAGGTCGACGTCCGTCGCGTCGAGCGAGCCCTTGCGGCCGATTCCGGTTGCCCGGTAGACGGGCTCGCCCTCGGCCACCTGGCGGCTCGCCCGGTCCCGGTCGAGGGAGCGGAGGCTCTGCAGGTCCTTGCCGATCATCTCCGAGATGAGGCCGGCACGATCGATGTCTCGCGTGAGGTGCTCAGCCACGAACTTGCCGTTGCGCAGCACGGTGAGTCGGTCGCTGATCGCGAAGACCTGGTCGAGGAAGTGAGAGACGAAGAGGATGGCGACGCCTTCGTCACGAAGGCGTCGCATGACCCGGAAGAGACCTTCGACCTCGTCCGCGTCGAGGCTCGAGGTCGGCTCGTCGAGGATCAGCACCTTCGCCTCGACGACCGTGGCGCGGCTGATCGCGACGAGCTGCTGGAGGGCGAGGCTGAGCGACGAGAGGGGGGTGCGCGCGTCCAGGTGACCGAGTCCCACCCGCGCCAGGACCTCGGAGGCGGCGGCGTGCGTCCCCTTCCAGTCGATGCCGAACCGGCCGCGCTTCTCGTGGCCGAGCATGACGTTCTCACCGATGGTGAGGTTGCTGCACAGGTTGACCTCTTGGTAGACCGTCGAGATCCCCGCAGCCTGCGCGTCCGCGGTGCCCGAGAGGCGACGTTCGACGCCGTCGACGACGACACGTCCGGAGTCGATGGCGTAGACGCCCGTGAGCGCCTTGATGAGCGTCGACTTACCGGCGCCGTTCTCGCCCATGAGCGTGTGGACCTCGCCGGGGTAGAGACGGAGGTCGACCCCGTCGAGGGCTTTGACCCCGGGAAAAGCGATGGTGATGGCTTGCATCTCGACGATGGGGCCGGGTGCCTGCATGCGTGTAACTCCTTGTCTGCCGATGCCCACCCGCCCGCTGCCGTGGCAGCGGGTGGGTGGCGGGGGCGGCGAGGCGGACTCGTCCGCCTCGCCGCCGGGTGTGGCCGTGCGGGCTGGTCAGAACTTCCGGTCGGGCAGTGCCGTGGCGGCTGCCTCGGGCGAGTCGAACGTGGCCGACTCGACGACGATCGACGACTCGACGGTGTCGCCGTCGAGCAGCTTCTGCACTGCCTCGAGGGCCGTGTCGCCGAACAGCGGGTTGTACTCGGCGACGAAGCTGAGCTTGGACTCGGACAACGCCTCGAGGGCGCTCTTCGTGCCGTCGATGGTGGCGATCTTCACGTCCTTGCCGGGCGTGAGGCCCGCCTCCTCGACCGCCTGCACGGCGCCGAGTCCCATCTCGTCGTTCTGGGCGAAGACCATCTGGACGTCGTTGCCGTTCGACTTCAGCACCGTCTCGAAGACGCTCTTGGCCTCTTCGGTCGACCAGTTGGCCGTCTGCGCGCCGATCTTCGTGAATGCGCTGTCTGCGCCGATCACCTCGTCCCAACCTTCGTTGCGTTCGTTCACGACCGAGACGCCCGCCGGGCCCTCGAGGGTGAAGTACTTGCCACCCTCGGGAAGCGCGCCCTTGGCCCACTCGGCGACGGACTCGCTGACGGCGATGTTGTCGGGCGCGATCCGGGTCGCGTAGAGCGAGGTGTCGTCCGGCTCGATGCCACGGTCGATGAGGACGACGGGGATCTCGGCTTCCTTCGCCCGCTCGAGCGAGTCCTCCCAGCCGGAGCCCTCGGTGGCCGAGAGAAGGATCACGTCGACACCCTCGTCCACGAACGACGTGAACGCGTCGATCTGCGACTTCTGGTCGTTGTTGGTCGCCGGGGCGTACTTCAGATCGAACCCGGCGTCTTTCGTGAAGGTGTCCTGGATGTTCGTCTCGTTGGCCTGACGCCAGGCGCCCTCGGGGCCGACCGCGACGAAGCCGACCGTTGCCAGGTCGTCACCGCCGTCCGTCGAACCGGTGCCGGAACTGCAGGCCGCGAGACCGAGGGCAATGGCCCCTGCGGCGGCGATGGTGGCGATGCGCCTCTTCGTGGACATGGATCTCCTCCTTGAGATGACCGGACGTCTTCGTCCGGTCGTGGCCATGGGGCCGGTCGTGCTGCGTGGGCTCGGGTGCTTCCGCGTGCTGGGAATGTTACCGGTAACAGTTTCGCGAGTGCAAGAGTGATCGAGAACATCCGCCCGTCGGGAAGGGATCGACTGCGAGCCTCAGCGGCGTGACGGCGCTGCAGGCGGCAGGAGGGGCCCGCCCTGCCACACCGGCGGGAAGTCGTCGCCCTCGTCGCTCTCGTCGTCCGGTGCGGCGATGAGCTCGACGAGGGTGTCGACCGTGACGCCCGGCCCGTTGCTGAGCTCGCCGATCTTCTCCCGGTCCTTGAGGACGACGATCCGGTCGCTCACCCGCACGAGCTCGTCGAACGCGCTCGAGATGAACACGACGGCGACACCCTCGAGCGCGAGCTGCGCGATGTGCGCCTGGATGTCGACCTTGGCGCCGATGTCGACGCCGCGCGTCGGCTCGTCGAGGATCAGCACGCGGGGCCGGATCGCCAGCCAGCGAGCGAGGAGCACCTTCTGCTGGTTGCCGCCCGAGAGCTCGCCGGCGGGTGTCGCCGGATCGACCGGCGTGATGTCGAAGTGCTCGATGTGCCGCTCGACGAGGTCCTCGCGCTCGGCCTTGGAGAGCGGGTGCGCCCACCCACGCAGAGCCTGCAACGCGAGGACGATGTTCTCCCGCACGCTGAGGTCGTTGATGAGGCCCTCCGCCCCTCGATCCTCGGCAGACAACGCCACCCGCTTCCGCAGTGCGTCCGCAGGGCGGTCGATCACGACGGTCCGACCACCGAGCGTGACCACGCCGCCGTCAGCTCGGTCGGCGCCGGCCAGCAGGCGCGCGAGCTCGGTTCGGCCGGAGCCGCGAAGCCCCGCGATGCCCACGACCTCGCCCGCATGCAGCTCGAAGTCGACCGGCCTCAGCATCCCGCGGCGTCCCACCCCGGCGGCGCGGTACAGCGGCGGGCCGACCGGGTCCACACGATGCGCCCGACGCTCGGAACCGATGCGCTGAAGCTGGGCGATGTCCTTGCCGATCATCCGTGCGACCACATCGGCCCGGCCGATCTGGTGCGACAGGTAGTCGCCCTCCTTCACGCCCCCGCGGAGGATGGTCATGCGGTCGCTCAGCGCCAGCACCTGTTCGAGGAAGTGCGAGACGAAGAGGATGGCCACACCCTGGTCGCGGAGGCGGCGGATCACCTCGAAGAGCTGCGCGACGTCGACGGCATCGAGGCTCGACGTGGGCTCGTCCAGCACGAGCACCCGTGGTCGGTCGACCATGGCGCGGGCGATGGAGACGAGCTGGCGGCTGGCGGGAGTGAGGTCCGCCAGCAGGGCTCGCGGGTCCAGCTCGGCCAGTCCGAGCTCGGCCAGCATCGTGGCGGCGCGTTCATGCGTCGCACGCCAGGAGATGCCGACGCGACCGTGCACCTCGTGGCCCAGCATCACGTTCTCACCGACGCTCAGGTTCTCGACCAGGTGCGATTCCTGGAACGCGGCCTGGATGCCGAGGGCCCGCGCGTCAGCCGGACCGCCGAGACGGACGGGCTCGCCGTCCACGAGGACCTCCCCTGCTTCGATCGGGTACACGCCGAGCAGCGCCTTGATGAGCGTGGACTTCCCCGCTCCGTTCTCGCCGAGGAGAGCGTGCACCTCGCCCGAGTGGAGGTCGAGGTCGACCCTGTCGAGCGCGACGCCGTTCGAGAACGCGACGGTGATCCCCCGCATCTGCACCGTGGGGTGGGCAGGTCCGTCCCGCCGCTCGTCGTGACCGGACCAGGTCGGGCCAGCGGCCTGAGGGCCGATCGGGCGCATCGTCGTCGATGCCCGTACGTGACGCACGTGGTGCTCCTCGGGTCGGAGGCCTTGACGGCCTCGCGCCGGGCGGTGCCCGACGTGCACGACTGTAGCTGTCGTGATGCACGCGGGCGAACGACGACGAGCTGGATTACCTCAGATGGCCATCTCGGTCGAGAGGGCGCGCAGCCGCGCTGGAGTCACGCACCACGAGCTCGGCGGGAATCCGGCTGTTCTGCGGGATCTCGCGGCCCTCGATCGCGGCGATCAGGACGTCCACCACGAGCGACCCGAGCGCCGGGAAGTCCTGCCGCACGGTCGTGAGCGGCGGGAGGAAGTGGCGCGAGACGGGCAGGTCGTCGAAGCCGACGACGCTCAGGTCCTCCGGCACGCGGATGCCGCGGTCGTGGAGGCCGTGGATCACCCCGAGCGCCATCTCGTCATTGGCGACGAACACGGCGGTGTATTCCGGAACTCCGGTCAGTCCGCGTGCGTAGTCGTAGCCGAAGTCGCTCGACCAGTCACCGATGACGATGGGCCGCTCGTGCATGCCCCATGCCCGGGTGCGCGCATGGAAGGCACGCTCGCGAGCGCGGGCGTCGAACCAGTCGAGGGGCCCTGAGAGATGGAGGACGTCGCGGTGACCCAGCGACGCGAGGTGATCCACGGCCAGCTTCGTGCCGGCAGCCTGGTCGACGGAGACCGTGAGGAAGGCCGGGTCCTTCTCGGCCTTGACGACCAGGGTCGGCAGCCCCGTCGTGATGGTCCGGAGCACGGCCACGGACGACGAGCGCGGAGCGACCACGCAGAGTGCGTCGATGCCCTGGCCTGTGAGGTGGCGCACGGCCTCCTCGGGAGTCGCCGAGTCGTCGCGGAGCGCGAACGACGCCACGGAGTACCCGCCGTCGCGCGCCGATCGCTCGATGGCCCGCAAGATGCTCGACGGACCGAACTCGACGGCGCTCTCGATCACCACGCCGATCCGAAGGGCCCGCTGGGTGACGAGCTCGCGCGCAGCACTGTTGGGCCGGAAGTCGAGCTCGGCGACGACCTCGAGCACGCGTTGGCGCGTGGACTCCTTGACCTGCGGGTGACCATTGAGCACGCGTGACACGGTCATGTGCGACACACCAGCACGCTCGGCAACCTCGCGAAGACCGAGACGTTCACCGCCGCCTCTGACGCTCACCCGGGCTCCATCCTGCACGCTCCGCAACGCAGCTTGGCGTCATCTGCGCCGGCGTGGACGTGGCTCCATGGCGCTGGCTCATTGTACGGGGGCCTTGCTCACGTGGCGGTCGGCTTCCGTGACGAACACGACGGGTACCGCCGTCACGGGGCGTAGCGGACGGACATGATGGGACACGAGACACCGACCGAAGGTGAACGGTGTCAAGGTCGCCGCATGGCGCTCATCTGTCTGGTCCTCTCCGGGGCCGCTCTCTTGGTCAACGGCCTCACCCTGCTCGGGCGCGTGCCCGGCCGGGACAGCGGCGTGTTCAACGTCCTGGTCGGCGGTCTGCAGCTCGTCCTCTGCGTGGCCGTGGCCGTGTCAGCCGACGGTTCCCTGCCCATCCTCTTCGGGATCTCGGGCACCTTCTTGTTCGGCATCACGTACCTCTACGTCGGCGTGGACTCCCTCCTCGGCCTCGGCGCCGTGGGCCTGGGCTGGTTCTGCGGCCTGGTCGCCGCTCTCGCCGTCGCCTTCGCGATCGTCCACGTCGCGGACGACCCTTTCCTCGCCGTGCTCTGGACGGGATGGGCGGCGCTCTGGGCGCTGTTCTTCGTCCTGCTCGCCCTCGGCCGATCGGCCATCAGCACCTACACCGGGTGGGCCCTCGTCCTCGCGAGCCAGGTGACCACCACGGTCCCCGCGCTCCTCGGCCTCACCGGGCACTGGCCGACCGGCTCGGTCGCCACGACGGCTGCACTCCTGGCGCTCGTCGGGGTGTTCGGCGGCGCCGTCCTTCTCACCCGCCGAGCCGCCACACGTCCCCAGCCGGAACACACGCCTGCCCCCGCCGCTGCCTGACCCACCAGAACGGAACCGAGACCCATGACCACGACGACCACCACGTCCACCACGTCCGTCACCACGGCGTCACCCACCGACGACGCCCTGTCCGCGCGTTTCCGCCCGCTCTTCGACCGCATCGCCGCCGGTGCCGCGGAACGCGACCGTGAGCACCGCCTCCCCGTGGCCGAGATCCGCGAGCTCGCCGACGCGGGCTTCGGAGCCCTCCGTGTCCCCGTCGAGTTCGGGGGCTCCGGCGCCACCCTCCCGCAGCTGTTCGAGCTGCTCACCGAGCTCGCGGCGGCGGACAGCAACATCCCCCAGGCCTTGCGCGGCCACTTCGCTCTCGTCGAGGACCGCCTCGTCGCCCGGTCCGGACCGCGCGACGTCTGGCTCGAACGGTTCGGCCGCGGCGAGATCGCCGGGAACTCCTGGACCGAAGTGGGCACGGTGCAGGTCGGCGACGTCGCGACGAAGGTCAGCCCGGACCCGGACGGCGGGTTCCGCGTCACCGGGCAGAAGTACTACTCCACCGGGAGCATCTTCGCCGACTGGATCGACACGTACGCCGAACGCACGGACACCGGCGACCGGGTCATCGCGATCGTCGACGCCCGCCAGGAAGGCGTCACCCACACCGACGACTGGGACGGGTTCGGGCAGCGGACGACGGGGTCGGGCACGAGCACCTTCCGAGATGCTCGTGTCGGTGCCGACGACGTCGTGCTCTTCGACGAGCGATTCAAGTACCAGACGGCCTTCTACCAGGCCGTGCTGCTGAGCGTCCTCGCGGGCTCCGTCGTGGCGGCCGAGCGCGAGATCGCGGTCGAGGTGCGGAACCGCACCCGCGTGTTCTCCCACGGCAACGCCGACACCTTCGCCGCCGACCCGCAGATCCTGCAGGTCGTCGGCGAGGTCTCAGCCGCCGGCTTCGCCGCCCGAGCGATCGTCGACCGCGCCGCGCAGGCCCTCCAGGGCGCCTACGAGGGCGCCTTCCTGGACGAGACCGAGGACGAACAGCGGAACGACCGCGCCGAACTCGCCACCGCGCAGGCCCAGGTCGCACTGACATCGCTCGCGACCCAAGCGACCTCGCACCTGTTCGACGCGCTGGCGGCATCGGGCGTGAGCACCACGAAGAACCTGGACCGGCACTGGCGAAACGCCCGGACCGCCGGCAGCCACAACCCGTGGGTGTTCAAAGCACGCATCGTCGGCGACCACGCCGTCAACGACGTCCAGCCGCCACGGGTCTGGGCCATCGGCGCGACCCGCCGCTGATCTCAGCAGACGGGCACCGAGGACGAGGAAAGCCCTGCCGCATAAGGCAGGGCTTTTCGAGTTCGCGTCGAAGGCGCACGCCGCCGGTGGCGGCCAGACAAGCACCGAAGACGAGGAAAGCCCCTGCCGTGTTGGGCAGGGGCTTTCGAGTCTGTGCGCCTGGAGGGACTCGAACCCCCAACCTTCTGATCCGTAGTCAGATGCTCTATCCGTTGAGCTACAGGCGCGTTTCGCTGGCCGATTGGCCAGAGGAAACACTACACGAGGGAGGCGCGGGGCGCGAATCGAGGCCGACCGCGCCTCCTCGGGTCGTGTCAGTAGGTGTGCTTGCCTTCGCCGTCGCCCTTGTAGTCGCCGATCAGCTCGTCGACCTGGCCGGCCTCGGCCTGGCCGGGCTGGCGGGTGGGGACGGCGTCGTCGGCCGGTCCGTCGTCGAGCGAACGGGAGCCGGTGCCGCCGTCGGGGTGGTTCTCGCTGGTGATCTCGACGGGGCGGTCGTCCCGCTCGCCGACGGTGTGGTCGCCGTGACCCTCGCCACTGCTGTTGCCACGACGCTCGAGGTCGGTCTCGTCGGTGCCGTGCGGGTCGTCCGGGGTCTTCGTCATCGGGTTCCTCCTGCGCGCCGGACTGTCCGGCGGTCGTGCTCCGAGCATGCGCCGCGGGTCCGACCTCCGCCCGCGACACCCACCACACTCACGGCTCGAACGGTTGGGCGGCTGGCCCGCCCACGCTCTCGTCGAAAAGCACAACGGCTCTTGCGCAACAGCTCTTGTGCACCTATCGTCGACTTCATGTCCGCCCGAGAGACCTCCCGAAGCACCCTCACCGATGCCGCCTCGATGCGCGTGCTCGCCCACCCGACCCGGTTGCGCCTCCTCGGTCTGCTGCGCGAACGCGGCGCGCAGACGGCCGCCCAGCTCGGCGACGCCGTCGACGAGGCCCCGGGGACGATCAGCTACCACCTCTCGAAACTCGCCTCGATCGACCTGATCGAGGCGGCCGAGCCGCAGACCACCGACCGGCGCGAGCGCTGGTGGCAGGCCACCGCGCAGCTCACCAGTTGGGAGCCCGCCGAGTTGCTCGACGACCCCGACCGCCTCGTCGCCTCGTCCGCGCTGCAGAAGTCGATCGGCCAGGCCTACGCCGCCCGCTTCGGCGAGTACGTCGACGCGATGCCCACCCTGCCTCGCGAGTGGATCGCGGCCGGGGCGAGCGGCGACCGCAGCCTGCGCCTCACCACGACCGAGCTCGCCGCCCTGCGCCGCGACCTCGAGGGCGTCGTCGACCGCTGGCTCGACGTCAGCGCCGCCCACGACCCGGCGGCCGACGACGGCGCCGCGCCGGTCGTGCTCGTCTACCAGGCCTACCGCCGCCCCTGAGGCGCGTCGTGAGCGAGAGCACGCCGGCCGAGGAGGCGCTGGGCACCGACAGCGCCACTCGCGGCGGTCGTCCGGCCCGGCCCCGCGGCGGGCGCACGGGTCACACCGTCCACACCGGGCGCACCGACCGGGTAGCCCTGTCGTCCCTCGTCGCGGCCCACGCGATCTCACAGACCGGCAACGTCGTCACGGCCTTCGCCGTGCCCTTCTACGTCCTGGGTCTCGGCGGGTCGGGGGCCGAGGTCGGGCTCGCGGCGGCGTTCGCGACGGCCCCGGTGATCATCGGCGGCCCGCTCGGGGGCGTCGTCGTCGACCGGGTCGGGCACCGGCGGGCCGCGATCGTCGCCGACCTCGTGAGTGGCGCCTCCGTCCTCGCGATGCCCGTGCTCGCGCTCACCGTCGGGCTGCCGTTCTGGGCCCTGCTCGCGCTCGTCTTCGTCGGCGGCCTGCTCGACAGCCCCGGACAGACGGCGCGCCGGGTGATGCTGCCCGCGCTGACCGAGCGGGCCGGAGTCCGCATCGAACGCAGCGTGGGGCTCCTCGACGGGTCCGAGCGCTTCGCCAAGCTGATCGGGGCGTCGATCGCCGGGCTCCTCGTCGCCGCCGTCGGACCGGTCGCGTCCCTGTTCGTCAACGCCGCCACCTTCGCCGTCTCGGCGGCCCTGACCGGGGCACTCGTCCCGGTGTCGGGTCCGGCACGGACCGGATCACCGAATCCGAGAGACGACCACCCGACCGACGCCACCGACGCGACCGAGCCGACCCGCGCCTCCTACCGGTCCGACCTCGTCGAGGGCGCCCGCTTCGTCGTCCGCGACCCGCTGATGCGGCTGATCGTCGCGCTCGTGCTGGTCACGAACCTGCTCGACGCCGCACGCGGGTCGACCCTGCTGCCCCTCTACGCGAACGACCGACTCGGAGGCGCGGCCGCCCTGGGACTACTCGTCGCCACCATGGGCGGGTGCGCCCTCGCCGGCAACGTCGCCTTCGGTTTCGTCGCCCACCGGGTGCCGCGCCGCCTCACCTTCGTCGCCTGCTTCACCCTCGCCGGCGGGCCGTCGAGCCTGGCGTTCGCCCTCGGCGCCCCGCTGCCGGTGCTGGTCGCCGCGACCGCGCTCTCGGGTCTCGCCGCCGGCGCCCTCAACCCGATCCTCGGCACGGTGCAGCTCGAGCGCACCCCCGAGCACCTCCGCGGGCGGGTCTTCGGACTGGTCACCGCGGGAGCCTGGGCCGGCATCCCGGCCGGCGCCCTGCTCGGCGGGGTCGCGGCCGACACGATCGGGCTGACGGTCGCGTTCGGCATCGTCGCCGTGGTCTACACGACCGTCACGCTCGCCCCGCTCACCGGCGGTCACTGGCGGCTGATGGAGCGTCGGGGCCCGACCGGCGGCCGGCCACCTGCACCCTCGCTGTGAGTCGGGGCGACCCCGGCGCATCGGCAGGTCGGACCGAGCCTGTTTCCAGGCGACGTGTAGTTAGCTCGTCCGGTGACTGCTCACCCGACCCTCTCGACGACGCCTGCCGTCCGTCGACGGGTCACGGGTCGTTGGGTGGTCGCGTCGTCGGCCTCGCTCGTCGTGCTGGCAGGCGTGTACACGATCGCGGTCCTCACCGAGACCGGCCAGTCCATCGAGGACAGCATCCTCCGCTCGGTCGACGGCACCACGTTGTTGCAGTCCGGGGTCGCGCTCGACGCCATCTCTCCCCCGGCCGTGCTGCTGGTCGTCGCCCTCACGATGGTGGTGGCGTTCGTCCGCCGCCGGCCCGGGTCGGCCGTCCAGGCGGGCGTGCTGATCATCGGCGCGACGGTCACCACCCAGGTGCTCAAGCAGCTCGCGCCCCGCCCCGAGCTGACGGGCGAGCTCTACGGCAACAGCTTCCCCAGCGGGCACGTCACGGTCGCCGTCGCCGCGGTCCTGGCGATCATGACCACCTTCGGTCGGCACGCCCGGCCCCTGTTCTACATGGTCGGTGCGGCGTTCGCGGCCGTCGTCGCCGAGCAGACCGTCGCCTTCGGCTGGCACCGCTGCAGCGACGTCGTCGGCGCCTGCGCCGTGGCCCTGCTCTGGCTCGGCCTCGTCCGCATCGCCGCCGCCCGCCTCTCACGTGACCCTCGCGGCCGCGACGACGTGGGCCCCCGGTCGCACGGGGCCACCTCGGTGGTGCTGGGCCTCGCCTTGGTCGTCTGCCTCACCCTGTCGGGCGCGATCTGGAGCATCGGCATCGGCTCCGACATGAGCCTCACGACCTCGACCGGCCAAGGGGTGCTGATGGGCGCGCGCCTCGCCGCGGCCGGCGTCGTCCTCGTCACGTGCTGGATCGCCTGGAAGCTCGACCGCAAGGCCTGACGCGCACGTGGCCCGATCCGCTCAGCCCGCGGCGAGCACGGCCCGCGGCGAGCTCAGCCCGCGGCGCCGGTCCCGAACAACAGCCCCAGCAGGTAGGTCACGGCGGCCGCCCCGAACCCGATGCCGAGCTGGCGCAGCGCCCGCCTGACCGGGCTCGCCCCCGACAGCAATCCGACGACGGCGCCGGTGCCGAGCAGCGCGACGCCGACCAGCGCCGACGCCACGACGACCGCCACGAGCCCGGACAGCCCGAACAGGTAGGGCAGCACGGCGATCACGGCCCCGGACGCGAAGAAGCAGAAGCTCGAGGCGGCAGCGCCGAAGGCCGTGCCGAGGGTCTCGTGGGTGGCGGGCTCGTCGGCCGAGCGCGCCTCCTGGTCCGGGGCGTCCGCCCAGCCGGCCGTGGCGGCGCCCGGCGCGGCCCCCGCAGGAGGCGCGCTCGGCGACGAGGCCCTCGCCCCGCGCCCGCGAGCACCTCCCGCGCGTGGGCCTCGGCCTCGTCGGGCGACATGCCCCGTGCCCGGTAGACCAGCGCCAGCTCGTTCGCGTCGACGTCGAGGTCGGGCAGCACGTGTCGCGCCGTCGGGTCGGGGGTGGAGGCGTCGAGCAGCTCGCGCTGAGACCGCACCGAGACGTACTCGCCCGCCCCCATCGACAACGCCCCGGCGAGCAGACCCGACAGCCCGGTCAGCAGCACCACGTGGTTCGCGACGCCCGAGGCGCTGATGCCGAGCACGAGCGCCAGGTTGCTGACCAGACCGTCGTTCGCCCCGAACACGGCGGCGCGGAACGACCCCGACAGGCGGTTGCGTCCGCGCTCGGCCAGGCCGCGCACGACCTCGCCGTGGATGCGTTCGTCGGCGGCCATCGCGTCGGTGGCGTCGGCGTCGGTCGCGTAGGGCGACCGTGCCTCCGCGCTCTGCACGAGAGCCAGCACGAAGATCGAGCCGAAGCGCCGGGCGAGCACCCCGAGCACGCGGGTGCGCAGGTCGGTGCGGGCTGGACGCCCGACGTCGGCGCCGAGCAGGTCCACCCAGTGCTGTGCGTGGCGGCCCTCGGCGTCGGCCAGGGCGACCAGGATCGCGCGCTCCTCGCCGTCCCGGCGGCGGGCGAGGTCGCGATAGGTCGACTCCTCGGCGCGCTCGTCGGCGAGGTAACGCCGCCAGCGACGCAGGTCGGCGGGGGTGCGGGTGCTCGTGCCGCCGCTGGTGCGGGTGCTGCTCGTGGGCATGGGGACAGTATCGGCCGCGAGTACGGTCGAGCGGTGACCACACCCCGGCCCCGCTACCTCGGCGTCGACCTCGCCTGGCGCGACTCGACGCCCGAGCGCCCCGCGAACGAGACCGGCCTGGCCGTGATCGACGCCGACGGCACGGTGCTCGACGCCGGCTGGGCGCGCGGCGTCGACGAGGTCGAGGCGTGGGTCCGACGCTGGTCGACGCCCGGCTCGGTCGTCGCGGTCGACGCCCCCGTGCTCGTGCCGAACGCCACGGGCATGCGGGCGAGCGAACGCCTCGTGGCGCGTGCCTACGGTCGCTGGCACGTGTCGGCCAACGCGAGCAGCGCCTCCCTGCCCTGGCTCGGCGGGCGCACCCTCGGCGAGCGCCTCGAGCGTGCCGGCGGCGTCTACGACGACGGCGTCGTGCCGGTGGAGGCCGACGCGGTGGGGCACTTCGAGTGCTACCCGTACACGACGCTCGTCGGCATGACCGAGCTCGCCTACGACGACAAGCGTCCCCGCTACAAGCGACCCGACCTCACCCTGCCCAAGGAGGCGCGGCGCGAGGCCCGCGCGGCGGCCTGCGACGAGCTGCTGCGTCGGCTGGGCGGGCTCGCCCGGGCCGAGGTGCCGTTGCGCCTCGACTCGCACCCGGTGTCGGCGGCGCTGCTCGAGGAGCCCTCGCCGCTGGTGGACCGGGCCTACAAACACCGCGAGGACCTGCTCGACGCGCTGGTCTGCGCCTGGACGGCGGCACTCCGCGCGCGGACGCCCGAGCGCCTGCAGGTGCTGGGCGTCGACACCGAGCCGGACGACCGCGGGAGGCGCGCGACGCTGATCTCACCGGCCCGCCCCGAGCAGCGCCTCGGCCCCGCCCCTGTGGCGCGGGTCGGCTGAGGGCCGCACCGCGCCTCCTGACGTGACGACCCCGGGGCGCGGGTCGACGGCGGGACGCGACCCGCGCCTCCTGACGTGACGACGACGGGGCCCGACCCGGCGGTGGGACGCGACCCGCGCCTCCTGCACCCGCCGCGTCCCGCCCGTGTGGCAGGGTGGCGGCATGCCCGCACGACCCGTGACCGTCCGCCGCACGACCGCCGACGACTGGCAGCGCGTCCGCGACCTGCGCCTCGCGATGCTCGCGAACACGCCGATCGCCTACGGCGAGACGCTCGCCGTCGCCCGTCGTCACGCCGAGGCCGAGTGGCGGATGCGCGGGGCCCGGGGCGAGGCCGAGCACGGCACCTCGCTGGTCGCGATCGACGACGGGACGGGCGACTGGGTCGGCGCCATGGGCGGCTTCCTGCAGTCGGCGGGGCAGCCCCTGCTGGTCGGCGTGTACGTCGCCCCGAGCCATCGAGGGCGCTCGGCCGGGGTCACCGACCTGCTGCTCGACGGCGTCGAGACGTGGGCCGCGACCGAGGGCGACACCCTGCGCCTGCACGTCCACGAGCAGAACGAGCGGGCCATCGCGTTCTACCGTCGACGCGGGTACGAACCGACCGGACACACGAACCCCTACGCCCTCGACCCCACCGCGCGCGAGCTCGAGATGCTCGCGCCGCTGCGCTGACCGCCGCACCCGTCCGGTGGCGAGCACGCACGACGTCTTCCTCGAGGGCGCACACGACGAGTCGCGACACCTCGTCGAGCAGACCCTGACCGATCACGGCTTCACCCTGTCGCTCGCGTCGGACGGCAGCACCCGAGCCGTCCGGGGCACGCTGGCCTCCACCCTCGCGCTGCGCGCCTTCGCCGGGCGGGCGCAGTTGCTGACCCTCGGCGTGCAGTGGTTCGTGGACGACCGGGGACGCCTCGTGGTGCGGGTCGTGCACGAGCCGGCCCTGTCGGTGCTCGGCGGCCCGGTCGGCGTCGTCCGGGCGCAGCGGGCCGTCGGCGAGGTGGTCCGGGCACTCGAGGCGGTCGCCCTCGCACGCCGCGCCCCCTGACGGATGCGACCCGCGCGCGTCCTGTCCCCCGAAACACGCGTCTCGACGCCCTGCCTGTGAGGAGCGTCCACGTCTGAACCGCACCATCTCGTGCGGCCTAGCGTTCGTCGAGATGGAGGGCGCGAGCCCTGCATCGGTGTCGTCCGGACCGTGGGTCCCTGCCCGTGAAGCTCTCCCTGCGGCCCGGCGGCGTCACGGAGAGGATGCCGGGCCCGACGGACCCGCCGTCCTCTTCGTGACGCCCGATGCCGACGTCTCGCCTCCGCCCTGCCGGCCCCGGCCAGGCCCGAGCGTGCTCGGAGCGCCTCTGGTCAGCCCGAGATCCCGTCGACGTAGAGCCACCGCCGGTCGACCCGGGCGAACCGGCTGACCTCGTGCTGCGTCCCCACGCCGTCGTCGTCGCGGAAGTGCGCCTCGAACTCCACCGTCCCCTCGTCGTCGAACGGTCCGCCCGCGTGCGTCCGCACGACGTCGAGCCGGAACCAGCGCGTGCCCGGATCGACCTCGAGCGTCGCGGGCCGCGTCGTCGGGTGCCACGTCTCGAGCAGGTAGGAGGCGCGGGCGAGCACGAACGCCGAGTACCGCGAGCGCATCAACCGTTCCGCCGTCGGGGCGGGCGTCGTGCCCCGGTGCAGCGGCCCGCAGCACGATCCGTAGGTCTCGCCGCTGAGGCAGGGGCACCGGGCCGAGTCGTCGAGGTCGCGGCCGGAGCCGGCGGCGGGGGCAGCAGGAAGCATCGGGCCATTCTCCGGCACGTCCCGGCGCCCCGTCCCCGGGCCTCCTCTCGGAGACGCCTGCCGGACCGAGCTACACCGTGGGCGGGCGCCGGGTACACCCGGTCGGCTCCCCAGTCCGGGTCGCACCCCAAGGGGCCGCCCCCGCACTGGGCGTCGCACTCCGGGCCACGACCTGCCACGGTGATGCCGTGACGAACTCGCCGACCTCCACCTCGCACCCCGTCCACGAGCAAGAGCTCGTGTTCGCGCACGTGCGCGCGGTGCTGAGCGCGGGGGAGGCGGGTCTCGTCCTCCCCCGACTGTCCCGGCGCAGGACCGCACGGGCCCTGGCGTCGGCCGGCTTCAGCACCCTGACCGGCGAACCCGTCCGGGCGTCCGCCCTCAAGCACGACGGGACGCAGTTCTTCGACCGCTCCGAGACCGTCCTGGTCGAGTCGCTCAACAGCGGGCGACGGTTCTACGGCCTGTTCGTCGAACCGACCTCCCCGACCCACGAGGACTGGGCGACCGTCACCGACATGTTCGCCGAGCTCGGGCGCCGCGTGCACGGCCGCCTCGCCCCCGCCGACCAGTTCCGCGGCTGAGCCCTCCCGCCACACGCGAGGTCGCACCACGGTTGCGGCGTCGAACCACCCCCGTGCGTGGTTCGACGCCACGTGCGTGGTGCGACCCGACCGCCCGAGCCGCCCGAGCGGCCCCGGCACCCCGGGCCACGCGCACGCGCCGCCCCGCACCCGGTAGCGTCGCGGCATGCACGCCCTGCCGCCCGGAGCCCTCCGCATCGTCCACCTCAGCGATGCCCACCTGCTCGCCGACGGGGCCCTGCACCAGGGTGTCGTCGACACGACCGAGGCCCTCGACCTCGTGCTGGCGGAGGCCGCGCGGGTCGAGGGGGTGCGACTGCTGGTGGGGTCGGGTGACCTGTCGGACGACGGGACCCGCGCCTCCTACCGGCACCTCCTCGAACGCACCGACGCCTGGGCCCGAGCGGCCGGTGCCGAGGTGGTGCTCGTGCCGGGCAACCACGACGTGCGCGAGCCCTTCGCCGAGGTGCTCGGCGGCGACCCGGCGAGGCCGCTCGACCTCGTGCGCGACGTCGACGGCTGGCGGGTGGTCGGGCTCGACACGTCCGTGCCCGGGGCCGGCTACGGACTGCTGCGACCCGAGCAGCTCGCCTGGTTGCGCGACGAGCTCGCGACGCCCGCCGAGCGGGGCACCGTGCTCGTGCTGCACCACCCGCCGATCGCGGCGCCGACGACCCTGCACGAGTCGCTCGCCCTGCAGGACCCGGAGGCGCTGGCCGCGGTCCTCGAGGCGTCGGACGTCCGCGTCGTCCTCGCCGGGCACTACCACCGCCACGTCGTCGGCCACCTCGCGGGCGTCCCCGTGGTGGTCGCGCCCGGGGTGGCGAACGACACGGACGTGCTGGCGACCGTCGGCACGGAACGGGCCGTGCGCGGCTCGGGCTTCGCCGTGGTCGAGGTGGCGGCCGACGGGTCGGTGCGCTCGACCGTCGTGCGCGCGCACGACCCGCGCGACGGCGACGAGGTCTTCGTGCTCGACGAGGCCGCCGTCGCCCGCATCGCCGCCGAGGCCGGACCGTCGCCCAGGGGCCGCGCGTAGGCTCGGGACAGGCCTGCCGCCCACCCGGGGTCGGCGCCTGGCCGATCGTCGAGTCGTGAAAGTGAGACCCCCATGCGCGTGGTCGTCGTCGGAGCCACGGGCAACCTGGGCACCGCCCTGCTCACCCGTCTGCAGGCCGAACCCGAGGTGACCTCCCTCGTCGGCGTCGCCCGCCGGGGGCCGCGCATGGCGACGCCGCCGTACGGCGAGGTGACCTGGTTCTCGATCGACGTCGGGGCCGACGACTCACCCGTGGCCCTCGAGCGGGCGTTCGCCGGGGCCGACGCCGTCGTGCACCTCGGCTGGGCCCTGCAGCCGAGCCACCGCAAGGCCGTCATGTACCGCACGAACGTGCTCGGCACCTCGCACGTCCTCGACGCCGCCGCCCGGGCCGGCGTGCCGCACGTGCTCGTCGCGTCGTCGGTCGGCGCCTACTCGCGGGGCCCCAAGGGTCGACGCGTCGACGAGACCTACAAGACCAAGGGCGTCCGCCGCTCCAGCTACTCGAAGCACAAGTCGATCAACGAGCGCGTCATGGACGCCTTCGTCGAGCAGCACCCCGAGGTCACGCTGACCCGCATGCGCCCGGGCCTCGTGTTCCAGGCCTCCGCGGCGAGCGAGATCGTCGGACTCTTCGCCGGTCGCTGGGTGCCCACCCGCTGGATGCAGCGCGTGCGCCCCCCGTTCATCCCGCTCGCCCCGCGCTTCGTGTCGCAGGTCGTGCACGCGAGCGACGTCGCGGACGCGTTCTGGCGGGCCATCGACCGCCGCGCCGGTGGGGCCTTCAACCTCGCCGCCGAACCCGTGGTCGACCCCGACCGCATCGCCCGGGCCTTCGGCTCCCGCCTGCTGCCCGTGCCCTACCGCCTGTTGCGCGCCGTCGTCCAGCTCACCTGGCTGGCCCGCCTGCAGCCGACCGAGCCGGGCTGGCTCGACATCGCGGCCAAGATCCCGGTCATGTCGACCGAGAAGGCCCGGGACGTCCTCGGTTGGACGCCCCGTCACACCTCGGACGAGACCCTGCGCGAGTTCGCCCACGCCCTCGCCCACCGGACCAACCACGAGGGGTCGCACCCGCTGCACGGCTGAGCGGCGGGCCCCAGCTCGAACCGCGAGGCCGGGCCCGCGCCCGCGCCCGCGCGAGCCGCGCGCCCGTGCCACCTGCCAGCCCGCGCGAGCTGCAGCCCCTACGGCAGCGTGAGCTCGAGCAGCCCGTCGGCCCGCACGGTCACCGACACGTCCTCGTACCCGGCGACGCGCGGCAGCCCGTCGGCGGCCGGACCGTCGTGGTCGCCCACGACCACGACCGAGGCTCCGGAGGCGCGGGCGGCCTCGAGCCCCGCCGCTGCGTCCTCGAAGACGACGACCTCGCCCGGGTCGACGCCGAGCAGCTCGGCAGCCAGCAGGTAACCGTCCGGGGCCGGCTTGCCCACCGCCACCTGCTCGGACGCCAGCACGACCGCGGGCCAGGGCACGCCCGCCTCGGCCATCCTCGACCGCGCCAGCTCGTGGTTCGCGCTCGTCACGAGGGCCACCCGGTCACCCGGCAGGCTCGCCACGAAGGCGGCGGCGCCCGGGATCTCGACGGTCCCGTCCCGGGTGCCCGCCTCGACCGCCTGCAGCCCGTCGGTGAGGGACCGTGCCTCGTCCTCGGGCAGCCGGGGCAGGAACCGGGTGACGGTGTCGTGGGTCTGCCGGCCGTGGGCGAACGCCAGCAACTCGACGACGTCGAGCTCGTGTTCGGCCGCGAAGTCGCCCCAGATGCGTTCGACCAGGGCGGTCGAGTCGACGAGAGTGCCGTCCATGTCGAACACGATCGCGCGGCAGGTGAGGGTCGTCATGGCCACAGTCTGCCCCGGCGCACATGCGGCACGCACCCCCACGGCGTACCGTGCCCGCATGCACGAAGACGAGCAGGACACGAAGACCGGCACCACCACGGGCGACGCCACGACGGCCACGGACGGCGTCGGCTACGCAGGCACCGCCGAGACCGCACCGGACCGTCGCGACGCCGACGACCCGACCGCGGACTTCCCGCGGAGCGAGGCGACCACCGCCGAGATGCAGCGGTCGGCGACGGAGGACTCCCCCGCCGTGGACTCCGACACCGACCTGGACGCGGTCCAGGCCCTGCCCGGTGAGGGCGGGCCGGACGACGGCGGCGACATCGAGGTCGACCCCGACGACCTCAACCTCTCGGGCGACTCGATCCCCGGCCACCCGAAGCCCGGCGAGCCCGATCCCGCCGACGCGCCCTCGGGTGACGGCGCCGCGCCGTCGCACCCGAAGCCCGGGCCGCCCCGGCCCCGCGGCTGACGCCTCCCGGACCGACCACGAAGGGCCGCACCGTCTCGACGGTGCGGCCCTTCGACGTGCGCGCAGTGGCGCGGGTGGTCCTACGCGTGTGGTGTGGTGCCGGGCGGGCCGCCCCGTGAAGAAGCTCCCGGCCCACCGGGCACCACGCGCCCACCGTGGGCGGGCTCGCTCACGGTACCGCTGCAGTCTGGGCGGGCAAAGAGCACCCTGCCAGGAAAACGCCTGTTCAGCGCCCCGAATTAGCTAGACGTGCTAGTGACTTAAGAGACAGGGTGCCCGATGCGCACCTCCGAGCAGCCGTCGGGCCGATCGAGATCCCGTGGACGTCTAACCTCTCGACGACGAGTGATTCTCCACAGCCTGTCCACAAAGCGAAAACCCGCGCCCGAGGTACGGTCGAGGGCGTGACCGACCTCGCCGCAGACGCCTCCCCCACGACCGACACCGCGCCTCCTGCCCCCGTGCTCGTGGTGATCGACCGGGCCCGGGCCGGCGCCCGAGGCGACGGTCCCGGGTGGCACCTCGCCGACGCGGCGGAGCCGACCGTGAACGTCGTCGACCTGGGCGTGACCCGCGGCGACGGCATCTTCGAGGCGTTCGGCGTCGTCGACGGAGCCGTGCAGGCGCTCGAGCCGCACCTGACCCGCCTGGCACGGTCGGCGGCCCTGCTCGACCTGCCCGTCCTCGACCTCGACCTGATCCGCGAGGCGGTGCTCGCCTCGGCCGCCGCCCACGCGCCCGTCCCGTTCGCGTTGACCAAGCTCATCGTGACGCGCGGCCTCGAGGGCGTGCCCGACAGCGAGCCGACCGCGTGGGCCCGGACCGAGGTCTACGAGGACCACGCCGTCGAGCGCCGCGACGGCATCCGCGTCGTGGCGCTCGACCGCGGCTACCGGCACGACGTCGCGACGACCTCGCCGTGGCTGCTGCAGGGCGCCAAGACGCTCTCGTACGCCGTGAACAAGAGCGTGCTGCGCGAGGCCGCCCGTCGGGGCGCCGACGACGTCCTCTTCGTCAGCAGCGACGGGTACGCGCTCGAGGGGCCGTCGGCCTCGCTCGTCGCGCGTTTCGGCGACCGCTTCGTCACCCCGCGCACCGACCAGGGCATCCTCGAGGGCACGACGCAGGCGGCCGTGTTCGACGCCCTGGCGGACCTCGGCCACGAGACCGCGTACGAGCTGCTGCCGCTCACCCGCGTGCACGAGGCGGACGCCCTGTGGCTGCTGTCCAGCGGACGTCAGATCGCTCCCGTGTCGGACCTCGACGGCCGGCCGTTCGCCATCGACCACGAGCTGACGACGTCGCTGGTCGAGGCGCTCTGGGCCCGTCGCACCTGAGCCCCCGCCGTTCGAACAGATGTCCACCTTGCGAACGATGTGTCGGGCGATGGTGGCGATCACCCGGTGACCTGCGAGAGTCGGGAACGCGTCGATTCACGGCGACGCGACCCGCACCACCCCGTTCCGCACGCGGTCGCAGGGCCGCAGAGATGAGCTGAACACATGAACATCGTCCACGCCTCCGGGCACCACCCCCTCGCGCACGACCTGGCTCCCACCGAGCCGATCGACATCAGCGCACTCCTCCTGGCCGAGGCCGCGGCATGAGCGCCGCCGACCTCGCCCGCCTCAGCCACGACCAGCTCGTGGCGCACGTCCGTCGCTCCGTCGACGTGACCGGCCACTACGCCGCCGACCAGCGGGTGCCCGCCGCTCGCATCGAGGTCTACCCCAAGCGTCGACCCGCCGGTCGAGCCCACCGGTCGCCGGTCGACCCCGGGCCCGTCGTCTGCGGCACCGTCGTCGACATCACGCCGGGACCGAGCTACGCCGACTTCTTCGCCCCCGAGGCGCAGCAGCTCGCCTCCGCCTGATCCCCGTTCGGCCTCGGCCGACTAACACGACGACCGTCGTCCCCTCGGGGCGGCGGTCTTTCGCATGCCCGGGGGAAGCAGGAGGCGCGGCTCCGATCCCGAGAACCGGCACCGCGCCTCCTGCGCTCGCCCCTCCGCCTAGGAGGCGCGGCTCCGCAGCAGCGTGAAGCTCGCGTCGCGCACGAGCAGCGTCGTGACGGCGCCCTCGACCTGCTGGCCGGGGTCGCTCGACGCGGCGAGCTCCCACTCGCCGTGGGGCGCGTCGGGCACGTTGAACTCGACGACCGCCGTCGACCCGTTGACGAGGTAGGCGAACGCGTCGGCGTCCTTGTGGGTCAGCACGAAGGTGATCGCCTTGTTCTCGCCCTGCTGCCAGTCACCGCTCGAGAACGAGTGGTCGTCGGCACGGCGCACCTGCACGTGGTCGTCGCTCTCGACCTCGGGGGCGTACCGGAACCAGTCGGGCCGCAGCGCCGGGTTCTCGCGACGCAGCGTGATCAGCTCGGTCGTGAAGGCGAGCAGGTCGCGGTCGGCGCGCTCCCAGTCGAACCACGAGATCTCGCTGTCCTGGCAGTAGGCGTTGTTGTTGCCGCCCTGGCTGCGGGCGATCTCGTCGCCGCCGAGGATCATCGGCACGCCCGCGCTGAGCAGCAGCGTGCCGAGGAAGTTGCGACGCTGGCGGTCGCGGTACTCGTTGACCGCGGGGTCGTCGGTCGGGCCCTCGGCGCCGCCGTTGAACGACTTGTTGTCGCTCTCGCCGTCCTGGCTGTCCTCGCCGTTCTCCTCGTTGTGCTTCTCGGCGTAGCTCGTCAGGTCGGCGAGGGTGAAGCCGTCGTGCGCGGTGACGAAGTTGACGCTCGACAGCGGCGAGCGGCGGTCACCCTCGTAGACGTCGGGGCTGCCGAGCACGCGGTCCGAGAACGTCGAGAGGACGCCGGGCTCGCCGTTCCAGAACTCGCGCACGTCGTCGCGGAACTTGCCGTTCCACTCCGACCAGTCGGCCGGGAAGCCGCCGACCTGGTAGCCGGCGGTGTCCCAGGGCTCGGCGATCATCTTGACGCTCTGCAGCACCGGGTCCTGGTGGATCAGCGTGAGGAACGCGCTGTGCTCGCTGGCCTCGCCGCCCTGACGGGTGAGCGTCGTGGCGAGGTCGAAGCGGAAGCCGTCGACGTGCATCTCGGTGACCCAGTAGCGCAGGCTGTCCATGATCAGGCCGAGCGCCGCCGGGTGGCTGACGTTCAGGCTGTTGCCGGTGCCGGTCGTGTCGAAGTAGTTGCCCTCGTCGCCCTCGACCAGTCGGTAGTAGGCGGCGTTGTCGATGCCCTTGAACGAGATCGTCGGGCCCATGTGGTTGCCCTCGGCCGTGTGGTTGTAGACGACGTCCATCCACACCTCGAGGCCGGCGGCGTGGAGGTCCTTGACCATCTGCTTGAACTCGGCGACCTGGCCGCCGGCCGTGCCCGCGGCCTTCGAGGCGTACTCGTCGTGCGGGGCGAAGAAGCCGATCGAGTTGTAGCCCCAGTAGTTGCGGAGGCCCTTCTCCTCGAGGTGGCTGTCCTGCACGAACTGGTGCGTCGGCAGCAGCTCGACGGCGGTCACGCCCAGGTCGGTGAAGTGCTTGATCGCGGCGGGGTGCCCCATGCCGGCGTAGGTGCCCCGGATGTCCTCGGGGACGTCGGGGTGCGTCTGCGTGAAGCCCTTGACGTGCACCTCGTAGACGACCGTGTCCTCCATCGGCGTGAGCGGACGCTGGTCGTCGCCCCAGTCGAAGTCGCGGTCGGCGATGACGTTGCGGGGCATGGCCGCGGCGGAGTCGGACTCGTCCATCGTCTCGGGCTCGTCCATGTCGTGCCCGAAGACGGCCTGACCCCAGTCGAACGTGCCGTCGAGGGCCGTCGCGTACGGGTCGAGCAGCAGCTTGTGCTCGTTGTGGCGGAGGCCGGCGGCCGGGTTCCAGGGGCCTGCGACACGGAGGCCGTAGCGGGAGCCGACCCGCGCCTCCTCGACCACGGCGTGGAAGACGTGGCCGGTGCGGTTCGTCAGCTCGAAGCGGCGCTCGGTGCCGCCGTCGGCCTCGTCGTCGAACAGGCAGAACCAGACGTGGTCGGCGGTCTCGGAGTACACCGCGACGTGGGCGCCGCCGTCGGGCAGGGGCGTCACGCCGAGGGGGTAGGGCAGGGAGCGGGAGTCGTTCATGCTCCCAGCAGTACAGGAGGAGCGCCGCCGGCGGCCAAGCTGAGCGCCGTACCCCGCCGAACCGTCCCGCCCGCCCCGCCCGCGCCTCCCCCGCCTGCCCGGCCCTCCCCGCCACGAACCCCGTTCACGAAGATGAACCCCGTTTCCGCGTGGTTCAACTTCGTGAACGGGGTTCATGGCCTCGTGTCGAGGACGACCACGCCTCCCCCACACGCCGGGAGGGAGCTCCCACCGCCCCCAGGCGAGGAGGCGCGGATCACGCTGGTCGGGCGCCGCCCGTCACGCTCGCCCCATGACCAGCACCGCGCCCCACCTCTGCCCGCTCGTCTTCACCTCGACCCACGGGGGCACGACACGCGAGGCGCGACGCCTGCAGCTCGAGGCGCGGCGGGGATCGCTGGTCCGCGTCCATCGGGGCACCTACGCCGCCGCCGCCGACTGGGACGACCTCGACGCGCGAGGGCGGCACGTCGTCCTGACCAGGGCGGTCACCCGAGGGCTGGACCGACGGTGCACGGTCTCCCACGACTCGGCCGCGGCCCTGTGGGGTCTGCCGCGGGTCCACGACGCCTACGCGGACGTGGTGACCGTCATCGATCCTCGGCGGACGACCACGAGGCGTTCGACCGACCTCCTGCGCCGCCCCGGCTCGGTTCAGGCGGCCGACCGCGACGAACTCCACGGAGTGTGGCTCACGAGCCTCGAGCGGACCGCCGTCGACGTGGCTCGGAGCGCCTCGTTCGGCGATGCCGTGCTGTGTGTCGACGCCGTCCTGCGCCGCCTGGTCCTGCCCGACGGACACCGGACGGGCGCTGCCGTCGAGGCCGAGTTCCTCCGCCGACGCACTCGACTCATGTCCCGACTGGGCCCGTCCTCACACCCGGGCGGACGGATGGCCCGTCGCGCCGTCGAGTTCTCGTCCGCGTGGGCCGAGAACGGAGGCGAATCCCTCCTGCGTGTCGTGCTGTTCGAACTGGGCTTGTCGTCGGTCGAGTTGCAGAAGACCTTCATCCTCGGCGACCGGTTCCTCGGACGCTGCGACGTCTTCCTCCGGACCTTCGGCGTCGCGGTCGAGTTCGACGGGCACATCAAGCTCACCGACCCCGAGATCCTCGCCGGACGGACTCCCGCGGAGGCCATCAGGCTTCGGGGACGTCGCGACCGCCGCCTCCTGCGCCATCCCGAGATCCGTCACGTGGTGCACTGCGAATACGCCGATCTGGTGTTCCCGGAGAGGCTGGTCGAACTCCTCCGGGCGGCCGACGTCCTCATCGATCCACGTCGGGTGACGCACGCTGCACGGGTCGCTCGACGGCGCTTCGTCGGGGCGTCCGGATGAACCCCGTTCACGAAGATGAACCCCGTTCAATCGGGGTTCATCTTCGCAAACGGGGTTCGCGCGCGTGCAGAAGGTTGGGGCAGGAGCGGCTAGCTGACGTGCACGTCGGGGCGGCGGCTGCGCGAGGGCTCGGCCCGGCGCAGCACCTCGCGGGTCACCGGTGCGACCTCGCCCACCCCGGTCAGGAAGAACCGCCCCATGTTGGACAGCGGGTTGCCCTCGGTCCACTCGAAGTAGATGTCGGGCACGACGCCGGTCTCGTCGCGGACCGCCAGCAGCACGCTGGCCACGGCGTTCGGCACCGCGCCGCTCGTCGTGCGCAGCACGCGGTAGCCGTGCAGCGCGTGCCCGGTCACGACGAGGTCCTCCTCGAAGTTCGACGAGTCCCCCTTGTGCACCTCGAGGAAGATGACCGGTGAGCGCTGCGGGATGCCGCTGTACTTCCGCTCGGCCGTCAGCTTCTTCTTGTAGATCTCGGCGACCTCGCGCCCCGGCTCGTGGGCGATGACGCGGATCGTGCCGTACTCGTCGGCGTCCTCGCGCACGTATGCGAGCGCGGTGTCGTCCAGGGTGACCGAGGTCGCCCGCAGCTGGAACGACCGCTGCACGCGCGAGACGAGCGACACCGCGATGATCCCGATGATGAAGATCGCGGCGATGCGCACGCCGTCGGGACGCTCGACGACGTTGGTGATGGTCGTGTAGACGAACACGAGGGCGACGACGCCGAAGCCGATCGTGCGCTTCCGCTGGCGCGCGCGTCGCGCCGACAGCGTCACGGCCACGGAGGCGCTGGTGATCAACACGAGGACCCCCGTCGCGTAGGCCCCGCCCTGGGCGTCGACGTCCGCCTCGAACACGATGGTGATGACGAAGGCGATCACCGTGAAGACCAGCACGAGGGGACGGACGGCCCGGGCCCACTGCGGTGCCATGCCGTAGCGCGGCAGGTAGCGCGGCACGAGGTTGAGCAGCCCGGCCATGGCCGACGCCCCGGCGAACCACAGGATGCAGATGGTGCTGACGTCGTACAGCGTGCCGAAGCCGTCGCCGAGGTACTGGTGCGCCAGGAACGCCAGGGCTCGGCCGTTGGCCGACCCGCCGGCCTGGAACTCGGCCTGGGGGATCAAGAGCGTGGTGACGAAGCTCGACAGGATCAGGAACGAGCTCATGATGATCGCGGCCGTGGCGAGCAGGCGACGGGCCCCGCGGATGCGTCCCACCGGCTTGGCCGGGGTGTCGGTCGGGTCGCCGGTGATCTGGGGCATGACGGCCACCCCGGTCTCGAAGCCCGACAGGCCGAGGGCCAGCTTCGGGAAGACGATCAGGGCGATGCCGACCATGACGAACGGGTTGCCGTGCTGCACGGTCAGCGCTTCCCACCAGTTGCCGATGACCACCGGGTTCTCGCCGATGTGGAAGAGCGACACGGCGATGACGACGAGGTTGAGCGTCAGGAAGATCGCGACGAGCACGACCGCGATGCCGATCGCCTCGCGGAAGCCCCGCAGGAAGACGGCGGCGAGCAACGCGACCAACACCAGCGTCAGCGGCACCTCGGCCCCGTGGAACCACGACGGGGCGAACGGGTTCTCGACGGCGTGCGCCGTGGCGTCGGCCGCCGACAGGGTGATGGTGATCATGAAGTCCGTGGCGGCGAAGCCGAGCAGGACGAGGACGAACAGCTTGCCGCCCCACCAGGGCAGCAGGCGCTCGAGCATCGCGATCGAGCCCTCGCCGCGCGGGCTCTCGCGGGCGACGCGGCGGTAGACGGGGAGCGCGCCGAACAGCGTCAGCAGCACCAGCACGATGGTCGCGAGGGGCGAGAGCAGCCCCGCCGCGACGGCCGCGATGGCCGGTTGGTACCCGAGGGTCGAGAAGTAGTCGACGCCGGTCAGGCACATCACCCGCCACCACGAGTGCGTCTTCTCCGGGGTCTCGGCGTGCGGACCCTGGTGCGTCCCCGCGGTCTCGGTGAGGCCGTGCAGCAGCCAGCTCCGCATCCGTCGCGTGGTCGGGTGCGGGGTCGGCGGTGCGACCCTGGCGGGTGACTCGGGCTGCGCGGACACGGGTTCCTCTCGGACGTGCGGGGCGCACCGACCGGGAGGCGGGCACGCGCCCTGCAACGTTAGGCCTCGTGCGCCTCCCGGTGGTGACGTCCGGCGTTAGGAAACCGTGAGGATCCCGACGGCGACCGCGGTCACGCCTCCTCGACGACCTCTGCCCCGGCGTCGGGCACGAAGCGGTAGCCCATGCCGAGCACCGTGACGAGGTGTCGCGGTGCGGCCGGCACGGGTTCGAGCTTCTTGCGGAGTTGCGCGAAGTAGAGCCTCAGGTAGCCGGTGTCCTTCGCGTGGAAGGGGCCCCAGACCTCGGTCAGGATGGTCTCGCGCGTGATCAGCTTGTCGGGGCTGTGCAGCAACAGCTCGAGGATCTTCCACTCGGTCGGCGTCAGCCGGACGGCCGTGCCGCCGCTGCCCGCGCCGCCGCCCGCACCCGCGCCGCCGCGCGCACCCGCGCCGCCGCCCGCGCCGCCGCCCGGACGACGGACCACGGTCTTCGCCGCGAGGTCGACCTGTACGTCGCCGAACGTGACCACGGGCTGCTCGTCGTCGGTGCCCGAGGGCAACCGGCGGGTCTGCGCCCGGATGCGGGCGAGCAGCTCGTCCATCGAGAAGGGCTTCGTGACGTAGTCGTCGGCGCCCGCGTCCAACGCCTCGACCTTGTCGGCGGCGTCGGTGCGGCCCGACACGACGAGGATGGGCACGGTCGACCAGCCGCGCAGACCGGTGATCACCTCGACCCCGTCGAGATGGGGCATGCCGAGGTCGAGCATGACGAGGTCGGGGTGCCGGCTCGCCGCGAGGTCGAGCGCCTCCCGCCCGTCGGCGGCCGTGAAGACGTCGTAGCCGCGCGCGCCGAGGGTCACCTTGAGCGCCCGCAGGATCTGCGGGTCGTCGTCGGCGATCAGGATCTTCACGGCGCTCACGTGGCCGACCGTACCCGATCGGCCTCGCCTGCCCCGCCCGGCCCGGCCTCGCCTGCCCCGCCCGGCCCGGGCACCACCGGCAGCCCGACCACCATGGTCAACCCGCCGCCGGGGGTGTCGTCGAGTGCGAGCGTGCCGCCCATCGCCTCGACGAAGCCCTTGCTGAGCGCCAGCCCGAGCCCGAGGCCCGTGCCGTTGTCGGTGTCGCCCAGCCGCTGGAACGCGACGAGGATCTCGTCCCGCCGTTCGACCGGGACCCCGGGGCCGCGGTCCACGACCCGCAGCTCGACCCGGTCGCCGAAGGCGCTCGTCGAGATGCGGACGCTCGCGTCCGGCGGCGAGTGGCGCAGGGCGTTGTCGAGCAGGTTGACGACCACGCGCTGCAACAGCACGGCGTCGGCCCGCACGGGCGGCACCGTCGCCCGCAGCGCGAGCTCGACGTCGGCCGGCCCGAGGCCGAGCTCGTCGAGGGCGCCGAGCACGACCTCGTCGACGTCGACGTCCGCGGGCGTCACGGCGAGGGCCCCGGCCTGCACGCGGCTGACGTCGAGCAGGTCGGTGACCAGGGTCGAGAGCGAGTCGAGGCTCTCGTGGGCGGTGGACAGCAGCTCGTCCCGGTCGGAGTCGCTCCAGGCGACGTCGGTCTGCCGCAGTCCGCTGACGGCGGCCGTCGCGGCGGCCAGCGGACGACGCAGGTCGTGACCGACGGCGGCGAGCAGGGCGCTGCGCATGCGGTCGACCTCGGCGAGCGGGGCGACCTGGCCTGCGGCCCGGCTCAGCTCGGAATGAGCGAGGGCCGCCTCGACCTGCGCCGCGACGACGTCCAGGAGGCGCCGGTCGGCCGCCTGCAGTTCGGGTCCGGTCAGCTCGAGGGTCGCGTCGGCGCCCGCGGCGATCGACGTGGTGGTCCCGGCCGGGGACCCGGCTCCGGGACGGCCGTCGTCGGCGAGCCGCGCCTCCCCGATCTCGACCCCGCCCTGGACGACGCGCACCCGGGTCATGCCCAGGGCCTCGCGGGTGCGGCCGATCAGGGCCTGCAGGGCGTCCTGGCCGCGCAGCACGCTCCCCGCGACCGTGGCGAGCAGCTCGGTCTCGGCGAGCGCCCGGGCGGCGGCACGGCTGCGTCGTGCGGCCTGGTCGACCACGTAGCTGACGATCGCGGCGTTGAGCACGTACAGCACGAGTGCCGCCAGGTGCAGCGGCTCGGCGATGGTCAGCTGGTAGATCGGCGCGATGAAGAACAGGTCGAGCGTCACGCCCGAGAGCAGCGCCGCGAGCAGGGCCGGCCAGATGCCGCCCGTGACGGCGACCACCACGACCAGCAGCTGGAAGACCAGCACGGTGCCCGCGATGCCGTCCTCCGAGCGGTGCCCGGCCAGCAGCCCGGTGAGCAGCGGCCCGGCCACGAGGGCGAGCACGAACCCGGCGATCACGCGGCGTCGCGACAGGGCCCCGCCGAGTCGCGGCAGCACCCGGTCGCGTCCGGCCGAGGAGTGGGTGACGATGTGCACGTCGATGCGTCCCGACTCGCGGATCACCGTCGAGCCGATGCCGGGCCCGGTCAACGCCGCGGCCAGGCGCCCCCGCCGGCTGACGCCGATGACGAGCTGCGAGGCGTTGACCCCGCGGGCGAAGGCGACGAGCGCGCGGGGCACGTCCGAGCCGACGACCTGGTGGTACGTGCCGCCGAGCTTCTCGACCAGGGCCCGCTGCGCCGCCAGGGCACCCGGCGCTCCCTGCCGGAGACCGTCCTGCGCACTGACGTGCACGGCGACGAGTTCCCCTCCGGAGGACCGGGCGGCGATGCGGGCGCCCCGCCTGATCAGCGTCTCGCCCTCGGGGCCGCCGGTCAGGGCGACGACGACGCGCTCCCGGGCCTCCCAGGTGCTGTCGATGCCGTGCTCGTCGCGGTACGCCTTCAGCGCGCTGTCCACCTCGTCGGCCAGCCAGAGCAGCGCCAGCTCGCGGAGGGCCGTCAGGTTGCCGAGGCGGAAGAAGTTCGAGAGCGCCGCGTCGACCCGGTCGGCCGGGTAGACGACGCCCTCGGCCAGTCGGTCCCGGAGGGCCTGAGGGGCGAGGTCGACGAGCTCCACCTGGTCGGCCGCCCGCAGCACGGCGTCGGGCACCGTCTCGCGCTGCGTCGCCCCGGTGATGCGCTCGACCACGTCGGTGAGCGAGTCGACGTGCTGGACGTTGACGGTCGAGACGACGTCGATGCCGGCGACGAGCAGGGCCTCGACGTCCTGCCACCGCTTCTCGTGGGTGGAGCCGGGGGCGTTCGTGTGGGCGAGCTCGTCGACCAGCGCGAGCTGCGGTGCCCGCGCGAGCACCGCCTCCAGGTCGAGTTCGTCCAGCGCGACGCCGCGGTGGACGACCGCCCGGCGGGGCACGACCTCGAGGTCGCCGACCAGCGCCGAGGTCGCCCGCCGCCCGTGAGTCTCGACGACGGCCACAACGACGTCGACCCCTTCGGATCGCAACCGTGCCCCTTCTTCGAGCATCGTGTACGTCTTGCCCACGCCGGGCGCCGCCCCCAGCACCACCCGCAACTGCCCTCGCTTCATGGGCTCAGCCTGTCACCCCTGCGGACCCGAGCGTGCCGGACGGGGACCACCCGCCGGGCACACGGGAACGCCCCGTGACCACGGGGGCCACGAGGCGTATGTCTCGAGGGGACCTGGCCCCCTCCGTGGTTCAGCTGGAGGGTCGCACCCGACGCGACCCTGCGCGATCTCACAGGGGGTTGTGTGCCTGGTGCCTCTCGAGGCCGTCCGACCCGAATCGGACTCTTGCAGGATACGCGATCCGGAGGCTCCGTTGCCCATTGGGCATGGAAATTCCCAGGAAGCCCCGGCACGATGGTCCGATGCAGCAGACTCCGGCGCGTGGGGACCTCACCCGATTCGGCACGGAAGCGGTCGGCGGGCGCGACGAGAAGCGTCGGGCGACGAGCCGTGGGCTCGCCGACGCGGCCTTCCGACTGGCGACCGAGAAGGGCTTCGACGGCTTCGTCGTCGAGGACGTCACCGCCCTGGCCGGTTACTCGAGGCGCACCTTCGCGAACCACTACTCGTGCAAAGAGGACGCCGTGGCCTCGGTGCTCCTGAACAAGGCGGGCGCGGCGGTGGACGCCTCCGACCTGTCGATGCTGGCGTCCTTCCAGGGCACCGACATCGACCTGCTCGAGCTGCTGCTGCTGTCGGCCGTCGACACCCAGCTCGTGGACTACATGATCAGCCTCCGCCACCTGCTGCGGACGCACGAACCCCTGCTGCCCTACGTGCTCGCGGTCGGCGTCCCCATGACCGAACGCGTCGGCGACGTGATCGGCCTGGCCGTCGGCCCCTCGCGGGACGACCTGACCACGTCCTTGCTGATCCACTCGACCTGGGGTGCCGTCATCGCCGTGCTGCGCGGCGTCTACGACCCCTGGGCCGACACGACCACCGACGACGAACGCGTCGACGCCCTCCGCGCCTACTGGGCGACGACGTTCGAGCGCTTCCGCACGGGCTTCGGCCCCGTGGCCTGAGCCGGTCCGCACCGCACCGCACCGCACGGCACCGCACGGCACCGCGTTTCGTGCACGGCACCGGGTAGAGACGCGGTGCCGTGCACGAAACGCGGTGCGACACGCTGGGCTCGGGACGAGGAGGCGCGGTGCCGGCCTCGTCAGGCCAGCAGGTCCACGGCGAGGTAGCCGGCGTAGCCGCCCGACGTACGTCCGTCACGCCGTCCCGAGGTCAGCACCTCGCCGACGTCCGAGGCGACGAGCGTCGCCCCGGCGTCACGCAGCCGGTCGACGAGGACGTTGTCCTCGTGCAGGTCGACGGGCGCGAACCCGCCGACGGACCGGTACGACGACGCCCGCACCCCGAGGTTGGCCCCGTGCACGTGGCCGTTCGGCCGTCCGGGCGTGTGCCGGGCCGTCCAGGCCGCGATCTGCCGCGGCGAGAGGTCGGCGAAGTCCGGGCGCACGGTCCCGATCACGACGTCGGCGCCCGAGGCGGCCCGGTCGAGCTGGTCGTCGATCCAGCCCGGCGGCACGACCGAGTCGGCGTCGGTGCAGGCGAGCCACACCGCGTCGAGCGGCAGGTCGTCCGAGGGCGCGCCGAGTTCGTCCAGGGCGACGTCGACGCCGACGGCCCGTGCGACGCCGACCCCGCGGGCCTCGATCTCGACGACGGTCACGCGGGCGTGCGCACGAGCAGCCGCCACCGTCCCGTCGGTGCAGGCGTCGGCCACGAGGACGACGACGACCCGCACCTCCGGATGGGTCCTGGCCGTGTGCCGCCGCGCGACGTCGACGCCGTCGAGGGCGCGCGAGACGAGTTCCTCCTCGTCGTGCGCGGGGACGACGACCGCGACGGCCCGCACGGGGCCGGCCGGGGTCGGGCGGGCGGGCGCGTCGCTCATCGCAGGCCCGTCCGCTGGGCGACCGACCGGGGGTCGCGCGAGAAGACGTCGAGCACGAAGTCGCCCTCGACGTGGTGCGAGACCCGGTGGAGGCGCGGGTCGGCGCCCAGCCGGGCGTGGACGTCGTCCGCGCCCTGCCGGAAGTCCCCCTCGGGCTGGGTCCAGTGGCAGGCCAGGACGTCGCCGTCGTCGGCCAGACCGTCGACGATCGAGTCCACCAGCCGCCCGAACGCCTCCGGGGCCAGGTAGTAGCCGACCTCGCTGAGCACGACGAGGTCGAAGGTGCCCGACGGGTAGTCGGCGGCGGCGTCGGCCTGCTCGACCGTGACGTGCGGCAGGTTCGCGAGCCGCTCGCGAGCGGCTTGCACGGCGACCGACGACACGTCGAGGGCCAGCAGGCGGTCCGCCGCGGGGGCCAGGTCGCCCGTCAGCACGCCGATCGAGCAGCCCACCTCGAGCACGCGGCCGTAGCGCTCACGAGGCAGCGACGCCACGGTGAGGGCGCGCTTGCGGCGCTCGTACCAGCGCGTCGTGACCCGCCACGGGTCGGCGCGGCGGGCGTGCGTCCGGTCGAACGTCGCCTCGGTCGCCGGGACCGACGCCGCGGCGCCCCCGCCCTGGCCGTCCGCGTCCTGGCCGTCCGCCTGCGACCCGGCCACGACGAAGACCTCGCGCCCGCGGGTGAAGTGCCGCTCGAACACCGGGTGCAGCACGGGTGCATCCTCGGGCGCGCTCGAGAGGGGTCGGCGCTGCGAGACGTACGCCGCGAGGGCCGAGCGCTTCGCGGCGTCGGCGACGGCGTCCAGGGACGACAGCCGCAGCGACGGCCAGGGCACGTCGGGGTGGTCGGGCGACCCCCAGTGCCACAGCCAGATCGGGTACTCGAGCAGCGTCGTGCCGGCCTGGTCCCCCTCGGCCACCAGCTCGGCGGCGATCTCGCCGAGCACGCGGTGGTCCCGGTGGCCGTCCCCGCGCCAGGGCGCCACGACCAGGCCACCCGGACCGGGCAGCAGGGGCCGCAGCCGCTCGGTGATCTCGGCACGGGCCTCGCGGACCGCCCCGTCGGCGATGCTCCACTGCACCAGCTCGACGTCGTGACCCAGCAGGTGGACCGCGACCCGCGCCTCCTCGGCCCTCGTCGCGACGAGGTCCTCGGCGCTCGTGCTCGAGCCGGGGTGCGAGGCGGCGCCGTCGGTGACCACGACGACCGTGACCGGGACGCCGCGGGCGGCCGCGTCGGCGATCAGCCCGCCGGCGCCGAGGGTCTCGTCGTCGGGGTGGGCGGCCAGCACGACGAGGCGCGACGCCGCGGACGGGTCGACGGCGCCGTCGAGCGGCGGCAGGTCGAGGAGGCGCGGGTCGGCCTCCCAGGTCTCCACCGGGGTCCCCGGCGCGCGACCGTCGAAGCTCACCACGTGGGACGTCCGTCGGCCACGGCCCGACGCAGGACCGTCTGGCCGAGCGACGCGTCGTCGCGTTCGCCGTGGTGCTGGCGGAGGTAGAGCTCGAGGTCGGCGACGCGCTTGGCGTGGGCCGCGTCGGTGGCGAGCGGGGCCGGGCCGAGGGCACGGGACGCCCGCGCGAGCACGTCGTCGCAGGCGTGGGCGACCGTCCCGCGGACGCGCTTGGCCAGCAGCCGCCCGGCGTCACCGGTCGCCTCACCGGCGTCGACGAGGTCGGCGGCCTCGACCAGCGCCCGGCGGGCGTCGGCCAGTCGCGTGTCGACGAGGCCGAGGGCCTGCAGGAGGTGCGGGTCGGCAGGGCGCTCCGGCGTGCGCGACGAGGCGGTCACCGCCGCGGCCAGCAGCGTGCGGGCCACGCCGACCGCGCCGCCGTACCAGCACGCCGCGACTCCGATCCCGCCCCACGAGAAGCCGGGACGCTCGAGGTACCACCCGGGGGCACCGACCTCGTAGGCCTCGACGTCGTCGAAGTCGACCGGGCCGGAGGGGATCTCGACGAGGCCCCTGGCGTGCCAGGCGTCCGCCGTCACGGTCACGCCCGCCTGGCGGAGGTCGACCGAGAACAGCCGACGCTCGTCGCCGACCCAGGCGGTGACGAGCGCGCCGTCGAGGGTGCCCGCCAGGGAGCACCAGGGCTTCGTGCCGGCCAGTGACCACGGACCCGACCCGTCCGGGCCCCGGGTCGCCGTCAGACGGACGCCGGGCCCCTCGGCGGCGAACACGCCCCAGGTGAACGGGTCGGCGGTCCGAGCGCGCGGGGGGACGGAGGAGCGGTCGCCGTCGTCCTCGTCGGACAGGATCTCGGTGGCGGTCGCGGCGCCGACCTCGGCGTGCTGGTCGAGGATGGCGAGGGCGTCGAGGTGCGGTTCGGCCGCTCGGGCCGCACCGAGATCGTGGGCGGCGAGCGTCGCCAGGGCCTGCCAGAGGTCGGCCGTCGAGCCGAGTCCGGGCAGGGCCCCGTGTCGACCGAGCTCGACGGCGAGGTCGAGTGCGTCGCCCACCGAGGGCGCCGGACGGGATCGCAGCCCCTCGACGACGAGAGCGGTGGCCGTCCCGACGACCGGACCCGCGCCTCCCAGGGTGACCGGCTCGATCGGGTCGGTCGAGCGCGCGGGCGCGGAGGGACTCATGGTCTCGACGCTAGTCGGTCGTCCGATCGAGCGTGGGGGTTGACAACGGGGTGGACGACAGGCGTCGGGCAGTGCGTGAGGCTCAGAACTCGTCGCTGTCGAGCGGGATGCGCTCGGCCGCTTCGGCGGTCTGGGGCTCGATTCCGCGGAGGCGGCCGATGCGCCCCTCGATGTCGTCGACCAGGGCGTCGTCGTCGATCTCGGCCTCGTCGGTCTGCTCTTCGGAGACCAGCATCTGGCTGGCGGGACCGAGCAGCACCTGGAACCGCTGGTGCACCCCGCCACGATCCATGCCGGGCAGGTCGACCATGTCGGACTTGTTCTGCATCGCCAGCGCTCGCGCGTACTCGACGACGGCCGCCGCGATCGCGTCGCCGGTGACCAGGTACTCGTCGGTGTAGTGGATGCGTTTCACCCGTGGTTCTCCCTGCAGTCGAGACGACTCGTCGTCACCGATCACGCTACGCGCGACGGGGCGGGAAGGCCCCGTGCCGGGCGACGTCGGTGGGCCCTCGAGCGGGCAGAAGAAAAGCCACCCCGGAACATCTCTGGCGAGAGAGAGAACCGACGTGGCTTTCCGCGGAGCCGGTGGGATTTGAACCCACGGTTCCCACAAAGGGAACTCCACCTTAGCAGGGTGGTGCACTAGGCCGAACTATGCGACGGCTCCATGCGGCTCGCGAGCGAACGCGCAGGGACAAGCATAGCGGCCCGGAGGCCAGATGCCGAACCGGGGCCCGGCGCCGGTCGGACGTCCGGCCGGGACGGGCGTGGACAGAACCACCCGTGCCCCACCCGCTCTGGGGGGCGTGATCGGCTTGTCGGCATTTGTGCCGACACATAGAGTACCCCTGACGCCGACGACGGCCGAGGGGCCGGGCCCCGACAGCACGGGCCCGTTCACCCTTGCCGAACACGCCCCCCGACGGTCGCCGCGTCACGTGCCCCACCATCGAGCGCCGCACCCGAACGGCTGCGCCCGAGGGGCTCGCCGCCGGCACCGACGCCGGCCTCCACACCCCCCACGGTGCCGCACCCCTGATCCCGGCATCGCGGGGTTCTCATGCGTGCCGGTTCGGGCCGCCGCTTGAGGTCACCGGTCGTCCCGGCGAGCTGGTTACTCGCCGGGGCGACTTCTCGGCGGAGCGCCTAGTTCGAGCCGAACGCCACCGAGCAGGTCTGGTCGGCCGCCGTCTGGCCGGTGAGGCCCTCGATGACCTCGGTCGTCGGCGGCGTGGTCGACGCCCCCGCGCCCGGATCGGTGGGTGCCGCCGTGTCGGCCGGAGCAGCGGTCTGGGCCGGAGCAGCTGTCTCGACCGGAGCGGCCGGGGCCTGGGTCGCCGCCGCACCGTCACCCGTGGCGGTGTTCTCGGAGCCGATGCCGGTGCTGCCCTCGGGGATCGAGAACGGGACGTCGTTCGCGATCGCGTCGAAGAGCTGGGTCGCCACGGCCTCGTCGGGCTGCACCTTGTTCTCGTAGACGCCCGAGCCTCCGGTCGTGCCGGGGTACTGGACGAAGTTGACGGCGTCGAGCGGCAGGTCCCGGAGCGCGAGACCGATCTGCACCATGGTGTCGATCTTGGTCAGCTGGTCGGACAGGGTCATGTTGCTCGCCGCGGCGCGGGCCAACGAGTAGAGCTTCGTGGGGTTGCTGAGGGTGTCGGCGCTCTTCACCGTCCGCAACAGTGACGAGAGGTAGACCTGCTGGCTGCTGATGCGGCCGAGGTCGGACCCGTCGCCGACGCCGTGGCGGGTGCGCAGGAAGGCCAGGGCGTCGGCACCCGAGAGCACGGTCTCGCCGGCCGGGATGTCGAGACCCGTGTAGCGGTCCTTGATGGGGGTGGCGGCACAGACGGGGACGCCGCCGATGGCGTTCGACATCTCGATGACGCCGTTGAACGAGATCATGCCCGCGAAGGGGATGTCGAGACCGGTCAGGCTCGAGACGGTCGAGGCGACGCAGCTCAGCCCGCCGTACGAGTAGGCCTCGTTGATGGGTCGGGCCGACATCGCCGAGTAGTACCCCGAGCCGTCCTCCTTCGCGCACGACGGGATCGGCACGACCATGTCGCGGGGGATGCTGACGGCGGTCGCGTTGGTGTGGTCGGCCGACACGTGGAGCAGGATGTTGACGTCGTTCAGGGTCGCGTCCCGCTCGCCGAACGCCCCCTGGTCCTGGCTGGCGTCGTTGTCGGTCCCGACGACGAGGATGTTGAACCCGCCTTCGTACTCGCTGATCGACGGGGGCGCGGGCTTGGTGGTCTCGCCCTGGGCCGCCTGCAGCTCGACCCCGTCACCGAGGTCGCTGCGCACCTGGTACGCCGCGATGGCGCCGACCGAGGCTCCGCTCACGAGCAGGACGGCCACCGAGGCGGCCACCACCTTCGTGACGGCCCGCACGGCGCCTCCGCTCTTGAGCCGGCCGTGTCGGGCGACTCCCGTCGTCGCGGGGGCGGAACGGCGTCCGGAGGCGGTCGCCTCGGGTCGGGCAGCTCGTCGGCCACGGCCGGATCGGTCGCGAAGGTCGCTCACGCGGTGTCCTCTCGGTCATCGAGGGCGACCCTCGCTCGCGCGGCCTCGGGATCGTTCGAGGATCGAGCGGGCAGAAGGGCACCGTTCGGTGTACGGGCAGATGGAGATACTACCCAGGCGGTCCTGGGCCGCTGCCGGGACTCAGCCGGTCGCACGGTTCGCGACGAGCTGGACGGCGTACGAGGCGTGCCACTTGCCGGCGGCCGGTCCCCCGTTGCACTCGCCGTCGCTCGCTCCAGGCGTCTTGATCCAGAGCAGGGCGTCGAGCTTCGTCGTGCCGGTCTGCACCGAGGGCACGACCCCCAGGCCGGCCCCGGGCGCGTTGCACCACGTGCCCTTCCAGCCGCGACCGTTGCGCGACGTGTCGATCACGTACCGTGCGCCTCCCGTCGCCTGCGACACCTTCTCGGCGTAGGCACGCTCGGATTCAACCGGGTAGTAGTTCGACACGTTGGTCGCGAAGCCGCGGGCACGGTCGACACCGGCCGCCTTGAGGCGCGCGGCCATGGTCTGCGGCGGCACCCAGTTCGAGTTGCCGGCGTCGAGGTAGGCGGGGACGCCCGCGTCCGCCAGGGTCGCGACCGCGGAGGCGATGGTGGCCTCCCGCCCGCTCGTCTGCTCGGGGCAGTTGCTGATGAGCGTGAGGGCGTCGGGCTCGACGACCACGACGACCCGGTGGCCCGCCAGCCGCGAGGCGACGAGGGAGTTCCAGCGCAGGTACGCCGCGTTGTCGGCCGACCCGCCCGCCGAGTGGCTGCCACAGTCGCGGTTCGGGATGTTGTACGTGACGAACAGGGGGGTCGCGCCGACCTTCTCGGCGGCGGCGACGGTGCCGTCGATCTTCTTCACGAGCTGGGCGTCGGTCAGCCAGCTGCCGAGCCAGGTCGCCACCGGCTGCTTCGAGATCGTGCGGGCCGCCGCGGCCTCGGCGGTCCGGCCCTCGGACGTCAGCGTGGTCGCGGCGCGCGCCGCCTCACCGGCGGGGTCGACGTACAGACCGCCCCGGAACAGCGTCGTGGTGGGCGTGGTGCGGATGGTCAGCGGGACCGCGGCGGGCGTCGTCACCGTGGGGACCGACGTCGAGGCCGGGTCGGGCGACACGGGCGCCCCGGTCGACCCGCGCTCCCCGCGCGAGGTGAAGGCGGCGATGGCGCGCTCGGCCGACTTGGACGACCGTGCGGGCGGGCTCGACGCCGTGGTCGGCGAGGCGGCGACCGAGGTCGACGAGGGGTCGACGGGGGCCGCGTGCGCTCGCGCAGGAGCGACCGCGAGGCCAGCCGTCAGGGCGACGGCGACGCCGAGGACGACGGCGGCGCGGGTCGTCGGGGTCATGTGGGTCATGGCTGGGGTCCTGGTGTCGAGGGGCCCGGGCGGTGTTCGGCCCACCCGGGGTGCCGACCGGTGCGGGACCGCAACGGGGGGCCCGATCAGTGCAACACGGGGGTGCGTCGGCGTTCAGTCCCTGTTCGGGGGGACGGAGCGTTCCACTTCGGGGGCCACGAGGGTTGCAGAAGGCCTCAGGCGGGGTTCCGGGCACGGCACCCGAGGAGGTCGTCGCGGCGGCCCTCGCGGCGGCCGACCTGGGAGACTGGACGGGCGGTCGCGGACGCTCCCGCGCGCGCACCAGGCCCGGGAGGACCACATGAACGGCGAGACCAACCGAGACGCGTGGCGGGACTCCGTCGAGACCTGGCTCAAGGGCGACGAGCGCAACGACGTCTTCGACGGCTACCTCGACTGGTACCGCGCGCCGGTGATGGCCGACACCGACGACTGGACCCGCGACTTCTTCGTGCTGCCGGCCGTCGGCTCGGACGTGCTGCACAAGCACGCGGGCTTCGTCGACGGCGACGCCGCCGTCTCGGTCGACGACACCACCTGGCGCGATCTCAGCACCCTGATCGGCGAGGCCTTCGCGACCTACGCCGCCGCCAAGGCCTAGGAGGCGCGGGTCGCGTCATCTGCGGAACGCGCGACCCGACTGGCGGAGGGCGTGGGATTCGAACCCACGAGACATCTCTGCCCACTTGTTTTCAAGACAAGCTCCATCGGCCGCTCGGACAGCCCTCCCGGTGGCCGGACGAGCTACGCCGCTACGATGTGATCACTGCGCCACTTTTAACCGTGGCGTCGTGTTCATGTCGTGGCGGGATGCACGCATCGGGCAACCGGGGCCGAGTCTACCGACTCAGAGCGTCGCGAGCACCTCGGCGAGCCCGTCGTCCAGGTCGCTCGACGTCTGCTCGCTGGCCACCGCGGCGACGTCGTCGGGCGCCTGACCCATGGCCACCCCGCGACCCTCGGCCGCGGCCCAGCGCAGCATGTCGATGTCGTTGCGTCCGTCGCCGGCGGCCAGGACCTGCGACCGCGGCACGTCGAGCCACTGCCGCACGCGCTCGAGGGCGGTCGCCTTCGTGACGCCGTCCGGGGCGATGTCGAGCCAGGCCGTCCAGCCGACGTTGTAGTTCACGTGCTGGAGGCCCATGCGCTCGACGGCCGTGAGGAAGTCCTCGGTGTCGTGGTCGGGCGAGACGACGACCACGCGGGTCGCCGGCCGGCCGACGAGGTCGTCGAACTCGACCTTCTCGGCGTTCAGTGCCGCCGCCGCCGCGGGGAACGACCCGCAGTACCGCAGCAGCCCCTCTTGGTCTTCGACGGCGTACCCGGCCCCCGCGTCGGCCAGGGCCTCGCGGATCGTCGACAGCACCTGGGTCGGGTCGAACTCCTCGACGTGCACGCGGCGGTACCCCGTCGGGGCCGACTCGTCACGGCCCAGGGTGATCGCACCGTTCGCGCAGACGACGTAGTCCGAGACGAGACCGAGACGCTCCATGACGGGCAGCGTCATCGACACCGAGCGTCCGGTCGCGATCATGACCTGGTGGCCCTGGTCGTGGAGGCGCGTGATCTCGCCGAGGACGGCCTCGGAGATGGAGCCGTCCTCGGGCATGATCGTGCCGTCGACGTCGAGCGCGACCAGCCAGCGGTCGGCGGCGGCCACGGGCTCGTCGCCGGGCCGGGGTGCGGCGGCGGCCTGGCTCACGCGACCGGCTCGATGACCTCGAGGCCACCGAGGTAGCCGCGCAGCGCCTCGGGCACGACCACCGAGCCGTCGGCCTGCTGGTGCGTCTCGAGGATCGCGACGAGCCACCGCGTGGTCGCGAGGGTGCCGTTGAGCGTCGCGACGGGAGCCGTCTTGCCGCTCTCGGTGCGGTAGCGGGTGTCGAGGCGGCGGGCCTGGAAGGTGGTGCAGTTCGACGTGCTGCTCAGCTCGCGGTAGGTGCCCTGCGTCGGCACCCAGGCCTCGATGTCGAACTTGCGTGCGGCGCTCGAACCGAGGTCGCCGGCGGCGACGTCGATGACGCGGTAGGTGAGGCCGAGGGCCTGCAGCATGCTCTCCTGGAACCCGACGAGGGCGTCGTGCTCGGCCTCTGCCTGGTCGGGGTGCACGTAGCTGAACATCTCGAGCTTGTTGAACTGGTGCACGCGGAGGATGCCCCGGTTGTCCTTGCCGGCGGCCCCGGCCTCACGGCGGTAGCAGGTCGACCAGCCGGCGTAGCGGATCGGGCCCGCCTCGACGTCGAGGATCTCGTCGGAGTGGTACCCGGCGAGCGCGACCTCGCTCGTGCCGGTCAGGTAGAGGTCGTCGGCGGGCAGGTGGTAGACCTCGTCGGCGTGGGAGCCCAGGAACCCGGTGCCGGCCATGACCTCGGGTCGCACCAGCGTCGGGGTGATCAGCGGCGTGAAGTCGTTCTTCAGGGCGAGGTCGAGGGCCATGTTCATCAGGCCGAGCTCGAGGCGCGCACCGATGCCGCGCAGGAAGTAGAAGCGCGAGCCCGAGACCTTGGTGCCGCGCTTGATGTCGATCGCGCCGAGCTTCTCGCCGAGGTCGGCGTGGTCGAGGGCTTCGAAGTCGAAGGAGGGGCGGGTGCCGTGCTCACGGAGCGTCACGAAGTTCTCTTCGCCGCCCGAGGGCACGCCGTCGATGATCAGGTTGCCGATGCCGCGCGCGGCCGCGTCGAAGACCGCATCGGCCTCGTTCGAAGCGGCCTGCGCCTCCTTCACGCGGGCGGCGAGCTGCTGCGCCTGCGCGACCAGGGCCTTCTTCTCGTCTTTCGGCGCCTTGGCGACGGTCTTGCCGAAGGCGTTCTGCTCGGCGCGCAGGTCTTCGAAGGCGGCGATCGCCGCGCGGCGGGCCTGGTCGGCCGCCACCGCATCGTCGACCAGCGACTCGGAGTCGCCCCGGGCCCGCTGGCTCTGCTTGACGAGGTCGGGGGATTCACGAAGCAACTGGGGATCGATCACCCGCCCATCCTAGGCAACGGCACCCGCGCGGCCGACGTTCTGCACAGAGCCTTCGCCTTCCCGTTACCTCACGGGGGTGCGTCCAATACGCTCGCCCCATGACCGCCACCTCCCCCTCCCCCGCCGAGCACGCCTCGGCATCCGAGCCCGAGACGGCTCGCCAGACCGCCGCGGTCGTCTACAACCCGATCAAGGTCGACCTCGACGCCATCAAGACGGCCGTCGGGCGCCACGAGTTCTCGAACGGCTGGGCCCCCACGACGTTCTACGAGACCAGCAAGGAAGACCCGGGCGGCGAGGTGACGAAGAAGGCCCTCGCCGAGGGCGTCGACATGGTGATCGCCGCGGGGGGCGACGGCACGGTGCGTGCCGTGGCCGAGGCCCTGCAGGGCACCGACGCGTCCCTCGCCCTGCTGCCCTCGGGCACGGGCAACCTGTTGGCCCGCAACCTCGAGCTCTCGCTCGACAACCTCGACGACTCGATCGCGACGGCGTTCAGCGGTCGCGACCGTGACATCGACCTCGGCGTCGTCGACGTCGAGCGTGAGGACGGCTCGCGCGAGACCAAGGCGTTCGTCGTCATGGCCGGCGTCGGCCTCGACGCGAAGATGCTCGCGAACACCAACGACGAGCTGAAGAAGCGCGTCGGGTGGCTCGCCTACGTCGACGCCATCGCCCGCGCGCTCCGCGACGACAACAAGATCGACGTCCGGTACGAGCTCGACGACCAGGGCCGCAAGTCGATGCGCGCCCACACGATCATCGTCGGCAACTGCGGCCTGCTGCCCGCCAACATCATGCTGCTGCCCGACGCGGCGATCGACGACGGCATCTTCGACATCGTCGCCCTGCGCCCCGAGGGCTTCTTCGGCTGGGTGCAGATCTGGGTCAAGATCGTGTGGGAGAACGGCGTCATGCGCCGCACCCAGGTCGGCCGCCGCATCCTCGCCGCCAACAGCCGCGAGGTGCGCACCCTGCGCTACAACAAGGGCAAGAAGCTCGTGGTCCGCCTCGACTCCCCCCAGGACTTCGAGATCGACGGCGACTCCGTCGGCAAGGTCGTCGCCCTGCGTGCGGTCGTCGACCCGGGCGGCCTGACCGTCCGCGTGCCGGCCGACGCCTGATCGGCACGGGCGGCCGGCCGAGCGAGGCCGGTCGTCAGCGCAGGCCGCTGATCAGCGCAGGCCGCTGATCAGCCCGCGCAGCCAGTCGCGGGCGTCGACGAAGGCCTCGTCGTCGTACCGCGGCGAGACCTCGGCCGGGGCGCCGTCGGCACGAGGGTACGACCCGAGGAACATCACGCTCGGGCTGAAGCGCTTCAGCCCGAGCAGGGCGTCGGCCACGCGTTCGTCGAGCACGTGCCCCTCGAGGTCGATGACGAACCGGTAGCGCCCGAGGGCGTCGCCGATCGGCCGCGACTGGATGAGGCTGAGGTTGATGCCGCGGGTCGCGAACTGCTCGAGCATGTCGACCAGGGCCCCCGAGCCGTCGGCCGGCAGCTCGACGATCAGGCTGGTCTTGTCGGCACCGGTCGCGGGCGGCACGGGCACCGTCCGGCTGACCAGCACGAAGCGCGTGACGGCCTGGTCGTTGTCGCCGATCTCGCGGGCGAGCACCTCGAGGTCGTGGTGGTCGGTGATGCCGGGAGGCGCGACCGCGGCGTCCGCGGAGCCCCCGGCGCCGCCCGGCTCGAGCAGCGAGGCGGCGGCGGCCACGTTCGACGAGGCCGGCAGGTGACCGTGGCCGGGCAGGTTGCGTTCGAGCCAGCGGTGGGTCTGCGCGTAGGCGACCGGGTGCGCGTTGACGACCCGCACCTCCTCGATGCGGGTGCCCGGCCGGGCGACGAGCACGAAGTTGACGCGCACCAGGTACTCGCCGACGATGCGGAGGCCCGGCACGGTGGCGAGGGCGTCCTGCGTCGCACTGACCCCGCCCTCGACGCTGTTCTCGATCGCGATCATCGCGGCCGTGCTGACGCCCGAGACGACGTCGGCCAGGGCCTCGCCGACGTTGTTGACGCTCTTCCAGGTGGCACCGACGGCCTCGGGCACCTGCTTGAGCGCCGCCTCGGTGAACGTGCCCGCGGGCCCGAGGTAGCTGTAGGTCGTCGAGGAGGCGCGGGTCGGCATGACGAGGAGCCTACTGAGAGCCGCCCGGGCACCGCGACGAAGGTCGGCGGCGGGTGCCAGGATGTCCCCATGACCGACCGTGCCGGAACCCCCGCAGAAGCCAGCGACCTGATCGACCCCGAAGAGGTCACGGCCGCGTACTACGAACTCGTCCCCGACGTCGGCGAGGTCGAGCAGAAGGTCGTCTTCGGCACCTCGGGCCACCGCGGGTCCTCGCTCGACGCCGCCTTCAACGAGACCCACATCGCGGCCATCACGCAGGCGATCGTCGAGTACCGCGCGGGCCAGGGCATCACCGGCCCGCTGTTCATCGGGCGCGACACGCACATCCTGAGCGGCCCCGCCGAGCGGACCGCGGTCGAGGTGCTCACCGGCAACGACGTGAAGGTGCTGGCCGACGCCGAGGGCGGCTACGTGCCGACGCCCGCGCTCAGCCACGCGATCCTGGTCTACAACAACGACCCCGCGAACACCGACAAGGCCGACGGCATCGTCGTCACCCCCAGCCACAACCCGCCCCGCGACGGCGGCTTCAAGTACAACCCGCCCCACGGCGGGCCGGCCGACAGCGACGCCACGAACTGGATCGCGAACCGCGCCAACGAGATCATCGCCGCCGGCAACGTCGACGTGAAGCGCGGCGTCGGCACGCCCGGCCGCCACGACTTCCTCCGCGGCTACGTGGGCGACCTCGTCAACATCATCGACATCGACGCCATCAAGAAGGCCGGCGTGAAGATCGGCGCCGACCCGCTCGGTGGCGCGAGCGTCGAGTACTGGGGCGCGATCCGCGACGTCTACGGCCTCGACCTCACCGTCACGAACCCGGGCGTCGACCCCACCTGGCGCTTCATGACGCTCGACTGGGACGGCAAGATCCGCATGGACCCGTCGAGCCCCTCGGCGATGGCCAGCGTCGTGCGCCGCAAGGACGAGTTCGACGTCCTGACCGGCAACGACGCCGACGCCGACCGGCACGGCATCGTCACGCCCGACGGCGGCCTGATGAACCCGAACCACTACCTCGCGGTCGCCATCGACTACCTCTACACGCACCGCCCCGAGTGGCGCGACGACGCGGCCATCGGCAAGACCCTCGTCTCGTCGAGCATCATCGACAAGGTCGCCGAGTCGCACGGTCGTCGCCTGTGGGAGGTCCCGGTCGGGTTCAAGTGGTTCGTCCCCGGGCTGGTGGACGGCTCGGTCGCCTTCGGTGGCGAAGAGAGCGCCGGCGCGTCCTTCCTGCGCAAGGACGGCACCGTCTGGACGACCGACAAGGACGGCATCCTGCTCGCCCTGCTCGCGAGCGAGATCATCGCCGTCACCGGCAAGACCCCCTCGCAGCTCTACGCCGAACTGGTCGAGAAGTACGGCGACCCGGTCTACCAGCGGGTCGACGCGGCGGCGACGAAAGAGCAGAAGACCCGTCTGGGCAAGCTCGACGGCGACGCCATCGAGGCGACCGAGCTCGCGGGCGACCGCATCACGGCCAAGCTCAGCAAGGCTCCGGGCAACGACGCGGCCGTCGGCGGCGTCAAGGTCGTCACCGACAAGGCCTGGTTCGCGGCCCGCCCGAGCGGCACCGAGGACGTCTACAAGATCTACGCCGAGTCGTTCGAGGGCCCCGAGCACCTCGCCCGCGTCCAGGCCGAGGCGAAGACCATCGTCGACGCCGCGCTCGGCGCCTGACCCGCGCCTCCCGCACCGCCCGACGGGCGTGTTCGTGACGGACGGGCGACTTCGGTCGCCCTCGTCCGACGAACACGCCCGTCGCGCGGTTCGCGGGGTGCGCGGCGGGCAGGCGGCAGGGTCAGCCCGCGTAGTCGGGGGCGGCCGGTAGGCCGAAGAACTCCTCGAGCGTGGTGACGCCCGTGTCGTGCATCTCGGTGGCGAGGGGCACGCCCACGTACCGGAAATGCCACGGCTCGAAGGTGAAGCCGGTCACGGCGACCTTGTCGGCCGGGTAGCGCAGCAAGAACCCGAAGCGCCACGCGTTGGCCGCGAGCCACTGCCCCTGGGGCGTGTCGCCGAAGCAGGCCTGCAGCGCGCAACTGAGCGGCACGGGGCTGATGTCGAGGGCGAGCCCGGTCTGGTGCTCACTGAATCCCGGACGGGCGCTCTGTGCATCGGCCTGTGCCTGCCCGAGACGCTGGACCCAGCCGGCGTAGACGCTCACCTGGGTGTCGTACGAGCGGTAGGCGCTCTGCACCTGGAACGCCCCGGCCCCCTCGGCCTCGCCCGCCCGGAACATCTCGACGACCGCGGCAGCCGCCTCGGCGCCGAGGGTCGGCGGGTTCTGGTGCGCCACGTCGGGCGTGACGAGATCGCCGGGGACGTAGTCGACCGGGTCGAGCGCGCGCAGCTTGTCGCTGACGACCCAGAGGCTGGCGGGGTCGTCGACCGACCGGGCCGCCTTGTCGAACGCGGGTGTCGTGGGGGACGTGGGAGGCGCCTCCTCGGTCGGGGTCGGGGACGGGGTCGGGGTGAGCGTCGGCGAGACGGTCGCGGCCGACGTGCTCGGGCTCGGCTCGGGCGCGCCCCCGAGCACGCGGCCAGCAGGCCGGCCGAGAGGACGACGGCCAGGACGGTGGCCGCGGGGTGCGGCAGGGAGGGGCGGCGTGACATCGCGTCGAGCCTAGTCACGAGGAGCGGACCGACACGGACGGACGTCGCCGCCGCCGACCACGACCACGACCACGACCACGACCGCGACCGCGACCGCGACGGACGATTCCTCTTGTTGTCGGATGCTTGCCCGTGAAGTAACTTTGCGTACTGCGCAATTCCTCGTCGCGCCTCCCCCTTCCAGACAGAAGAGACACCATGTCGAGCGCCGCCTCCGCACCCACGACCACGGCCCCCGCCGAGCGCCAGGGCCTGATGACCCACCGCCAGATCCTGTACGTCATCTTCGGCCTGATGGCCGGCATGTTCCTCTCGGCCCTCGACCAGACGATCGTCGGCACCTCGATGCGGACGATCGCGGACGACCTCGACGGGCTCAGCCTGCAGGCCTGGGTGACCACCGCCTACCTGATCGTGTCGACCATCTCGACGCCCATCTACGGCAAGCTCAGCGACATCTTCGGAAGGCGACCGCTCTTCCTGATCGCCATCACGATCTTCTTGCTGGGGTCCGTCGCGGCCGGCTTCTCCGAGAGCATGTACCAGCTCGCCATCTTCCGGGCGATCCAGGGCATGGGCGCCGGCGGCCTCATGGCCCTGCCGCTGACGATCATGGGCGACATCCTGGCCCCGCGTGAGCGCGCGAAGTACCAGGGCTACTTCCTCGCCGTGTTCGGCATCTCGAGCGTCATCGGCCCGCTCGTCGGCGGACTCTTCGCCGGAGCCGACCAGATCCTCTTCGTCACCGGCTGGCGCTGGGTGTTCCTGATCAACGTGCCGATCGGCATCGTGGCGCTGTTCATCGTCGTGCGGTTCTTGCACATCCCGGGCCAGAAGCGTCGCGAGAACGTCCGCATCGACTGGTTCGGCGCCGCCGCCGTCATCGTGGCCGCCGTGCCGTTGCTGCTGGTGGCCGAGCAGGGCCGCACCTGGGGCTGGAGCTCGCCCGGGGCCTTCGCCTGCTACGTCATCGGGGCCGTCGGCATCGTCGCGTTCGTCGTGATCGAGCGATCGATGGGCGACGACGCACTCATCCCGCTGAAGCTGTTCCGCAACCCCACCTTCTCGATGGCGACCGTGCTCGGCGTGCTCGTCGGGTTCGGCATGTTCGGCGCCCTGCTGACGGTTCCGCTGTACCTGCAGCTCGTGAACGGGGCGACCCCGACCGAGAGCGGCTTCCAGATGCTGCCGATGATCGCCGGCCTGATGATCTCGTCGATCGTCGCCGGCCAGCTCATCTCACGGACGGGCAAGTACAAGATCTTCCCGATCACGGGCACGGCGTTCATGGCGGCCGGGTTCTTCTGGTTCACGAACCTCTCGTTCGACAAGCCGTACTGGTTCATGATGGTCGGCATGCTGTTGGTCGGCCTGGGACTCGGACAGCTGATGCAGACCCTGACCATCGCCTCGCAGAACTCGGTCGGGGCCCGCGACATCGGCGTGGCCACGTCGGCGTCGACGTTCTTCCGACAGATCGGCGGGACGCTCGGCACGGCCGTGCTGTTCTCCGTGCTCTTCAGCCGCATCCCCCGGACGATCGCGGACGCCTTCGCCGACTCGAGCCTGCAGGGCCGTGCCCAGGCCGCCCTCGCCGACCAGTCGGTGCTGAGCGACCCGGCGAACGCCGCGATCCTCAAGCTCTACCAGGCGGCCGGAGGCGGCGACACGTCGCAGGTCGGCGGCGCACTCGACGGCAACACGTCGTTCCTCAACACGGCCGACCGCCGTCTCGCCGCGCCGTTCCTCGACGGCTTCGCGAACGCGGCCGTGACGGTCTTCTGGGTCGCCCTGGTGGTGGTGCTCGTGGCCTTCGTGCTGAGCTTCTTCCTCAAGGCCACGCCGCTGCGCCAGAAGTCGGCCATCGACGAGGCAGCCGACGAAGCGCGGGCCGCCGTGGCCGCCGACGCCGCACTCGCGGCGCAGGCCGCCGCCGCGCAGACCAGTTCGCTGGTCGCCCCCGACACGGGTTCGATCGACGTCGTGCCCACGGAAGAACGGCGCGGCGACACCTCGTCTCGGCGCTGATCGGGTGCCCGGCGCGACGTTCGCCCGGCACCCGATCCGCTCGAGCTGGTGTCGCGACACGGCAAGTGTCGGGTAGCGTTCCCTCGACGGCGCTTCGGTGCCGAACGGTTCGTCCCGCGTCCGGCGTTCCCTGCCCGTGAAGCTCACGCGGGAGGCGAGACGACCGAAGGCCGCACACCCACGGGGTGTGCGGCCTTTCTCCGTCATGGGACGCCCCACCGAATCGATTCCCTGCGTGAAGCTCTGGTCGACACGGCGGGACGCCTCTGCCCACTCGAGGCGGACATGTCGAGCCTAGGACGGCCACGAGCCGCAGCACAGGGGTTGACAACGAGAAAAACCTGGTCAGCGATGACTTTTTGCTAGACGGACTAGCGACGGGGCTAGACTCCCCCTCATGCCCGATCAGCACGCCACCGCCGCGCCCTTCGACGCGTCCGGCTATTGGTACAGCAGCAGCACCGAAGAGCGCGGCGTCACGGTGTTGAACACCCTCCGCGCCTACCGTGCCGCCGAGGTCGCGATGCGGGCCCGCACCCGCAAGTCGATGAAGATGAACGACACCGACCTCGCGGCCCTGCGGTTCCTGCTCCGGGCCCAGCGGCTCGGCGACCCCGTCAGCGCGAAAGAACTGGCCGCCCAGCTGAAGATCACCTCGGCGTCGACGTCGGTGTTGATCAACCGCCTCGTCGCGAGCGGGCACATGCTGCGCCACCCCCACCCGACCGACAAGCGCGGGGTCCTGCTGACCGCCACGGGCGACTCGAACACCGAGGTGCGCGACACCATGGCGGCGATGCACGCCCGCATGATCTCGACGGCCGAGTCGCTCGACGCCGACGAGGCGGCCGTGGTCGTGGGCTTCCTGCAGCGCATGACGGCCGCGATCGAGATCGACGACCACCACGTCGACGGCGATCCGGCCGACCGGGCCGGCACGGGCACGGGCACGGGCACGGGCACGGGCACGGGCACGGGTCACCATCCGTCCTAGCCGTTGAGCGAACAACTGGTGAACTGACTAGATCGACTAACCATCGACGTGACAGTCTGACCGCGCGACACCGATTCACGGCGGTGTCGTGACCGTCCGAAGTCCCACCGTTCCGCCAGGCATCGCAGGGGTGCCAGAGACGAGCCGAACATGACCACGATCGACGTCGCTCGCAGCGACCGCACCACCGCCCGCAGCACCTTCTCCGAGGTGCGCGACACCGCCCGCCAGCGAACGCTGGCCGTCATCGCGACGGCTGCCACCGGCGCGAGCGTCAGTCTCGTCGCCGCCCTGCTCCTCGCGCTCGGCGTCGTGCGATGACGTGCCCGTCGGGCTTCTCCGCCCAGCAGATGCAGGGTCTGACCCACGAGCAACTCGTGTCGTTCGTCCGCGGCTCGGTCACGACGGCCGTCTCGGCCGCCGACCTGCACGCCGTCAGACCGACTCGACCTGCGCCGACGGGAGCCGTCTGCGCATGACGGCCACCGCCTCCTCGTTGCTGTCGACGAGCAGGTAACGACGACCGAGGGCATCCGCCACCGCCCCGGTGGTGCCGCTGCCGGCGAAGAAGTCGAGCACCCAGTCGCCTTCGCGGCTGGAGGCCTGCACGATGCGACGCAACACGCCCTCGGGCTTCTGCGTCGGGTAGCCGGTCTTCTCGCGACCGGTCGGCGACACGATGGTGTGCCACCACACGTCGGTCGGCAGCTTGCCCCGGGCGACCTTCTCGGGTGTGACGAGCCCCGGGGCCATGTACGGCTCGCGGTCGACGCTCGTCGAGTCGAAGTGGTACTTCGTGGGGTCTTTGACGTAGACCAGGATCGTGTCGTGCTTGGTCGGCCACCGGGTGCGACTCTTGGCGCCGTAGTCGTAGGCCCAGATGATCTCGTTCAGGAAGCAGTCCCGCCCGAACAGGGCGTCGAGCAGCACCTTCGCGTAGTGCGCCTCGCGGTAGTCCAGGTGCAGGTAGAGGGTGCCGTCGGGGGCCAGCAGCCGCCAGGCCTCGGCCAGGCGCGGTTCGAGGAACGACCAGTAGTCCTCGAAGCGGTCGTCGTAGCCCATCAGGTCGCCCCGGATGCGCTCGTACCGCACGCCCTTGAAGCCCGCCACCGAGGTGGTCGAGTCCTCGGCGCTGCGCACGGACGTCGTCGACCGGCGACGCTGCTGCCGTCCGGTGTTGAACGGGGGGTCGAGGTAGACGATCGTGAACCCGCCGTCGGGCAGCTGCGCCGTGACGTCGAGGGCGTCGCCGTGGACCACGAGGCTCGGGGAGGCGGTGGTCCAGTCGAGGGGCATCCGACCATTCTGCTGCCTGGCGGGCACCGACACGCGCCCGACTCCCGGCCCGGGGCGCGTAGCGTGTCGGGATGACCACCGAGGTAGAGAACCGCCCCACCCAGAACCAGTACGCCCTCGTCGAGGACGGCGAGACGATCGGCTTCGCGGCCTACGACGTCGCCGGCCACGAGATCCGCTTCACCCACACCGAGATCGACCCCAGCCGACGATCCGCCGGCCTCGGGGCCCGGCTCGTCCAGGGCGCCCTCGACGACGTGCGCGCGAACACCGACCTGCGCGTCGTGCCGGTCTGCCCGTTCGTGGTCGACTTCGTCGAGGACCACGTCGACTACCGCGAGCTGCTCGACCGCTGACCGCGGTGCGGCCGCCGAGGCGACCACGGCGAGACCGCCGAGCCGTACCCCCGGCAGGAGGCGCGGGTCGCCTCGACGGCGCCCCTCACGTGCTCAGGGCACGCGCGCCAGCCACTCGGGCGTCGCGAACTTGGAGGTGACGAGCTGCTCGGCCTTCTCGAGCTCGGCCTCGGTGACGTGCCCTTCGGTCGCCCCGTAGAGGCCGGTGAAGGTCTGCTTGAGCCGCTCGATGATCTCGGCGCGGGACAATCCCGTCTGGCTCCGGAGGGGGTCGACGCGCTTGGCGGCGCTGGTGGTGCCCTTGTCGCTCATCTTCTCGCGGCCGATGCGCAGGACCTTGACCATCTTGTCGCCGTCCATGTCGTACGACATGGTGGCGTGGTGCAGCAGGGCCCCGTTGCCCAGGCGCTTCTGCGCGGCCCCGCCGATCTTGCCCTTGGCGCTGGTGATGTCGTTGAGCGGTTGGTAGAAGGCGTCGATGCCGAGCGACTTGAGCGCCGTGATGACCCACTCGTCGAGGTACGCGTACGAGTCGGCGAAGCTCATGCCCTGCACGAGCTCGCCCGGGGCGTAGAGCGAGTAGGTCACGATCGACTGGGCGTCCATGAACATCGCACCGCCGCCGCTGATGCGGCGCACGACCTCGAAGCCATGGGTCGAGGCGGCGTCGAGGTCGACCTCGTTCTTCAACGACTGGAAGCTGCCGATGACCACGGCGGGCTGGTCCCACTCCCAGAAGCGGAGCGTGGGCCCGCGGCGGCCCGCTCCGACCTCTTCGGTGAGCACCTGGTCGAGGGCGAGGTGCACGTTGGGCGACACCGGGGCGTCGTGGATGATCTGCCAGTCGTAGTCGCGCCAGTCGGTCGCCTTCGAGAGGCTGCGGCGGATCGCCACGGCGATCGCCTCGGGCGAGAAGCCGAGCAGCACCGCGTCGGCCGGCAGCCCCTGCTTGATCGTCGCCGCGATCGTCGCCGCGTCGGATTCGACCGGCAGGCCGTTCACCGCCCGGTCGACGGCGTCGAGCGCCGTGTCGGGCTCGAGGAAGAAGTCACCGGCGAGACGGAACCCGGCGATGCGCCCCTCTCTGACGTCGAGGTCGACGACCACGAGCTTTCCGCCTGGGACCTTGTACTCACCGTGCATGGTCGCAGCCTATGCCTGGTGCCCCACGCGGTCGTCGAGCCACCGCACCAGGTCGGCGACGACCTCGTCGCGGTTGGTCTCGCGGAACACCTCGTGCCGGGCGCCCTGGTAGACCACGAGCTCGACGTCGCTGAGCCGACTGCGGTTGACGTACGCATCGGCGAGCTTGCGGGCGCTGGCCTCGCCGCCGAGCGGGTCGTCGTCGCCGACGAGGACGAGCACGGGGAGGTCGCTCGCGAGCCGGGTCGAGGGGCGACCCATCAGCCGCAGCGTGTCGGCCGTGCCGAACAGCTGTCGGGCCGTCGCCTGCACCGACAGGGGGTCGGCCGCCATGGCGTCGACCACGGCCTGGTCCCGGCTGAGCCACTCGTAGCCGGTGTCGCCGAGGTGGGCGTGCCGGGCGTTCAGGTCGCCCGCGTTCATGCTGCCGGGCATGCGATAGGCCGTGCCGCTCAGCACGACGGCGTCGAACCGGTCGGAGCCCTCGTCGACGAGCTTCTGCGCCATCAACGAGCCCCACGAGTGCCCGAGCAGCACGAGCGGCGAGCCGGGGTTCTCGGAGCGCGCGATGCCCGTCAACCGGACCACCGCCTCCATGGCCCCGCGCAGCCCCGACGGGCCCAGGCGGCCGAGCTTCGTGTGGTCACCGCCCCACTGGCCGAGGCCGGTCTCGCCGTGACCGAGGTGGTCGTTCGCGTAGACCGTGTAGCCGGCCCGCACGAGGTCCTGCGCGAGGTCCTCGTAGCGCAGGGCGTACTCGCCGAGGCCGTGGGCGAGCTGCACCACGGCCTTGGGCGACGCCGCCTTCCAGACGTAGTAGTGCACGGTCACGCCGTGGGCATCGGTGAACTCGTAGTCGCCTCGGGCGGCGGAGAAGGTGGGCACGGAGCCAGTCTCCCATCACGGAGCCCCGCGGGCCGGGCCGGTCCGGCCCGGGCCCGCCGGGCCCTGTCCCGTCAGCGCCGGGCGTCGACGTCCGTGCGCACCACGCCGAACGCCTGGTCGAGGTCGACGTCGACCTCGGTGCCGTCGTCGAGGCGCACGTCGACCTCGTAGGCCACGCCGGTGTCGTCGCTGCGGTCGGCATCGGTCACCGTGCCCCCACCGGCGGCGGCGAGGGCGGCGGCCGCGGCCCGGTCGTAGTCCGCGCCGGTCAGGTCGTCGTCACGGGCCGAGTCGTCGCGGGTCGAGTCGTCGCGCCCCGAACCGGCGACGGGCGTCGGGGTGGCGTCCGACCCGAGCGAGTCGTCGTCGCGGTCCTCGCCGGCGACGGGCGTCGGGGTGGCGCCGGACCCGCGCGAGTCGTCGTCGTCGACGCGGCTCGAGGTGACGGAGTAGTCGTCGTCGAGCAGCACCGTCGCCTCGCGACCGTCGGGCAGGACGACCTCGACCTCGTAGCCGACGAGTCCGTCGTCGAGGGTGTCGACCTCGGTCACGGTGCCGCCGCCGGTCTCGGCGAGCGCCGCCTCCTGGGCCCGGTCGCGGGTCTGCGCGGACACGCCGTCGTCGAGGCCCGAGGCGAGGGCCACGCCGCCGCCGCCCAGCACGAGGACGCCCGCGATTCCGCCGGCGATCAGCAGGGACTTCTTCTTGGTGAGGGTGTTCTTCAGCATGGTTCGCTCCGTTCGTGGGGCCGCCGGGCGGCCGGGTCTGTCGCTCTCTCGAGCCGATGGACCCCACTCTCGCGAGAGGGCACTGAAGCGGTCCTGAAGCGACCTGAAGATCCGTTCAGGAGGCGCGGGTCGCGTCACCGGAGCGGGCGGGTCCACGTGCCCCTCGGCGGGTCGGCGCGCACCCGCCCCGCAGGGCGGGAACCCGCCGACCACCCGGTGGGGCGCTCGGGTCAGGCGGGACCGGCGGGGAGGTGGACCACGAACCGGGCACCTCCGAGAGGCGAGGCCGTGACCGACACCGCGCCTCCGTGGACCCGGACGATCTCGCGCACGATGGCGAGCCCCAGTCCGCTGCCGCCCGCGTCGCGGGCGCGGGCCTCGTCGAGGCGCACGAACCGGTCGAACACCCGCTCGCGGTCCGCCTCGGCCACCCCGGCGCCGTCGTCGTCCACGGTGAGGACCACGCCTCCGTCGCGCTCGACGAGGGCCACGGCGACGCGGGCGTCGGCGTGCCGGGCCGCGTTCGCGACGAGGTTGTGCACGACCTGGCCGAGCAACCCCTCGTCGCCGTCGACGCGAGCCGGGCCGACGGCCGTGGCGTCGACGGTGAGGGGCCCCCGACCGTCGGCACGGGCGACCCCGCGCAGGCGGGCGGTCTCCGATAACACGAGGTCGTCGAGGTCGACCGGGCGGCGCGTCACGCCCAGGGCGCCCTCGTCCGCCCTGGCGAGGACCAACAGGCCCTGCACGAGCGCCGTCAACCGCGCCTCCTCGCCGAGCACGGTGCCGGCCAGGGCCGCACCGTCGATGCTGCCGGGGTGGAGCAAGGCCACCTCGGCGTGCTGCCGGATGGTGGCGAGCGGCGTCTTCAGCTCGTGCGAGGCGTCGCCGACGAAGCGCCGCTGGGCCGTCGCCGACGAGTCGAGCCGGTCGAGCATCCCGTTCAGCGTGCGGGCGAGGCGGGCGATCTCGTCGCCGCCGCCCGGGTCGGGCAACCGATGCGACAGGCTCTGGGCCGTGACCGTGTCGACCTCGCGGCGCATCGACTCGACCGGGCGCAGGGCACGGCCCACGACGAGCCAGGTGGTGACGCCGAGCACGAGCAGGGCCACCGGGATCGCCACGCCGAGCGTGACGAGACTGGCCGAGGAGGCGGCGCTCGCCTCCTCGAGGGAGCGCGCGGCCACGACGCCGTACCCGGTCGTGACGACCCGGGTGGGGACGGGGGTGGCGACGTCGGTGGAGGACGTGGCGTCGTCGTCCGCCTCGCCGTCGTCGGGGCGCGAGCCGCCCGACCCGGAGTCGGCGTCGGCGTCGTCGTCGTCGTCATCCGTGGGGGTCGGCGTCGGGGTCGGGGTCGACGCGGCCGGCGTCGGCGTCGCGGTGCTCTCGACCCCGACGTCCTCGCGTTCGACGACGAACGCGTCGCCGTCGAGCGAGACCCGGTCCCCCGAACCGGACGACGCGATCGACGAGGCGACGTCGGCGAAGTCGTCGTCGCCTCCCACGGCGAGCACGCGCCCGGACGCGTCGGTCACGACGACCAGGGACCCGTCCGTCTCGCCCGCGACGGCCACGCTCGGCGTCGAACCGATCGCGAGGGCCGACACGGCGCGGTCCACGTCGGCCGAGGCGGCCTGGCGCGGGGCGTCGGCGAGCACGGCCTGTTGCACGAGCGCGAAGACGAGGGCGAACACCCCGAGGGTCAGCGCCACGGCGAGCACGGCGGCCACGGTGATGCGCGACCGCAGCGACGCCCGTCGCACCCGCCGCGGCCCGGTGCCGGCGGACGGCCCGGGCCCTGGAGCCGGGCGGCGAGGGGCCCGCTCAGCCACCCCGCGCCTCCAGACGGTAGCCCGCCCCCCGGAGCGTGACGATGGCTTCTCGGCCGAACGGCCGGTCGACCTTGTTGCGCAGGTGACGCACGTACACCTCGACGATGTTGGGGTCGCCCTCGAAGTCGTCGTTCCAGACCCCGTCGAGCACCTCGCGCTTGGTGACGACGCTGCCGGCGTGACGCATGAGGAACTCGAGCACCGCGAACTCGCGGCTCGTGAGCTCGACCTCGACGTCGCCACGGTGGACGGTCCGCGAGGCGGGGTCGACGCGGAGGTCGCCGGCCTCGAGCACCACGGGGCGTTCACGGGCACCGCGGCGGACGAGGGCGCGCAGCCGGGCGAGCAGGACGGCGAACGAGAACGGCTTGGTGAGGTAGTCGTCGGCGCCGGTGTCGAGGGCCTCGACCTGGTCCCACTCGCCGTCCTTGGCGGTCAACACGATGACGGGGGTCCAGTCGCCTCCCTCGCGCATCGCCCGGCACACGGCGTAGCCGCTCATGCCGGGCAGCATGATGTCGAGGACGACCACGTCGTAGCTGCCCTCACGGGTCCGCCAGAGCCCGTCGGTGCCGGTCGCCGCGACGTCGACCGCGATCCCCTCGGCCTCGAGCCCGAGCCGCAGACCCTCGGCCAGGGTCGCCTGGTCCTCGACGACGAGCACGCGCACGGGGCCTCCCTCGGTCGCGCCGGGTGCGCGTCGTGCCCATCATGGCGGGAGCGCGCTGAAGCCGGGCTGAAGCGGACCGGCAGCGGAGGCGCGGCGCAGGACTCCCCGCACCGCGCCTCCTGAGGGACCGTCGTCAGTGCGCCGAGTAGCCGCCGTCGACGAGGTGGTAGCTGCCCGTGACGAACGACGCCTCGTCGCTCAGCAGGAAGAGGACGAGCGCCGAGACCTCGGCGTCGGTCCCGAGGCGACCGGTCGCGTGCTGCGACTCGAGGTACGAGAGCGCGTCGCCCTCGAGCGAGGCGCGGACGAGGGGCGTGTCGATGAAGCCGGGGCCGACCGCGTTGGTGCGGACGCCGCGCTTCGAGTACTCGAGCGCGGCGACCTTGGTCAGGCCGACCAGGGCGTGCTTGCTCGCGACGTAGGCGGCGTTCTGGGCGATGCCGACCGAGCCGAGCACCGAGCTCATGTTGACGATCGACCCGCCGCCCGCCTCGACCATCGCGGGCAGCTGGTAACGCAGGCCGTAGAAGACGCCGTCGAGGTCGACCGAGCGGACGCGGTCCCAGGCGGCGATGTCGTACTCGCCGATGTCGGCGGCGGGGGCGCCGATGCCCGCGTTGTTGACCGCGAGGTGGAGGGCACCGTAGGTCGTCTTCGCGAACTCGACGGCCGCCTCGGACTGCTCGGGCTTCGCGGTGTTCTGCTCGAACGCCACGGCCGTGCCGCCCGCGGCGACGATCTGGTCGACGACGCCCTGCGCCGCGTCGAGCTTGATGTCGGTGACGACCACCGATGCCCCCTCGGCCGCCAGGGAGCGCGAGATCGCGGCGCCGATGCCGCTGCCTCCGCCGGTGACGAGTGCCGTCTTGTCGCTGAACCGTGCCATGGTGCGTGCCTTCCTCGTTCGTGGGCCGACCGTCGGGGCCGGTCGGGCTCGTCGACGAGCCCGTCTGCGAACGTACGCCCGCAGGCACCCATGAGCAACAGGTGTCGTCTTGATCCGGGCCGATCTCGTGCAGTCCGTGCACCTTCGCTCGTTCGGGGGCAGGGTGGCGGGATGACCTCCCCCACGTCCTCCCCTCCGTCCACCGCCGTCCTCTTCGACATCGACGGCACCCTGGTGGACTCGAACTTCGCGCACGTCGACGCCTGGTCGCGGGCCTTCACCGACGTCGGCCACCCCGTCGACAGCTGGCGCATCCACCGGTCGATCGGCAAGGACTCGTCCCTGCTGGTCGAGGGGCTGGTCGGGAAGGACGCCGCCACGCGCCTCCTCGACGACGCCAAGGACGCGCACTCACGCCATTACGCCGAACACCTCGGCGAGCGGGGCGACCTGCACGTCTTCGGGCGGGCGACCGACCTGCTCGCCGAGCTCGCTCGCCGGGGGCACGGCGTCGTGCTCGCCACGAGCGCGCCCGAGGAGGAGCTGAAGGCGCTGCGCGACCTGCTCGACGTCGAGGACGCCCTCTGGGCCGTCACCTCGAGCGAGGACGTCGAGACCGCGAAACCCGACCCGGGCATCGTCGAGGTCGCCCTCGACAAGGCGGACGTGCCGGCCGAACGCGCCGTCATGGTCGGCGACGCCGTGTGGGACGTCGAGGCCGCGCACCGGGCGGGCGTGACCTGCATCGGCGTGCTGAGCGGCGGCTTCTCCCGGGCGGAGCTGGTCGAGGCGGGGGCCGAGGAGGTCTACGACGACGTGGCCGACCTGCTCGCCCGACTCGACGAGAGCGTGATCGGTCGGCTCGGACGCGACTGAGGCGGGGCGGGCCTGGCAGGCAGGGCGGGCGGGGCGACCTCGGCGACCGCCACCGCGCCTCCTCGTCCGTCGGGCGTGCCCCGGCTCAGGCCGCGGTGCCGGCTCAGGCCGCGGTGCCGACTCAGGCCGCGGTGCCGCCGACGTTGACCATCCAGTGCTGGCCGAAGCGGTCGTCGAGCATGCCGAACGAGTCGCCCCACGGCGCCTGCGACAGGGCCTCGTGCACGGTGCCGCCCTCGGCGAGCGCGTCGAACCATCCAGTCAGCGTCTCGGCGTCGTCGGGTCCGCCGAAGAGCGAGAGCGACACGCTGCTCGCCTCCTCGAGCGGGTACGAGTCGGGGCGGTCCGCCCCCATCAGCAGCAGGCCCGACGGCGTGGCCAGCTGGGCGTGCATGACCTTCTCGGCCTCGTCGGGGGTGCCGACGCCGAACTCGCCGAAGGTGCTGAAGGTGGGGCTGCCGCCGAAGACGGAGGCGTAGAAGTCGAACGCCTCCCTCGCCTCGGAGCGGAACGCCAGGTACGGGGTGAGCTGCACGGTCACGGGGGCCTCCTCGGGTCACGGCGCCGGATGGCGTCGAGCCCAGGGTGGCACCACCCGGGCCGGCGCACCAGCCCCGGATCGACGGCAGGAGGCGCGGGTCGGGCCCCCGGGGTCAGGTCGCCGAGGTGCCGCCTCGCGACGACGCCCACAGCTGCACGGCCAGACCGGCGGCGATGAACCCGAGCATCAGCGCGCCCATGACCACGGCCGTGCCGCCGAGTGCCCCGGCGAGCGGGGTAGCGGCACCGCCGAGCCCGAACTGCAGGCCGCCCGCGAGCGCGGCGGCCGTACCGGGCGCGCGGTGCCCGAGCGCCTGCGTCAGGGTGATCGACCCGGGGATGACCCAGCCCCAGCCCGCCGTCACGAGGGCGAGCGCGGGCCAGATCAGTGCCGGGCCGACGCCGGTCAGCGCACCGACGAGCACGAGGGCCGACCCCACGGTGCAGGTGACGAGCCCCACGGTGAAGAGGTGGTCCTCGGCGAAGCGCCCGACGAGGCGGCGGAACACCAGGGTCGAGGCGATCATGCACGACGCGTTCGAGGCGAAGACGAGCGTGTAGAGGCCCTCGCCGAAGCCGTACTGCTCCTGGAAGACGAACGACGACGTCGCGATGTACGAGAAGAACCCGATCGTCGCGGCGCACCCTGTCACGAGGTACCACCGGAAGCGCGGCATCGCGAGCAGCGTGCCCATCCGTCGCAGCGAGGCGACCAGCGAGCCCGCACCCGGCTCGGGGTCGACGAGCGTCTCGGGCAGACGGCGCGCGGCCGCCCAGGTCAGGGCGGCCCCGAGCACCGCGAGCACGACGAACGTCGCCCTCCAGCTCGACACCGAGAGCACGACACCGCCCACGAGCGGGGCGACGACCGGGCCGACGGCGTTGATCGCGGCGAGCGTCGCGAAGAGCCTGCTGCGCACGAGGCCCGTCGTCGCGTCGCCCACCATGGCCCGGGCGGCCACCGAGCCCGCCGCGCCGCCGAGGCCCTGCGCGACGCGCGCGACGACGAGGGTGGCCGCGTCGGGAGCCACGGCGCAGGCGAGGGAGGCGAGGGCGAACAGGACGGTCCCGCCCAGCAGGATGCGCCTCCTGCCCCGACCGTCGCTGATCGGCCCGATCACGATCTGCCCGACCGCGAACGCGACGAGGAACGCCGTCAGGCTGAGCTGCACCTCGGCCGTCGACGCCCCGAGGTCGCGCGCGATGGCCGGCAGCGCGGGGATGTACATGTCGGTCGCGAAGGGCGAGATGCCCACGACGATCGCCACCGTCAGCACGGCACCCCTCGCGGACAACCAGGAGGGGCGGCTCGGCTCGGCCGGGACGTCGTCGTCTCTCATCGGCACGAGCCTAGGCGCGGGGCGCCCCGAGGGGTCGCGTCGCACGCGGACCGCGACCAGACGTTTACTTAGCCGAACTAAACGAGTATCGTGGCCCGGCGATGACCGACTCCGCGCCTCCCGCCCCCTCCGCCACCCGGGCCGTGCCGCACGCCCACCTCGCGACCGACGTGCGCGGCGCCGTGCTGCGGCTCGCCCGCCGCCTGCGCCAGCAGAAGGCCGACGCCGACGTCACCGACGCCCAGATGGCCGCCCTCGGCTACGTCGTGCAGAACCAACCGCTGACGATCGGGGCGCTGACCGCCCACGAGGGCGTCACTCCCCCGTCGATGAACCGGACCGTCGGCAAGCTCGTCGACGCCGGGCTGCTGCGTCGCACGGTCGACGACGACGACAAGCGCCGCGTGCTGCTCGAGACGACCGAGGCCGGCGCCGCCTTCGTCTTCGAGACGCGTCGACGTCGGGACGAGTGGCTCGTGCCCCGCCTCTCGGCCCTCACCGCGGACGAGCGCCGCACCCTGGCCGACGCCACCGAGATCCTGCGGAAGCTGACCCGCTCGTGAGCGCCATGTTCCGCAGCCTGTCGCTGTTCAACTACCGCCTCTGGTTCGCGGGGGCGCTCGTGTCCAACATCGGCACCTGGATGCAGCGCACGGCACAGGACTGGCTCGTGCTCACCGACCTGACCGACAACGACGCCACGGCCCTCGGCATCACCATGGCGCTGCAGTTCGCCCCGCCGATCCTGATGGTGCCGATCACGGGGCTGATCGCCGACCGGTTCGACCGGCGGCGACTGCTGATGGTCACGCAGCTGAGCATGGGCCTGCTCGGGCTCGGCCTGGGCGTGCTCGTCCTCACCGACAGCGTGCAGCTCTGGATGGTCTACCTCTTCGCCCTCCTGCTCGGCGTCGCAGCCGCGATCGACGCCCCGGTGCGGCAGAGCTTCGTGTCCGAACTCGTGCCCCCCGGCCACCTGACGAACGCCGTCAGCCTGAACTCGGCGTCGTTCAACGGCGCACGCCTGGTCGGCCCCGCGGTCGCCGGCGTGCTGATCGCGACGATCGGCACGGGGTGGGTGTTCCTGATCAACGCCGGCTCGTTCGCGGCCGTGCTGCTGTCGTTGCGGTTCATCCGGGTGGCCCAGCTCGAGCTGAAGCCGGCCGTGTCGCGGGCCAAGGGCCAGATCCGCGAGGGGTTCCGGTACGTGCGCGAGAGGCCCGACCTCGTCGTCGTCTTCGTCATGGTCTTCGTCATCGGCACCTTCGGCCTGAACTTCGCCATCTTCACCTCGACCATGGCCAGCGTCGAGTTCGGTGTCGACGCGAGCGGGTTCGGCCTGCTGTCGTCGGCGATCGCGGTGGGGTCGCTGGTCGGCGCCCTGCTCTCGGCCCGACGTGAGAAGCCCCGCTGGCGCGTGCTCGTCACGGCGGCCCTGGCCTTCGGCGTGACCTGCCTCGTCGCCGCCGTCATGCCGACCTACTGGAGCTTCGCGGCCGTGCTCGTCACCGTCGGACTCGCCTCGATCACCCTGATGACGACGGCGAACGCCACCGTGCAGCTGACCACGGCACCCCGCATGCGCGGGCGCGTCATGGCGCTCTACATGGCCGTCTTCACCGGCGGCACGCCCCTCGGCGCACCGATGGTCGGCTGGGTCGCGAACGTCGCCGGACCGCGCTGGGCCATCGGCGTCGCGGCGGCGTCGGGCTTCGTGGCGGCCGGCGTCGCGATCGTCTGGCTCGTCCGCGGGCAACACCTGCGGGTGCGCCGCGTCCGTGGGGGCGAGCCCGAGCCCGTGACCGGAGCGCTGCCCGTGCTCGGGGCGGGCCGGTTCCACTACCGCCTGCAGCACGACGGCGACGCGGCCGCCGCCCGGGCGCGCGACGAGACCGCGGCCGAGTTCGCCGTCGACGAGGGCACGGCGACGCGACCGTCCTGACCGGGAGGCGCGGTGCCGGCGGGTCAGAGGCGCGCGTAGACCAGCAGGGACGCCAGCAGCACGACGAACGGCGCGATCAGCAGCACGTTGAGCAGCTTGTGCTCGACCATCACGGCGACCCACTCGCGCAGGAAGGCGCTCGGCACGTAGTACGCGGCGGTGGGCGCCCCGACCACGTCGGCGCTGCTGCCGGCGTCCCGCGCCAGCAGCGCGGCGCGCAGGACGTGGTAGTTGTTCGTCACGACCAGGGTCGACCCGGTCCGACCGGCGTCGGCGAGCACCTTCCCCGACAGCACGAGGTTCTCGCGGGTCGAGCGCGACTCGGTCTCGGGCAGCACGTCGGCCGGGTCGGCCCCCTGGGCGATCAGGTACTCGGCCATGGCCTCGCCCTCGGGACGCGGTTCGTCGGCCCCCTGACCGCCCGACGGGACGAGCACCGGCCGCCTCACGCCCTCGGGGGTCGCGCGGTAGATCGCCAGCGCCCGGTCGAGTCGGCTGCGCAGCAGCGGCGGCACCTCGCCGCGGATCAGCCCGGAGCCGAGCACGATCAGGGCGTCGGGCTGCTCGCGCACCCGGGGTCGGGCGTAGACGAGCGACCACAGGGTGAACGCGGCGAACGTGAGCGCGGCGTAGCCGGTGACGAAGACCACGACGATGCCGAGCCCCACGGCTGCGTCCTGGAGGGCCGCGACGTCCGACCGGCGACCGGCCTCGACGATCACGACGACGAGCAACGGCACGCCGATCAGCGCGATGCCGACCAGCAACGACAGCAGGTTGCCGAGGCTGCGCCCTTCGGACCGCAGCATGGTGACGCCGTTCGCGATCGCGAAGACGGCGAGCGCGAGGACGAGCAGGGGCACGAGCGCCACGGCGACGAGGAACACGAAGACGAGCGGCGGGAACGCCGCGACGAGGACGTTCGCGGCGGCGACGACCCCGAAGCCCCCGGCCATCAAGAGGAACACCCCGTTGCGGAACCGGCGGGCGTCCCGCCGACGCGACGCGGCGAAGAGCAGCAGGAAGACGACGGCGATGCCGGCCGAGATCGCGGTCATGAGCAGAGGCTACCCGCAGGGCGCAATGCAACCCGGAGGGCGGCAGGGAGAGAATTTCAGCGCGAAATAAGGGAGCTTGTGACCGCGTGCCGAAAATCTCGGAGGAGCCGGTGGCGTAGCCACTTGAACGGAGTCTCGGAGGTGGCTACGAGGGAGAGCAGCGACCGAGCCGCCGAAGGCTTCACGGCAAAAAGACGTGCCCGAAGGGCATTGAGCGCCGCGTAGCGGCTCCCTGGGAGCGCAGCGACTCCCCCGGACCGCAAAGCGGGCCGTTCGCTACTGTCGACCCGTGATGATGCGAGTCGTGATCCTCCTAGGCGTCGGCCTCATGGTGGTCATCGCCGTGGTCGCGATGGTGCTCATGGTGAAAGACATTCGCGCCAACCGCCCCGCGTCTCGGCGCGCAATCATGACGCTCTGCGCGGCCGGCATCGTCGCGGCCGCGACCATCGCCTACGCCGTCATCTGACACGAGCGCGCGTCGGCCGGCACAGGACTCGAGAACGGTCGGAGTGCACGAAGAAGCCCCCGCCCGGCTGGGAGAGCCGGAATGCGGGGGCTGCTACTGCCTAGCGGGTTAGGGACCGCCCGGCAGCTCTCGGCCAGCTCGGGGGGAAGCTGACCGGAGCCAAGCTACGCGCAGCCCACTGACGGCTCTCTCGGGCTCAGTAGGGAGCGACTGAGGTCACGATGCGATCCTCGGGCAGCGTGGCGCGCACCTGGTCGATCGCGGCGGCCGGTGTCGGGGCGTTGACCTCGACGGCCATGGCCTCGGCGATCGTGTCAGCCTTGGGGCGGTGCCTGACGAACCAGCTCATGACCGGGCGCTACCCGGGGTCACGACGGCCACTCGTCCGGCTCAGGGTGCAGCCGGCCCGTGAGGGCCGACAGCTCGGCCTCGTGCTGGATCATCCATGCGACGGCGCTGTTCAGGCTCCCCTCTCGGCGCAGCCAGGGCCGGCCGCCGGCATCGTCTCGGCCGTGGGCGTAGCAGTGGTAAACGATGCCGCCCAGCTCGGGGCGCGAGAGGACATAGCCAAGGGGCGCGGCACGGTCCCGGCGTACCTGCCAGACACCGAAGTGTCCCGGTGCTGGCGGCACTGCGAACGGGTGCGTTGGGATCGGCCGGCGCAGAATTTTGGCCACTGCTTCACCTGATCCTCGAACTCCCACGGCGGGAGCGTAGGGCGAGCCTCCGTCAGTGCAGTTCGGCGGGCCTGTTTCGGCTGTCCCAGAGGTCGAGAGCTATCTCGATCATGTCGAGCGCGGCATCGAAGTAGCCGGCTAGGGCAAGCAGGCTGGGCGTCATCATGAAGTCGGCCCCGCCGTGCTCGGACGGACCGACTTGCTCGCGGTCAAGCATGAGAAGAATCATCGAGCCGTTCGCGTGAGCCATGCCACTAGAGGTCTGCCAGAGAGTCAACGGCGACTGGAACAACGACGGCAGTAGTGGGCCTAGCTCTTTAAGACGATTCGTCACCCTCTCAACGTCTCGAAGGTCGACGCCAACAAGTCCGGGCCGCGCGTCCCGGTTCCTTTCGAGGGCGGCAAGAGTTCGCGCCCACCCTGGGTCGTCTCGTTCCAAATGCTGCATGGCGACGTGAACCAGACGGCGGTTCTCGCGCGCGAGTTTCAATGACCGAAGCACTCGGTCGTCGCGGGACGACGGGTGCAGGAGCCACAGGGCCGTACCCGCGGCCTCGTAGGCGCTTCTCACAAGCGTGAACATGGCAAAGGGGAGGACGGCTCCGCCGTCCGTAACGATGATCTTGAACGCGTGCAGGTGGTCAAGGGCAACGCCGAGGCCAGCGCGTAGCTGGTCAGGGGCCGAGCTGTACGGGGTCGCGCTTCGGTCCCCCGCGAGTGATGAGCCTGCCTTCACAGCCAGCGCCTCGGCACGGGCCGCAAGCGTGTCGTAGCGCGCGAAGCTGCGCGCCAGTGCGCGTCTCCCCAGCTCCTCGTGCTCGGGAGCTTCCTGCCGGTCATGCTGGCCCCGCTCGCCGTCACCTACTGCTGTCATGCAGCAATCTTGGAGGCCTTGGTTGACGTCCGATAGCCGGTGGCGGTTTCAGGGGGTCGTTGCAACGGGTGGTTGTTTCGGGTCCGAGAGTAGCTCCTGGAACGCTTCTGCCGGTGTCCGGAAGTCGAGGGTTTTGCGGGGTCTGCCGTTGAGTTCTGTGGCGACTTCGAGGAGTCGTTCCGGGCTGTGAACAGTGAGGTCGGTGGACTTCGGGAAGTACTGCCGGAGAAGCCCATTGGTGTTCTCGTTCGAGCCGCGCTGCCAGGGCTTGTGGGGGTCGCAGAAGTAGATAGCGAGGTCAGTGGCGAGGGTGATGTCTTTGTGCCGGGCAAGCTCCGTGCCCTGGTCCCAGGTCAACGACCGGCGCAGGTGTTCGGGCAGGGTCTTGATCGTGGGGATCATGGCGTCGCGGACGGCGTCGGCGCTGTGCCCGTCTGGCAGGTGCAGCAGCATCACGTAACGGGTGGTCCGCTCAACCAACGTTCCGATGGCGCTCCGGGCGTTCGTGCCGACGATGAGGTCTCCTTCCCAGTGCCCGGGAACGGCGCGGTCTTCCACCTCGGCAGGGCGTTCGCTGATCAGGACCATGTCGCGGATCTTCGACCACGACGCCCGCCTGGCCTCGCCCCGGTGTCGGCGGATCGCCCTGCCGGTGCGGAGGTGTTTATGCAGGTCAGCGCGCAGGTGCCCGCGCCCCTGGACGAACAGGGTTTGGTAGATCGTCTCGTGGGACACGTGCATCTCCGGCCGGTCAGGGAAGGACCTGACCAGGTCATCACGGATCTGCTCCGGGGACCAGTTCCGCACCAGCCGAAGCTCGACCTGCAGGGCAAGCTCGACCCGGTCCAGCTTCCGGGGCTTCGGGCGCCGCGCCCGTTCCCGGGATCGCTTCTGGGCGGCGTAGGGGCGGTAAGCGCCGCCGCGTGAGCTGTTCCGGGTGAGCTCCCTACTGATCGTCGAGGGCGCCCGACCGAGCTCGGCCGCGATCCGGCGGACGCCTGCGCCGCCGAGGTGGAGGTCAGCGATCTTGAGCCGTTCCTCCTCGCTCAAGTACCGGCCCGACCGGGCGGCGCGCTCGAACGGATTCTTCCCTTGAGCGGCTTTGAACCATCGGTAGCCCTGACGCGGATGCACGCCGACAGCATCGCAAGCAGCCGGCCTGCTCAAGCCCTGTCCGAGTAGCTCCCAGAACCAAGCCTCCCGGGCACGTTGTTCCAGCCTCGATCCCATCTGCAGCACTCCGATTCACGGTGGTGTTGCAACGACCACCTGAACCCAAGGGTGGTCGACCGGACAGGGCGGTCAGGCCGCCGATCGGGCGCCGGCCGCGGCGATGGTCTCGCGGTACGCCTCGATCTTCCGTTCCAGCGCCGCAAGGTGCCGTTGCACCTCCGCCTGCCGAGCGAGAACAGACGCGTGGTGCTGTTCGAGAAGAACGAGACGTCGAGAGTCGTCAGCACCGGCCCTGTACGCGGCCGCGTACTCGCGCATTTCCTGGACGTTCATCCCCGTGCCGCGGAGCATCACCGTTCCCGCGAGCCAACTCAACGCAGCAGTGTCGTACCGACGCCACCCGTCTGAGCCTCGTCCTGGTGCCGGCGCGATGCCTTCTTTCTCGTAGTAGCGGATCGTGTCAACGGTGACGCCGAGCAGATCCGCCGCGACGCTGATCGTCACGGGCTCGTCAACATTGACCTCGGGAAGCAGCATGGGCACAAGTCTCCCACTTGACATGGTCTGCACACCAGGGTCGAGAGTCAAAGCGTCCGGGTCGACCCGGCGGTGAACGGAGAACTTCCATGCAGCAGATTCCTCTCGGCTCTCAAGGCCTCGCCACATCCCCACTCGGGCTCGGGTGCATGGGCATGAGCGCCTTCTACGGCGGCGCGACTGAAACAGGCTCCGCCGAGACCATCCGGCAGGCTCTCGACCTCGGCATCACCCTTTTCGACACGGCGGAGGCTTACGGGCCGTTCGAGAACGAAAAGCTGCTCGGCCGGGTCCTTGGCGCTGACCGGGACCGGGTGGCGGTCGCGTCAAAGTTCGCTACCAATTTCGCCGATGACGGCGCACCGATCGGCCTTGACGGCTCCCCGGAACACGCGCGGCGCGCTATCGACAGATCCCTGAGCCACCTCGGAACCGACCACGTCGACCTCTGGTACCTCCACCGTGTCGACCCGAACGTGCCGATCGAGGACACCATCGGCGCCATGAGCGAGGCCGTCAGCGCCGGTAAAGCCCGCTACATCGGGGTCTCAGAGACCTCCGCTGAAACCCTCCGCAGGGCCCACACAACATTCCCGATCACTGCAATCCAGTCCGAATACAGCCTGTTCGAGCGTGATGCCGAACACAACGGAGTTCTCGACACCGCGCGGGAACTCGGCATCGGATTCGTGCCGTTCTCCCCTCTCGGTCGCGGATTCCTTTCCGGCACCGTCACCCGCAAGGACGACCTACCCGAGGGTGATGCACGTCGAAACCTTCCCCGGTTCTCCGACGAAGCGATCGATGCGAACCTCCGCGTCGTCGACGCACTCAAGGTGATCGCCGACGAGAAGAACGTCAGTACCGCGCAGCTCGCCCTTGCATGGCTGATCCGGGCCGGCACGGTCCCTATCCCCGGCACCACGAAAGCATCCCGCGTCAAGGAGAACGTCGCCGCAGCAGACGTCGTGCTCACTACGAGCGACCTCGAGCGGATCGAGGCTGCCTCCCCGCACGGCGTGGCCGTCGGGACCCGCAATACCGAGGCTGGCATGGCTCGAGACCGCGGTTAGCACGCAAGATTTGCACCCCTCCATGTGCCGGGCGCACGAGGGGCAAGGCAAGACCACTCAGTGCCCGAACGCAACCCAGTGGTGACCCTCCCTCGCTAGAGGCCTTACTAGTTGCTGGGCGGGGTGCCGCCGTCGCTCGGGGCGCCGCCCGCGGGTGCACCACCGCCCATGCCGCCGGTTGCCGCCTGCTGCTCGACGCTGTTTGCGTAGTCGTCGGTCGGGTCGCGGTAGATCGTGTGGACGTGGCCCCAGCCGGAGGTGGAGACACCTTCGACGTCGGCGCCGGCGGAGCCCTGCTGTGCCTGGAATCCGACGTAGACGTTCGGCCCGGAGATGGAGAAGTTGATGCCGTCGCCCTGGGTCATGTCGTAGGTGGTCTCGCCCGACCAGGCGATGACGGTGTCGTCGAGGGTCGCCTCGATCTCGGCGCGGGTGGTGGCGGCGCTCTCCTCGTCGGCCATGCCCGACCAGTTGGCGACCAGGTCGAGCAGGAGCTCGCGCTGCTCATCGGTGAGGTCGGCGCCGGTCAGGCCGGCACCGGTGGTGAAGTCGCAGGTGTCGCCGGGGGCGCACATGGTGACGTCTCCGGAGGTGAGGGTCGCCTGCTGCTCGGCCGTGAGGGAGTCGTAGAACGCGAACGCGTCGGTGTAGATCCCATCGAAGGCCTGCACCTCGGTGCCGTCGTCCGTGGTCCAGTCCGCGGGCTGCACGCCGAGGTGTGTCGGGGCGAAGGTGATCGCGTCGGCGGTGCCGTCGAGGGTGGCGTTGATGCCGAGGTGGTGGCCGCCGAACTGGACTTCGTAGGCGCTGGTGTCGGAGGCGTCGCCGAAGAACGCGATGTAGTACTGCCCGAGGACATCGGCATCGGTGGAGCTGGAATTGTCCGCGAGGTACTGGTCGCTGGCGATGATGTTCGAGACGGTCTCGTAGGCGTCGTCGCTGAGGAGTGCCTCGATTACCTGGAGGGCGGCGACTTGCTGCTCTTCCGTGAGGTCGGCGACGTCCAGCCCGGCCCGGTCGACGAAGGTGATGGGGAAGTTCGACCACGAGGTGGTCTTGGTCTCGTCGCCGTAGTCGTAGGTGACCGCTTCCTTCTGCTCGTCGGTGAGCGTGGCGAGGAACGCCTGAACGGCTGCGGTGGTGTTCGTGATGGTCTCGGCGGTGGTGCTCGAGTCCGATTCCGTGACCTCGGTCGCTGCCTCGGCGACGGTGAGGTCGCCGGTGGCGCTGCTCGAGGTGGTGGTGCCGGAGCCGGTCGTGCTGGAGGAGCTGGTGGTGCCGGCGGCGCAGCCGCTGAGCAGGAGGCCCCCGACCAGGAACACGGTCGTTCCGAGGAGGAGCTGGTGGCGGCGCGGGCGCTTGTTCGTGTCCGTGGTCTTCGTCATGGGGCAAAGCTAAAGAGCCCGGCTTGGTCAATTCAATGAGAAATCTATGAGCCGGTCATGAGAGCCGGATCGGTTTCAGGCGTCGTGAAACCGTCCGATAGACGATCCCCTATCAAGACAACGACAGTCTGCGGAAGCCGAGGCGCATCGTCTCCATCTACGAAGATGCGCAAACACCTCCCTGCGGCATTAGACAGCGTTGACGAAAGACCTGTAGACCAAGTAGATGCGCATTGATGACGGGCGGCCTGTCCGGGTCGATCTTGACCCTCGCCCCCGCTTCATCTGGTGGGGTCAGGATGTCGACGACGAAACGCGAGATGCCGTCGCAACCCGAGCCACGCTTGTCCAGACCTTCCCCACGGAAGACGCGGCACGTCGCCATGCGGAGCAGCAGTCCTGGCCGAGCGGCCCGCCGGAGGCCCTGAGCATCGTCGACGCGCGTGGGGTCAAGGACTACCTCGACCGCAAGGTGAACAAGCTTGATGAGGAGGCGGCCCTCACCTGTATCAACTTGGCCGACGATGTCCGTCACTCACTGCGCCTCCCCCCGCCGCGATCTGGAGCCGCGCAAGCCGTCTACGACAAACTGGTCCAACGACAGTTCAATTACCTCACCGACGACAGCCGTGTTAACGCGCTGAGCAGGTGGAGCTTGCGGGAACTAGGCCAGCTCCAGAAGATGCTGCGTTCGTCGCTGCGCTGTCTAGAAGCAGGCCTTGTCGAGCCCCGATAAGCGATCGGCTATCGGGCAACACCCCGTTTTATCTTCTGGCCCGACTTCAGAGACAGCCATGCCCTTCTACGTCAACGCTCTTGGCGGTGTATCAACGAGAATGGTTCATATGGCGCACACGGACACTGGCCCGGTTGGCACTTTGATGACCGTCATCGGCCAGCTGCTTGATCCACAGGTATCTCGCAAGTTCCACGGGCACATCATCGTCTCCAGCGGTGGAGACGAAACCCGTTACGAGGTGTGGGCTGATCCCGAGACGGGCTGCTGGGAAAGCGTCGACCACGCCGCTGGCATACGAGACGTTTACAACCCCATCGACGGACTGCTACTGACCTCCCCTGGGCAACGCGATGAAGAGGACGTCGATCGAGGCACCGTTGAAAACATGCCAGCTCACCTGGGTCTTTTCTTCCCCCTAAGGATGGGTATCTGGTCAAGGTCCCGGGACCGCTGGCGCATGACGGGCGCGACAACGGGCGCAGATGGTCGCACGGTTGTCGGCTTACAGGCCTTGGATGACAACTCACAGGGAAGCCTGACCGTGACCACCGACGGCGTTCCGGTCCTCTTCCGTGAGCCCGAACAGGACATCGTCTTGGAGATGCACGAAGCTTTCGGGGGCAGACCTGACTTCTGGTGGAAGAAGTAGCTGACCGCCCCCGAACACCAACTCCCGTGGAGTCCATGGATGTGCCAGTCAGTGCTTAAGCGACTGCCCGGCCGGCGATCGACTAACGGGCACCAGCTTCGACTCCGCTAACGTGCCGACACGAGCCACGGAAGGAGCACCCTTGAGAGTCACAGTCGAAGTGGGCGATTGGGAGCACGAATGTTGCGGCCCGGCGATCGAACGCAACGATGTAGTCGACCTGGGCTGTCTTCGTTGGCGGGACGCGGACGGACAAGTGCGGTTGATCGAGACCCACCACGACTCCCCCATCGAAACTCGTATCCGCGGTCGGGTCGTGGACATCCTCGTGCTCGCTGAGGATGGCTCCGCGACACCAATTCTTCGCGTTCCCAGCGGCGCGGCCCTGCGCGGATTTGACGACGAGGACGACGGGCACCTCGAGACACCGTGGTCGGGCGAACTCGTCAACGAGCGCAACAGGCGCTTCCTCGTGACAGTGAAGTCGTAGAGGCGAGAAATCACTCTCACTCCACGCCGCACCGCAGGAACGAATCGATCCAATGAACGATCCCCTATCGGGCACTCCGCAGTCTGATTGACGGTGCGAACGCGCTCCGGAGATCCGATTGAATACGCACATGCCCCGGTCGATGTCTCCCTCTGAGCGACGTGCCGTATCAGCCGCCTGGTACCCCTCGCCGCAGGTGCAGCCTTGAACACGTCAGAAACGGCCGCCCTGATAGTCGCGTCGCTGCTAATCGTGGTCGGGCTGCTCCTCGCGATCTTTCACCTGCCCTTTTCGAGACGGGTCAAAAGTGAGCGCGAACGGCTGGGAGTCCACATTGGCTCTGAAAGCCATCCGACCATGATTCTCTGCGTAGGTCTCATATTTGTGGCCATCTCTGTCGTGATCCTGGTCGGCACGTTCACTGACGCGTTCTCCGGGTCACCTCGCGTCTAGGGCAGCCCAGTCACCGATCGTCTATCGGGACGCTGCCCCCAGATCGTGTTCGGCCCTATGGAACGTCTTCTTCAAATGCCAGGAGGGACCAGGGCTCCAGGCCGCGGGTCGCCAGGACCGCTTCAGGGAGCGCCCGGGGCGTGCCAAACTCGCGGGCTGCGTAGTCCAGCAGGTTCGTGCCGAAGACGATGACATCCGTCTGGACGACGGAGAAGACCGGGGCCCCTGGGCCGAACGGCGCGGCCGGCAGATAACGGTGGCCGTACAGAGGTACGAGCTGCGGCCATGTGGTGACCTGTTGCTTCACGACCTCGAAGCGCGCTTCGACGGAGTCGGGGCGTTGACCCCACGACGCCGGCCAGAAGACGTTGTTCTCGACATCGAACAAGACGCCCTCGAAAGGCGCTCGGATCGCATCGCGGACACGCTTGTCTGCCCTCGCCCGCCAGTCGTACCAGCCATCAGCCACGGGCAGCGCGAGGGCGAGGAGCTCGCGGTGATCGGGGGCAAAACGGACGCCGTATCGGCGTTCAGCACGACGCAACTCAGCCTCGGAAAGCCCTGCCTCGAGGGCGACACGTCGTTCTCGAAGGAGCTCGACGACCTCGGCAGCAGACACGTCGTCAGCATAGATGCGACCTGTTCGACAGACGATCCCCTATTGGGCGGTCACGTCCGTGTAAGGGTGGGGCTGCCGCGGAAAGGAATGATCATGGCCAGGACGACATGGGCAGAAGCACCGCACACCTTGCGGCGCGCCGTCGAGGATGCACTCGGCGCCGAGGTCACGGAGGCCGTCAGTCAAACCGGCGGCTTCTCCTCCGGGAGTGCTGATCGCCTAGTCCTTGCCGACGGCCGCCGTGTCTTCGCAAAGTCCGTCGAACGTGCCCGCAACGTCGGCACCTACGAGCTGCATCGGCGGGAAGCAGCAATCGTCCGGGACCTTCCCACGTCGGTGTCCGCACCCCGCCTTGTCGGGACCCTCGAGCAAGACGACTGGATCGTCGTGGCTTACGAGGACATCGACGGCCGCCAGCCAGGGGTGGACGACACCACGCTCGTCCTCGATGCGCTCGGAACGCTGCCCCGCATCGAGACGCCCTCGCAGTTGCCCCGACTCTCGGACGAGCTGACATCGGACGCTGCGAGCTGGAACCGTTTGACCACGTCGGGAGCAGTGAACGAACTCGATCCTTGGGTCGGTGCGCACATCGACCGGCTCCGCCACGTCGCCGCACAACTTCCCAGGGCAGCCGAGGGAGATCACCTCGTGCACCTGGACTGCCGTGCCGACAACCTCCTCATCGACGAAAGATCACGGGTGTGGCTGGTCGACTGGCCCTGGGCCAGTGTCGGAGCATCCTGGTTCGACTCGGTCACATACCTCCTCGATGTCTTGGTCAACGACGGGGACGCAGACGTCGAAAAGCATCTCGATCACCCTTCTCTCCGAGGTGTGCCGGCAGAGGCCGTCGATGCGGTCCTTGCTGGACTTGCTGGCTCATGGGTCGAGCAACTCCAGGTACCGGCACCCGAGGACATGCCGAACCTGAGGGACTTTCAGCGGCAGGAAGCCGATGCAGCTCTCCTATGGTTGAGGCGCCGCTGGGCTTGAGACGCGCCCGCAGCGCGATCCCTTACCGGACATTGCCTAGCGGCAGCCCGACGCTGCGCCTACCCTGATGACGTGCCCAAGGAGAGCTTTTGGCTGCAGCCCGGTCCGGCGAGCAGGTGTGCCAAGGCGGCGGTTGTATGGGGAGTGCTGGCCGCGCTCTTGCTCACACTCGCTGTCTTCGTGCTTGTTTCCGTGGGTGGAGTTTCATGGTGGAACCAGCTCGGCCTAGTCGCACCGCCCGTTCTGACGGCGGCTCTGGCACTCATCTACGGCGTCAGCTACCGAGCGCACCGTGCGCGGCAGTCGCGGGGCGAGTAGCAAGCCGTCTCGAGAGCCCATCGGCTATCGGGACGCAGCTTTTATGCCTCATGGTTGAATCGGGCTATGAACCTTCTCGAAGCCGGGGACCTCTCGCGATGAAGGGGCGTCAGCCATCAAACGCGAAGCCCGACGGTTCCATCGCTGCCGCCGGAAACGTCGTCATCTGCACGGGCATCGTGATCGCGATCCCCATCTACGTACTGACGACTGGCATGCAAGGTACTGACCTGCTCATAGCCGGCGCGGCCTTCGTCATGGGTATTGCGATGCTCGTTGGATTCGTTCGCACTCTGATGAAGCGCAGAGCAACCGCGCAAAAAGATGGCGGCGCCAACAAGCCAGAGAACGAACGCGAGCAGCTCTAGCTCGCGTCCGATAAACAATCCTTGGGTTCAGGTGGTCGTTGCAACACCACCGTGAATCGGAGTGCTGCAGATGGGATCGAGGCTGGAACAACGTGCCCGGGAGGCTTGGTTCTGGGAGCTACTCGGACAGGGCTTGAGCAGGCCGGCTGCTTGCGATGCTGTCGGCGTGCATCCGCGTCAGGGCTACCGATGGTTCAAAGCCGCTCAAGGGAAGAATCCGTTCGAGCGCGCCGCCCGGTCGGGCCGGTACTTGAGCGAGGAGGAACGGCTCAAGATCGCTGACCTCCACCTCGGCGGCGCAGGCGTCCGCCGGATCGCGGCCGAGCTCGGTCGGGCGCCCTCGACGATCAGTAGGGAGCTCACCCGGAACAGCTCACGCGGCGGCGCTTACCGCCCCTACGCCGCCCAGAAGCGATCCCGGGAACGGGCGCGGCGCCCGAAGCCCCGGAAGCTGGACCGGGTCGAGCTTGCCCTGCAGGTCGAGCTTCGGCTGGTGCGGAACTGGTCCCCGGAGCAGATCCGTGATGACCTGGTCAGGTCCTTCCCTGACCGGCCGGAGATGCACGTGTCCCACGAGACGATCTACCAAACCCTGTTCGTCCAGGGGCGCGGGCACCTGCGCGCTGACCTGCATAAACACCTCCGCACCGGCAGGGCGATCCGCCGACACCGGGGCGAGGCCAGGCGGGCGTCGTGGTCGAAGATCCGCGACATGGTCCTGATCAGCGAACGCCCTGCCGAGGTGGAAGACCGCGCCGTTCCCGGGCACTGGGAAGGAGACCTCATCGTCGGCACGAACGCCCGGAGCGCCATCGGAACGTTGGTTGAGCGGACCACCCGTTACGTGATGCTGCTGCACCTGCCAGACGGGCACAGCGCCGACGCCGTCCGCGACGCCATGATCCCCACGATCAAGACCCTGCCCGAACACCTGCGCCGGTCGTTGACCTGGGACCAGGGCACGGAGCTTGCCCGGCACAAAGACATCACCCTCGCCACTGACCTCGCTATCTACTTCTGCGACCCCCACAAGCCCTGGCAGCGCGGCTCGAACGAGAACACCAATGGGCTTCTCCGGCAGTACTTCCCGAAGTCCACCGACCTCACTGTTCACAGCCCGGAACGACTCCTCGAAGTCGCCACAGAACTCAACGGCAGACCCCGCAAAACCCTCGACTTCCGGACACCGGCAGAAGCGTTCCAGGAGCTACTCTCGGACCCGAAACAACCACCCGTTGCAACGACCCCCTGAAACCGCCATCCCCTATCGGGCGGGACGCATAGAGACCCAACCTTCAGCCTATGGTGCCTTTATGTCATCCCGAAGCAGCCAACGGATCTACCTTTTCTGCGCCGTCGGTTTTGCGGTTGGCATACTCCTGCTGGTTCTTGTGGATGGCGCAGCTCTCACCCTTGCAGCACTACCTCTTGGTCTCTCGATCGGTATCGCGCTGCGCACCTGGTGGACGCGCCACGGCTGGAATCCGGGCATCACCATCACGGAAGACGTAGCCGAAGGCGAAGTACTTAGAAACGAGGGCGACAGCGTCGACGGGACTACCCGAAAGCCAAGAGGCCGCTGAGCGATCGGCTATCGGGCATCCCCGGCGACGTCCTAGCCTGATCAAGTGATCAACCCGTCGACACCCGATACGGAACGCCGGTCTGTCTGGACGGTAGGACATCTCTACGCAGCAACCGTCTCCAGATATGAGGAGGTCGCGTTTCCACGTGTGTTCGGTGTCTACTCGACGGAGAAGCTGGCGAACGAGGCAGTTGAACGGGCTCGGCTCCAGCCCGGCTTTGACGGCCATCTTGGGCCGGTAGATTTCGACGAGGGCCTGACCGTGTTCCAGTACGACCTCGACGACGTCGTCTGGCGTGGCGGCTTCTTCTCCTATGACGCCGAGGGCCGAGAAGAATGAAGCTTTTCTCCGTCACACACCTCCGACCCCGCGGACAGCACACCGAATGGCCCTTGGTCGACCTCAAACAGATCGGCTACTTCACCTCGGAGACTGAAGCACGTCGCGCAATCAGGAGCCTCCGCCTCGATCCCGGCTTCCGACGGTTTCTCGACCAGTTCCGCATCGAAATCGTCGACGTGGACGTGGATCTGTACGAAACAGGCTTTAACCACGAGGCCGACCGAGGACTTGTGCCGGTCGACTGACGCCACTGCCGGGACCGCCCGAGGGCCGATCGTCTATCGGGACAGTGGGCGTGCACGATGGCGCGACCCGGATCACCCCTGTCGACGAGAGTCGTCGAGCTCTGCGAGGAACACGCGGTACGAGTCGTGGGCGAGGTCCAGACGCAGAGCGTCCGCAGGCGAGAACCACCTCACTTCGTCATGCTCCTCAGGAGCACAGTTCGTCGGATACCCCTCCCACTCCGTGATCAACCACAGATCAAGCACCATCCCACCCGGAACGTCAGGTCGTTCTCTCACCTGCATGTCTGGCGATCCCCTCACCACAGCCACGACACCGATCTCTTCCCGGAGCTCACGCACAAGCGCATCGGCCGCACGTTCACCAGGCTCGAGATGACCACCCGGGAAATCCCAACAGCTGGGGTACCAAGACTTGTCGGCACGCCTTCGCGCAAGGAGCAGGCCCCTCGGACCCGAAAGGGCCCCCACAGCAACGTGATGCGACATGACGTCGAGACTGCCATGCCCACCGTCCCCACACGGACGCCAAGAAGGGACGCGACACCACTGAGGCCGAACTGTCCCCTCAACGGATGCTTCGTCACGACAACTGGAGCACAGAGATCAACCCCTATCGTCTGAGGACGCGGGCCAGCTGCCAGCCCTAACGAGACGGCGATCCGCTCGAGGACGTTCGTAGCGAAGGAGGAGTACGAGCGCGAACCCCACGCCGGTGATTGCTGCGGCAACAGGGAGCCAGACTGGCAACAACAACTGAGGAACCATGAGCATCCGGACCAACAGCCACGTCACGAATCCACCGGTGATGGCCCCCATCACCAGGCGAAGACGCGGACGAGTGCGCCGAGGGTCCAACGCGCGGACCACGATAAGGCCCGCACAGGTTGCTCCCAACGCGAAAACAGCGCCGACGAGAGCCGTGACTGCTCCTACGAGAAGAAGAATGAGCCCGGGTTCGGGCGAGAGACCACCGCGCAGCGCCGCCGAAACGAGCCACGAAGCGATACCCAAGACGGCCCCCGACGAGGCCGCCTCACCGAGAAGCCAACCCCACGCTTGCCGCATCCGGGCCCTTGGACATCCGCCGAACATGAGCCAGGTTCATCACCCTACGTAACCTCAGTGAACCGCTGACCGATCCCCGAATCAGACGATGCGTACAGCGTCTCTGCGCGCTCTCGCGGCAAGAATTCCTGGGCGAAGTCGCGATCGTTCGGAGCCCAGACGTCGGTCCACAGCGCCTCGTGGCGTCGGCCTAGCTCCCTGTCGCGGGCCATGCCGCGGCCGACGGCGACGTCGAGCTCGACATCGCACCAGACCGTGACGTCGAGGGAAGGCAGGGCCTCAGGGTGGAAAAGGCCGATGAGATCGACGACGAGGATCTCGGCGCGAGGAACCGGCTCCGGAGCGCCGAGGGCCCCTACCGCCCAGTCATACCGTCGGAACTCGCCCTGCTGCTCGCCGCGGAAGGGCTCCAAGACACTCGAAACGAGACGTTGCCGATCCACTCCGTCCCAGTCCGCAGAGCGGAGGTGAGAGCGTGCAGGATCGAGAAAGTCGTCACCGCGCATCCTCACGGCGCCAGGCAGGGCCTCGACCATGCGGTGCGCAAGCGTGGACTTCCCTGACCCGCAGAAGCCCGAGATACCGACCACAATGGGGCAGCCCGCCGACCCGGCCCTGAGTGCGACATGCTCCACGACTTCGCCCTGATCCATGCAACGACCCTACGAGGTCGCCCCGGTGGTCGATCGTCTATCGGGACACCTTCATCCTGCCGGTCCGAGCTCGGCGCACCTGACCGAGTGTTCTGCTGCCAACATAAAGCCGCCGACGGGTACCGGCCCTTCGGACCTTCTCCAGTCCCATGCAGAAGCGCCGGCCGCTCGATGGGATGCGACCACAGCCCGGTCACGGTCCGCGAGCAGCTGACGCCCCTCTGGCGAGCGAGGTGGCATCAGTTCCGCGAGGCGGTAAAGAGCACGTTCATGCTCGACCTCTACGCCCGCCCGCGCGGCGGCAACCCGGGCCGTCGCTCCCCCCGATACCGCGAGGCGGCGCCGGTGACCCCGTGACCACATTGCCAATGCCGATCCCGCAAGCACGAGGAGCATCAACGACCACGTGCCGAGCCACGGCGCGATGTGCTCGTTGACTGCCGTGCCTTCATCGAACACACCGATGACCGCAGACGGCATCGACAGCGCCGCCGCCCCTCCGAGCAGGTATGGCGGCCGCGACCGATCTGCCGCCATGACCCCGATGAAAGCGCCGAGCAGCGCCACCCCAGCCCACGCAGCGGCCCAGATGTCGAGAGGATGCGGGATGGGGGCCGTAATGTTCGAGAACGGGACAGCCCGCGGCTGATACCTGCCACCACTCAGGTTTTCGAAGACCAAGAACGTTGCGAGGAGAGAGACGGCACCGGGAATACCTCGCACATTCAGCCAGCGGACCGAGCGAACGTCTCTGACTTTGTCCGCATCCCCTGGTTGGAGCCGCTGCTCAATGATCCTCGACGTCGTGGTCCCGTACTCGTCGATGACTCCAACAACACGCTGGGACAGATCCGGGTGCTCCGAGAGGACGCTCCGTTCGGCAGCCGCCGCCATCTCGTCCCTGCTACGGAATTTCGATCTCCGCAGCGGGGGCGATTCCTCGGGGACCGTCATGCGTCCATCATCCAGCACACACGCTCGCGAGATGGGACCACGTTCAAGCCATCGAGTAGGCCGGCAGGCGATCCCCTACCGGGCAGATCTTCTGGGTCTGCATCCGGTAAACCCTGGCTATGGCTCAAACTATGACCATGGGGAACACTGGGGACAATGCGTGGGCAGAACTTAGCGACCTCATCTCAGCATCACCCCTTGATGTCGCCGTTCTGCCACGGGACGCAAATGCGCGTACGGCGTCAGCGCTGGAACTTGGGCCGAGCTCATACCTTGGCGCCCTCGCTCGAGAAACATCGGGCCTGCTCATCGATCACGGCTGGTTACGAATCCTCGGCGGCAGCTCCTCAAATGGAGGGCTACCCGGTCTGGATCAAGCCAGCGCCGGCACACCAGGACTCCTCGTCGTTGCCTACGACGTACTCGGCGGAGCATTTGCCCTGGACGGCGGCGCATTCGGCAAAGGCGACGGCTCCGTCCACCACTTCTCAGTGGACAACCTGACCTGGGAAGACCTCGAAATCGGCCACGCGCAGTTCGTGACGACAATGCTCGCAGGGGCTATCACGAAGTTCTACGAGACGCTCCGATGGCCACGATGGCAAGACGACCTCGCCGCCTTGAACCTGGCCGACGGCTTGCATCTCTACCCTCCACCCTTCACCACAGAGGGAAAGGACGTCGCCACCGTCAGTAAGGGGACGGTACCGATGAGGGAACTCATCGGCGTACACAGCACCTTCATGGACCAGCTCGGATCCGGTCAAGGCGTCCCCGACCCATGGTCCGCGGCCACGTGACCGTTCCGACAGGCCATCCCCTACCGGGCGCCGTCCACGAGTCGGTTAAGTCGATCGACCAGTTGTGCCATTCGGGGCGGTCCGAGTCGAAGGACGAGCGACTCAGAGAACCAGCGCATCCAGACCGCCTCGACATCTTGGGTCGTGACGGCGCCGGCCTTAAGAAGAATGCGAACCAGGTCGATTGCCTCCATCTCGTACTCATCCGGCGGAGCACCCTCCGGCGAACCAGGCTCGAGACCATACGGGTCGACATCGCTGAGAACAGCCAAGACACCAGCGAGGGTCTGCCTGTAGGTGACTGTCCCCGCTCTCATGCCCCAATGATGCCTGGGCCGCCTCGACCGGTGACCGATCCCCTATCGGGCACTGCTTCGTGGGCTGGCTCCGTGGAGCAACGCAACGTGAAGCAGACGGTCCCTCCTGGGGTTGACGGATGCTCGAAGCCGGTACGTGCATCGCGGTATGGCACGCTGACCTGGTGCCTCCACTGCGCCCCGCCCGACCACGTGGACCCTTCTTCTTCCGACTACAGCGCTGGGGTCAACTGGCCGCGTATGTCTCTTGCATTGCCTTGGCGGCGTTCTTCATCGTCATCTCCGCATTCGCCGCGCATGATCGAGGTGAGCCCAAGATTTGGGGCACGTTCACGGAGGAGAGACGGGAATTGGCCGGCCGCCGTGGCGGTGACGTCATCATCGGCCGGTGGATTTCCGCTGACGCGCACGTAACGCTTGACGACGTCGTCTTGACAGGTTCCACCGGGCCGGACGGACACGCCTATGCCTACGCCCAGCCCACCGCCTACCTCGGCCCCAACGAAACAGTCAACGATGGCCAGTCCGAATGGGTGGGTTACGTCCTTCCACCGGTGTTCGCAGTGCTGTCGATCGCATTCCTTGTCCTTTTGCTCTGGGCCTGGGGCGACCTCGCTGCCGTGGCGTCTTGGCTCCGAGGGCTTCGACGGACTTAGCCTGCGTCACGGCGGTTGAGGACCCCACGGTTCGTCCTAGATGTCGATCCTCTATCGGACGGTCGAGAGCGCCGTACGGTGTGTACATGACCGAGGTACATCTCAGTGGCCACCTGATCTGCGGGACCGAGGAAGAGGCGCGGATCGTCAGCTTCCACCTGCCGACTCACGTCGAACTCACGCGAGCCGAAGTCGGCTGCCTCGCCTTTGATGTCACGCCGACTATTGACCCTCTGGTCTGGGTTGTTGCGGAGCGATTCGAGGATCAGCACGTCTTCGAGTTGCACCAACAACGAGTCGCAGGCAGTGACTGGGGTCGGGCCACGGTCGGGATCACACGCCGCTACTCGATTGTGGGCCTCTCCCACTGAGCCATCGCCTATCGGGCACCCCGTAACCCACTTGGTAGCTCTGCTTCCGCTAGAAAGAGTGATGCCTGTTCATCCCGTCCAGCGAGACTTCGACTTCACGAGCACCGTCGCTCCCGACGACTTGGCCCGCCGCGTCTCCGATCACTTTCACGGCGCCTCTCGCCAGGCCACGACCAACGGTCACGTCGGTAGCGTGAACCTAGGGTCTCGGCTTGCCTACCGACTCTTTGGCGCCCTCATGAAAGCTGGCAAGAAGCGGCTGCCCGTGATCGTGACCTGGTCGGTCACAGACGATGGTTCCGGTAGTCAGCTACACGTCTCGATGAAGAGCGACGAAGGCGACTACGCCTCTGCCACGCGATGGCACTATCAAGCGTACGAGGCGCGCTTTGCCCAACTCGAGAGAGATGTCCGACGCCGCTTTGCTTAGGGTGCTCCGTCCGGAACTCGTTGGCTTAACAGGCACTCATTCTTCGAGCTGAACACGACGGGGGCGCGTGTCGTCATCAGAACCGCACGGCCCAAAACACGGTCAGTACGGCTGATGCGGCAGCAGGCCAGTAGAGCCCTATTGCACGCATCTTTGTCCGAGCTACCAGCGCAGCGCCAAAGATGAGCAGCGTCAGAAGAGTCATCGTGATCAGGACCACCCTTGGGCGCCATAGCTCAGGAGGGGCGTCATCGGCGCTGATGTTGGGTGTCAGATCCAGCGAATACGGGAACCACATCCACGACGCGAACAACACGCCAAGAGTCCAGACGAGGCACCAGGACAGGGTCATGACGACAACCCAGGCGCTGGGCATCCCGATCGTCGACCTGCGGGAACTGGCTGCCTTGGCCACCGCCGCACTCCCCACCTCGATCGTCGTCTTGCCCACCCCTAAGAGTGGACTGTAGAGGCAATCCAGACGGCCGGACCACGATCCCCTATCGGGACGCCCATTCGAGATCTGCACGCATCGGCAAAAACGGAATGATGGGAGCACGGCGACGACGTCGAGACTTCACGCAAGCAAAGGAGCTGTCCAAGTGATCACGGGCGCCTACGTACTGGACTTCATCAATCTCGGCAACGACGCCATGGACGCGGATGACCTTGCTACCGCCGAGAAGTACTTTCGAGCCGCCGCAGCAGCGGGGAACGGCGACGCCCACTTCAATCTCGGCAACCTCCTCACGCAACAGGGCCAGCTCGAGGGCGCCGCAGAACAACTGAGCCGAGCCTGGGCCATGGGGGTGCTCGACGCAGCGCTGAACCTCGGACTCGTCCTCCAGACGCTCCACCGCAACGACGAAGCGGAGGCTGCCTTCAGAAACGGCTGGAAGGCCGGCGATGAAGGTGCCGGCCACGAACTCGCGTGGTCTCTGCACGAGAAGGGTGACAGGGATGCCGCTCGGCAGGTGTTTCGGAAGATGTCACGCGAGAAGAGCTACCTCGGTCGCCAGGCAGCCGGCGTCCTCGGCACATGGGCCGAGGTGAACGGGAAACGCAACAAGAAGACCCTCTAGCGGCTCAAACGTGGGTTGTGGGCCTACCAGGACGCCGCCCCGGCGCTTGCGGCCATCCTCACGGAACGGGGCGACTTCGAGAAGGCACGTGATCTGCTCGAAGAGCACATCGCCTACTCCCCTCGGGCATCGGTGCGCTTGGGCAATCTCCTGATGGATCACTTCAAAGATTGCCAAGGCGCAGAGGCAGCTTTCCTGATCGGCGTTGCTGCCGGCGATGCCCACGCCAAGGACAACCTGGACAAGCTACGAGCCTCGCCTAACGGCGCCGACTGACTCGAAGAATGTCCTGTCGCCGATCCTCTATCGGAACAATATTCGATGCCGGATCACGTCGTGGGACATGCTCGTCCTATGAGCAACGAAGAAGGACTGCCGCATGCTCGCGCCGTCGACGCAACTGCAGTGACTGAACACCCGACGCCATGGCTGCCGGCAAGAACCGTTCTCCTCAACCTCGTCTTGATCTTCGTCGGCGGTGGGCTCTTCTGGTTCCTCATCGACCGCTTCCAAGCGCCCCTGTGGCTTGCCCTTATCGCCTACGCCGTCATCTTCACAGTGGGATCACTCGCCATGCGCTTCATTCGAAACGCCCGAGTTGATCGCATTCATAAGTAAAGTCGATGGTCAAGCCACGCGATTCGGTGAGCGATCCCCTATCAGGCAGTCAGAAACGATCGTTCATGGAGCAATCAGAAGCATGCTCATCCATAAACCTGCTTGACCGACAATTTTCGTATGTCGATTAATTCTTGGGGCGAGTCGCTTGGGCCTGTCTTCTGATCAGTGTTGCCACCGGAGTCGCTGTACTCGGTCGAGCCATTGATGTCCATGGCTGGCGACACGGTGTCGTGGTGCATGATTGCCAACTAGGCCACAAGCCAAGGGGAGTCATGTCTCGACGCGTTCGACTTGTCGTTGCCCTGCTTGCCTTCGTGGCAAGCACCTTCGGACTGAGCGCGTGCAGTAGGGACACCTTCGAAGAGCGATTTGCCTCACAACTGCTCATTGCGAGTGACATTGGTCTTGACGACTCCGACTCCGTTGCTGCAGTTTCCGGCACGGGAGGCGGCCCAACGCCAACAACTCTGCAGTACTTCCTCGAAGGAACGGACGTGGGAGAAGAAGTAGCTCAGGGCCTCACCGATGCCGGGTTCACGGCAGACGACTCTCTCAACCAGGTCTGGGAACGAGAAAAGGGCGGCTTGCACCAATTAGTCGTTCTAACTCCTTACTCGTCCGGCGAATCCTTCGCGATCGAAAGAGGGACGTCAGATGAGCGCTACGTAGCAAGCGAGGACGGTATCCGCGTCACTATCGCGTAACCCGTTCTGGGGGCAGTAGCCCCCGTCCCAGCTTCCGTAGGGACAACGGGGAATTCGACCTCTGACTTATGGGCGCGTCCGGAAGCTGATCCCCTACCGGGCGATAGGCCGCACGGAACCAGCTCTTCACTCGTCGAGGGGAACCGAGGCATAAGCAAGCAAGCGCAGATAGCTGGAAAGCCTCAGAAGGAAGAGGAAGATGACTACCCCGATTGCAGCTCCACCGAGGAGTATCCACGCTTGCGTGGCGAAGGCCATGACAGTCATGAGTGCCGTCATCAGTCCGGTGCCGTATGCGCACAACAGGGCTATCTCGCGGGGAATCATGCCCCACACCCTCTGGTCCTCGAGGAGGGTGATGCTCACGGTTTTGTCCTTTGGTCGGGAAAGGTCAAGTCTGTCCCGACACTCGCTCGGGGGGCACCGATAGTCCGAATGACGATCGGCTGTTGGGACAGCTGCTCAGTCAGAGTCGGAACGCTCGTGTGGCGCTGCAAGGCCGTCTCGGCGCTCGAGAACACTACGAAGGGGCACGCCCCAGCGCGCTTTTACCCTCGGGTACGGCATGGAGCCAAGGCTGTCACGTCGGCCCCACCGCTTGCCGGCCCACTCGTCCCGATGTATCTCCACCAACAGCTGTGCCTCTAGCCATTGCGCTGCCAAATCAGCGAGAGCCTCAGGACCTAAAAAAGGCCCTCGACGGTAAGGTCACGGTCTGGATCGACGCCGTGAGCATCCCCGACGTAGGCGCGGTCGCCCCATGAACCGTGGAGCCATGGCGCCCGGTCATCTCGGTGGTGACACAACACCCACAGAGTCGTTATGAGCCCCGAGAGACCCGGAACACGAATTGAAACGGCTACCGGGTCGCCCATCGTCTCCACGGAGGTCTGCGACGGTTGAATGTCTGTTGTCCAGGTGCGTGCTGCTGCCCGGAGGCGTTGCAAGTAGGCGGTCGCAAAGGCGTCTTCCAAGAAGAACTCACCCTCGTCGAAGTAGTCGACCATCACAGCTCACCTGCCCCTCCGTGGACCACTTTGGCAGCAACGCCCCCTTCCGATGCCGCCGACACAAGCCAAAAGCTTTGTCCTTCAACCCAGTCTGGCCGGATGGCGATCCCCTATCGGGACAGGCGGAAATTCACGGTTGCCGGAGTGTCGTTCGAGCCGCCACCTGCAGGTCCTCACACCGTGCGAAGACCTGTGAGATGGGCTTCCAAGCCAGGTAATCCTGATCAGTGCAACGAAGATTAAGGCGCACGAGCGACCCCGCACCGAGATCCGCCACGGACCATGAGACCTTAATTGGATCACCACCTCGTTCCCGCGGGCGACGCCTCGACCATCTCCACGGCAGACCGCGGGTACGGCCTCTTGAGGCCTCTGTCGGCAGCAGATCTCGGTCCGGCTGCGGGAAAAGTTTTCCCAACCGACGTTCTGCTTGCCAGGCCGCATGCCCCGTCGAGATCTCGAGCGACGCCTCGACGCTGACGCCACGGGCAGGTGTGCTTCGGTACGACATCTGCGCGGCATGGCTCTCGATGTCCGTCATGGCTCGATCCAGTGCCTCCCTCACTGCAAGATCGGCCACGTGCGGGGCGACCCAGGAGGACATGAGCGCAGGGTCCCGACGCGTCGCGTTGTGAACGGCAGCAGAAAGCCATCGGCATTCGCGAACGGTCACCCGGAACCAAGACTCCTCATGCCCCGGTTCCTCGTCAGCCGCGGCGACGACAGCAGACCAGTCGAGATGGCGAGCTCGAACCAGATCCAGACGCCACAGTGGAGAAGTATCGCGAGGCGAACCTTGCTCGGCCAGAGCCTCCATGTCATTAGCGGCCGCCTCGGCCTCAAGGACTTCGAGCGGCATGACCGATGCGAACTCCCAGTCGTCCATTGCTTCGACTGTGTCCCGCAAGCATGCTGCGCACGCTGCTAGGTCCTGCCGAGAAAATGCAACCAAAAGGTCATCGGAGCGGTCGCCCACGTTCCGGCCAGGCGCAAAACCGCTCAGCATCTCCAGGGCTTCTTCACGACCGACGCTCCGCACGGCTCGAGCATTGCAGCAGAGCACACTAAGAGCCGCCGGCACGCCGTCACTGGCATGGCGGCGTAGCCGTGCTCGCAACAATGTGGCCGGTCGACGACCCCCTATCGGGCACCTCATCACCAACCGCGGCAGTCAGGCCTGATTCGAAGAGACGTCGCTCAATTAGAGTCGGCTCATGCTTCTCTGGCCTGGATCTCGACCGGAACTGCCACTGCCAGCTGGCACGGGTCCTGACCTCTACCGCTTAGCCCACCCGACGTACCCGGGGAAGACCGTCGGATGGTTGTCCGTCAGCCCCTACTGGGAATGGGACCTGGAGGGCCCTTGGTGGAAGCGCAGCTGGGGGTCACCGAGAGTCGTCGGGGACCTGTCCATTGATTACACCGAAGACACTCGCCTCATCTATCCCGATGACCCCGAGGTCTGGACATTTGTCAGCAGCGCCTGGCCGCTTGAGCCCGACGACTTGGCAATGCTCAAGGTAGGGACGTTCTTTTGGCACGACACGACCTTCAGGGCCGAGCTCGTCGACCCCAACGTCGAGAGCGAGACCTGGTCCGACCACTGGTACGTCCCCTGAGCCGGCAATGCTCGCTACTTCGACCCACTGCTAGCCGCTCAAACCAGGACGGCCGCGCGCAGCACGGACCCGGCAGACGATCGTCTATAGGGCACCCTTGGTCAGGGCCAACGCACTACTAGATGCAACATAGCCAGCATCAACTGCCCGAATCGCAGAAGAACTTTTCTGTGGAGTGGCGCTGCGCGCTCTAGCTCTCGGGCCGTCGGCCGCACGAACAACGCAGGAGGCACGCTGTTCCAGCACGTCTCTCGACCAGGGACCTGCTGCGCGTGGTCCTCCTCGTACTGGCACTCCCCACAGGCCACCGGCGCCTCGAGGGTCGAACCCCCGTGCTCTTCCCAGGGGTGCTCGCAGTCCGGGCATGACGTCTCTCGCAGCCGCCGCCGCACGGCACGGCCGGAAACGCCTGCGGGATTGCTCATGGAGCGAGTATGCCCGTCTCGCGATGCGCCCTGGAGCCGATCGGCTATCGGGCAGTCAACGGTCGGTTGCCGTAGCGCTCAGGTCCTTGGCTGATGCGAGGTCCTGCAGGGCAGCGAGGTGCCCGTCGATTGCGACCCGGCCCGCGGGTGTGAGCGAGATGCGGGTGGTTCGACGCGCGTCGCGCCTGGTCGTGGAAGCTTCTTTTGTCGTGCTCATGTATCCGAGTTCCGTGAGCGCGCGGACGGTCTTGGACAGGTTCGCGTCGCTCAGCCCGAGAGTCATGGCGAGGACCGAGAAATCGATGTGGTCGACGGGGCGGAGAAGAGCGCACAGGCGGAGCCTCGTTGGAGCATGGATCGATTCGTCAAATTGTGCGCTAGACGCCACGCCGTAGCTCCTGGCCGTAGAAGTGGTCGTAGACGTATCCGCCCGGGAACATGGTGAGGAAGCTCACCGCGCCGGCCGTCAACGCCCAGGCAGTCGAGTCCGCATGCACGGCGAGGCCGGAAACGAAAACCATCGTGAGCACCACGATGCCCATCACGACGAGGACGATCAACGATCTGGGGCCAGGAACCCTATTGGTGGAGATTCCCGTCGTGAGCACGAAGGCCCGCTCGAGGCCGACGAGCCCGAGGCAAGCGAAAGCTATGACAACGAAGACCCACACGCCTCCAGCAAGGGGAGCCAGGGCTATCGCCGCCGTGAACAGCGCCAGCCCCGGGTAATACCAGCGTGGTGAACGCGTCCTTCGCGCCAGTTCGAGCCTGTCACCCTCGAGACCCCGCAGGGCATCGCGAGCAGAGGCAGGACTCTGACCATGATTGCTTTCCATGTGGACAAGCTATTCACTTAACCACGTGGAAAGCAAGGGTCTGCTTGCGGACCCCCTTGACGCTCTGCCACTTGCCCCCTGACCGATCCTTCACCGGGCACTAGATGCTCGGCCGACATACGGCTACGTTGCGAGGGCAGCCCAGACCCCCGCTGTGAATGGCGGGGTTCCTGGGTTCGCCCGGGTTCCCCGTCATGGATCCCCTATCGGGCATGCAGAAACGATCGTTTGTGACTAGCGCCGACGAACACCACGAGCGGGCCCTGGCCAGATCAGAACCGCTCCCCAACTGAAGATCGCCTTGGTCGGGGAGCAGCCCTTGCTGTCGTACAGCGAACGGGTCAGGCCCGGAGGTCCTTGAGCCACTGCTCGACCGTGCGCGGGCTCAGCCCGAGCTGCTGCTGTGCGCTCGTGGCAGGGTCGATGAGCTCGGAGGGCAGGGTGGCCCGCCACCGGTACGAGGCCACGACAGGGTCCGCTCCGGCTGAGCCGAAGAGGGGCTCGATGACGCGGCCGAAGTCGTCGACGTCCTGCGCCTCGAACCGCACGCTCGTGCCCGAGGCTGCGGCGAAGCCAGCCGCGAGGTCGGAGCCCACGAGGCCGGGCAGCGCACCGACCCCGACGACACCGGTCACGGAGCCGTCCTGCAGCAGTCGCGCGACGACGTCGGCCACGTCGAGGTGCGAGCTCCACGACACGGCGTAGTCGTCACGGATCGGGTAGCGGAGGACGCCCTCCTGCTCCACGCCCGCGGCGACCGGCGGCAGCAGCAGGTTCTCGAGGAAGAGGCGCGGGGCCGCGACGGCGACGGAGACCCCGGTCGCCCGCAGACCGGCAGTGAGGAAGCCGACGGGACTCTCAGCCGCACCGTCGCCCTCCGTCGGGTACCCGCTGGTCGAGACGACCACCCGGGCCGGCCGTGCCTGCTCGACGGCTGCGACGACCGTCCGGGCATGCGCGAGCTGCTGGGCGGCGTCGCCGACCGGAAGGTGCACGAAGACGCCGTCGACGCCCGCGTAGGCCGCCGCGAGGGACGCGACCGACATCAGGTCGACGGCGACGGGCGCGCCGCCTCCCTCATAGGCGGACGGGTCGCGGACCGCCGCGGTGACGGCGGCGCCGGAAGCGAGAAGGGATGCGACGACGGGGGAGCCCTGGGCGCCAGTAGCGCCGTGGATGAGATAGGTCATGAAGCTATCAATGCATCTGGTGCACCATTTACGTCAACTGCACCAATGGCGTACTGTCCATGTTCATGGCTTTCTGTGGGGAGATCTGGCCCGAGTGCGGCATCGCGAAGTTCCTGACACTGCTCGACGGCCCCTGGGCAACGCTCATCGTGCGAGAGCTCCTCGAGGGCCCGGCTCGTTTCACCGAGCTAAAGGAGGCGCTGCCCGGCATCAGTGCGCACACCCTCACCAACCGCCTCCGGAAGTTCGAGACGTCGGGCCTCGTCACCAGGACGGCGTACTCCGAGATCCCGCCGCGCGTCGTCTACGAGCTCACCCCGACGGGGCAGGGGCTCCGGCCCGTGCTTGAGTCGATGAACGCCTGGGCGCTGTCCGTCCCGCCGACACCCGACGCAGAGATCGAGGTGGTTCCTCGGTAGAGGATCGGCTATCGAGACGGTTCTGCCGCGTTCTGTCTGTTCACAAACCGACCGGCCGGTCGGTTTGCCTGTTATGGTGTGGTCATGGATCGCCGCGCACTCGTCCTTGCCGCCGCCCGCGAGCTCGCGCTCGCACGCGGGGTCATTCCGTCGTTAAACGAGACCGCCGCCGCGGCGGGCGTATCCAAGGGCGGGTTGGTGCACCACTTCCCGACGCGTGCGGCGCTGGTGCAGGGGCTGGCGATGGCAGCGCTCGAGGAGGTCGACACGGCCATGACCGCAGCGGCGGGCGAGGGGAGTGCGGCGGAGACCTGGTTGCGCATGTCGGTCCCCACGGGGGAGGACGTCGCGGTCTTCCGAGCGATGGCCATTGCGCACCGGGCGGTCGAGGCGCCGGGTGATGCGGTGGCGACTGCATCCCAGGAGGCCATAGCCCGATGGGAGGCGATGATCCGCGACGAGGTGGGTGACGCCGGCCGCGCACGGGTGATCCGGCTTGTCGGCGACGGCTTGTTCGCCAACGTCATCGCCGGCATCGAGCCGGCACCCACGGCCGCGGAGCTCGACGCTCTCCTCGGTTCTCTCTTGCCCGCGGGTGGGAGGGGCGGGCGGTGACCGCGCAGCTGCTGCTGGCGATCGCGGGCCTCGCTGCGCTTGACTCGCTGAACCCGGCCACGATCGTCGCGGTGACCTTGATCCTTCTCGCCGCCCCGCGGCGTCCCGCGCTCATGGCACTCGTCACGGTGCTTGGGGCGGCACTCACCGTGTTCGCGGTCGGCGCCGCGCTCTTCCTCGGCGCGGGCGCGGCAGCTGGTGCCGTCGACGGGATTGTGCAGGGTATCCGCTACGTCGCCTTCGCCGCCGCGGGCGTCGTCCTGGTCCGCTCCGGGATACGACGCTTCCACACGCGACCCAGGAAGCCGATCGGGTTGCCATCGTGGTTCACACCCTGGACTGCGCTCCCGTTCGGGGCGCTGCTAACCGGGGCCGACCTACCGAATGCGTTCCCGTACTTCATTGCGATCGAGCGCCTCCTAGACGCGCAGGTCACGCCAGCGGAGGGCCTGCTCGTCCTCGCCGGGTACGCGGTGGTCTACTGCGTCCCGTGCCTCGTATTGCTCTTGGTGGGAAGCCTCGCGCGCCGTCGGACGCGTGCGCTGCTCATGCGTGTCACCGCCCGATTCGGTACCGGCGAGGTGAAGGCGTCCCCCTTCGTCGCGGTCGTGTTGATCCTGCTCGGCGCATTGGTCGCGTCGCTGCCGTTCTGGCTCCTGCGCTGACCGACGTCGAGCAGTGGTCCGGCGGAATCTCCTCGTGTGCGCGCTTGGCTCGTTCACGACGATCATTGGCATGACCCTGATTCTGCCGATCCTTCCTCTCTACGTCCGAGACCTTGGCGTTGGGGATCCGGCCGCGGTAACTCTCTGGTCCGGCATCGCCTACGCCGCGACGTTTCTGACCGCGGCCTTGACAGCACCGCTGTGGGGTTATCTCGGGGACCACTTCGGCCGGAAACCGATGCTGATCCGCGCGAGCCTCGTCATGGCGATCGCGATGTCGCTCATCGGGGTCGCCCAAGACGTCACTCAACTCGTACTGCTGCGGCTGCTGGTCGGCCTCCTCGGCGGCTACGCCTCCGGACCAACCATCCTCGTCGCCGCTCAGACCCCTAAAGGCCGCTCCGCTTGGGCGCTGGGCACCCTCTCCTCCGCCATCATGGCCGGCACCATCGCAGGGCCTCTGATCGGTGGAACCCTCGCGCAGACAATTGGCATTCAAGGGCGTTCCTCGCAACCGGCAAACCAACACGCTCGGCTCGCAGTCGAGTGGGCGGGACAGGGTTTTGGTGTGGCGCTTGATTGCGTGGGTACGGCGAATCTCGGCCCTCATCGCGAGAGCCAGCTCGCTGGGAACTCACTAGTCCTGCCCCGTATGGGTGAGATCAGACGGGTTTAATTGCGCCCATGGCCTCGTCGAGCAGCCTTCCAAAGGATCGGCCACGGTCCGTGGTGATCCATACATCCTTCGCGGCGATCACGCAGGTCAGGGCCGCGCCGGCGATCACCGTCGGGCGCGGGTCGGTGACCGCTAAACGGCCCAGGCGCATCCGTACGATTTCGGCGAGATCGCCCTGGACCCGCGAGATACGCTCGAGCTCGCCCGCACTCAGAGCCGGGTTGTCATGGATGATCTTTTCGATCGCGAGGGCGCGTTCAGCGAGTGTCTCGTCCTCGAAGTGCTCGACGACGACGTCGAATGCCCGCCGTAGCGATTCCCACACCGGCTCGTCGACGGGCCGTGCACCGAGTGCCTGGGCGAGCATCTGCGACCACGCGTCGTACTTGCCCAGCATGACGTCCTCTTTCGAGGTGAAGTAGCGAAAGAACGTTCGCCTGGAGATGCCGGCAGCCGAGACCAGGTCATCGATTGTTGTCTGCTCGTATCCCCTAACCGCGAACAGATCCTGGGCCAGCATCGCCAACTCGGTTTGCATGGCTCGTCGAGCTCTTTCACGCACCGGGATAGGAGTGGACTCGCTCACATGTGCCAGCTTACAAGGCAACGGGCATAGGTGGCACTCAGTGGCACATGTGCCCTACAGTGGCATTTGCCAGACATTGACCACGAAACATTGGAGCTGCCACATGACCACGCCATGGACTTTGAACGACATCCCACGCCAGGACGCGCGCGTCGCTGTGATCACCGGAGGCAGTAGTGGACTCGGCTTTGAGACCGCCCTCGCCCTCGCGGATCATGGCGCGGCCGTGGTGCTCGCTGTCCGCGACACCACCAAGGGCAAGGAGGCCGCGTCGAGAATCGCCTCCCATGTGCCCAATGCCAAAGTCTCCGTGCAGAACCTGGACCTGGGTTCACTGGAATCCGTGCGCGCAGCGGCCACAGATCTCAGGTCGGCGCACCCGCGGATTGACCTGCTGATCAACAACGCCGGCGTGATGTACACGCCTCAGCAGAAGACAGCCGACGGTTTCGACCTGCAGTTCGGCGTGAACCACCTCGGTCACTTCGCGCTGACCGGGCTGCTGCTCGATCACCTCCTGCCTGTGCCGGGCTCTCGAGTCGTGACGGTGAGCAGCTACGGTCACCGCATTCGCGCGGCTATCTACTTCGACGACCTGCAGTGGGACCGCAGCTACGACCGGGTTGCCGCCTATGGCCAGGCCAAGCTGGCCAACTTGATGTTCACCTACGAGCTGCAGCGCCGCCTCACGGCGTACGGCAGCACTATGGCCGTCGCCGCGCACCCAGGCAACGCTTCCACCGAGTTGACCCAGAACTTGCCTGCTCTCGCGCGGATCGCGTCGGCCGCCGTCAAGCCTTTGCTTGCCCAAAGCGCTGCTGGAGGCGCACTCCCCACACTGCGTGCCGCAACTGATCCAAGCGTGCTCGGCGGCCAGTACTACGGCCCCGACCGCATACGCGAGACCCGAGGACACCCGCAGTTGGTTACATCCAGCGCCGCCTCATACGACCTGACGACACAGCGCCACCTGTGGTCCGTGTCCGAGGAACTCACCGGCGTTACCTTTCCCGCATAACGACTCAACCCCGGAAAAGAGACGCCCTCTATCCAACGACCATAGGCATTCGTTCCTGCAGAACTCCACCTGGCACACAGCCAGGTGGACGATCGACCACCGCCGCCCGATAGCTAACCGCCTATAGGGCGATTAGCCCGCTCTCCCGAGACCGACACCACTACTCACTGACCCCCCGTCTCAGTGCGCGATCCCCTCTCGGGACACGCGCCTGACACACTCGAGGTTGGAAGTCGTCTCGCAATTTCTGGCATTGGAGCGAACCATCGACGCACACGACCTACCCGCGTCACCCGACTGGTCCTTCACCTTTGGAGGCGAGGGCACTGCTCCTGCTGTAAATATCGCTGCCGACGACGCCTTGGCATGACTGGCCTCAGCAACAGAGGATTTACGCCGCAGGAAGAATCCGGCGGCGAGCTTCCCGCCGAGCTGGGTCGCCCTGATCCGCGAGGCGGCAAACGCGGGAGTCTCGGAAGGAGCCATCGCGATTGCGAGCGGACAAAGCCTGGCGTCTGTTCGGAACATCCTCTCTTAGCTTCTGGGTGAGGCCCCCTGTGCCCGCCAGACGATCCCCTATCGGGACGGGTCCCGTGCTGCAACCAATCACGAGGGTTTGCGACGGAAAACAAGCCTTAGAAACCCCAGCAAGGCAGACAGAGCAGAGAGAACTCCCACGAAGATGAAGAGCTTGTTGCCGTCCGCAATCACGAAGAAGAATGCGGCCAAGATCATGCCGAAGCCGACCATAACTCGCTCGAACCACTTCCTCTAGCCCCGATGCGTCATTCGCTCAGGGTAGCCATTGCTCAGGACTCAAAAAGGATCGGCTATTGCGACGTTGCCGCGGAACCACCGTGCAATGACCACCTCGCGGGAAGATGCAGGATGACTACTTCCGAGTGGCTCCGACTCGCGTACTTCCCCTGCCTATTCGTCGCACTGGGCATGCTCGCTTACGTCGGCGTGAAGTACAGCCAAGGAAAGGAACTGCCACGACGCAAGCAACGTCGTGTGCTGTTCGTCGGGGCTCTTGCTCTGGCCGTCGGAGTCGTTCTCTACGCCACGAGCTGGTTCGTTTAGATCGGCGCGGCCGGTTGTCGATCCCCATCGGGCGCCAAATCGCCCCTGAGTTCTCGATCCAGGCTTGAGCATCATCTTTTGGCCAGCCCGCCGCATCAATCGTCAGTGGGCAAGCTGAACATGCCGTGCGGGCCATCGATCGGCGTGCACATGGCCGTCTCGGTGACGTTCCGTGTCAGGTCGATAACGGACTCCGGCTTCACTAGTGCCTCCTCGACCGTCGAACTTGAGCTGCCGCGAGCTCCTGAACTTCCCGCTCGACGGCGCTGGCGTCCGGCGTGGCCAGAACACGTCCATCCTCGTCTTGCGACCTGAGCAAGTGACGGAGATGGACGACGACCCGCAGCAGCTGGGCCTCGGTGTCGAGCGACACCTCTAGGTTTCGCGTCCCCAGTGCGAACGACGGACTCTGCAGTTGGATCATCTTGACGGCTGTGCTCATGAAAGCAGGGTTGTACCAGTTCAAGAAGCCCGTATACGGAACAATTCGAATTTCACGGAGGACGGCGTAGGGAATAATCCGGGTCGAGAACCAGTCGGTCACGAGCAAGCCGTCCTCGCGGGCGACGATCCCGACACGCATCGATCGCAGGGCCACGATCACAGGGATCAGGGCCACACCGAGGGGAGGCAGAAGGTCGCGCGCGGTCACTTTCGATTCACCGTCGGCCCCCAGGATGCCCAGGATGCACGAAGCGACGATGATCAGCGCAAAGATGGAGGCCAAAGCGCGCGAGGGGTACCCGACCCGCCTCAACGGCCTTGAGAGGGCAGGATTCGTTTTAGTCATGCGTACGCCCCCTCCCTCGTTTGTAGTTTCGGCCCGGTGCCATGACTGTGGGGCGGTGCGTGTATCCAGTCGCCCCGGCCGTGCCCGCAACGCTTGCGCCATGCGGCCTTGAGCGTCCTTTCCATCTAGCCTGAAACTACCTCACGACCTCAGCTACAGGTTGTTTCGTCAATGACTCCCTGACCGCCTCGGCACCGATTACCTGTCACGCTTGTTCCCCGCGCTGGACGGCCCGGTAGACCGTTGAGCGAGCGACGCCGAAGAGCTCAGCAATCTCGCTAGTCGTGTGCTCCCCGGTGCGGTGCAGCTGCACGAGGTGCTTCTCCTGCGAGGCGGTGAGCTTGGGCTTGCGACCGCGGAGCTTGCCGGCGGCCTTGGCGATGGCCATGCCTTCGCGGGTGCGGGCCCGGATGAGGTCGGCTTCGAACTCGGCCACCATGCCGAGGACGTTGAACAGGAGCCGGCCCACGGGGTCGGTGGGGTCGTAGACCGCTCCCCCGAGATTCAGGGCAACGCCCTTCTTCGTCAGCTCGTCCGCGATGTCCGTCGCGTCCCGAAGAGAGCGGGCGAGACGGTCGAGCTTCGTGACGACCAGGACGTCACCCGCGCGGCACGCAGCCAGCGCCTCGCGGAGGCCGGGCCGTGCTCGAGTCGTGCCGGACAGCCCGTGGTCAACATGGACGTGTTGATCGTCAACACCAAGTGCTGCAAGACCGTCGCGTTGTGCTGCGAGATCTTGTCCCGAGGTGGAGGCGCGGGCGTATCCGATGAGCATCCGATGACTGTAGCGTTTATACCCCCTTCATCGGGCATTTTTGCGGGACAGGCATACGCGAATCCGCAGGCCAGACGCCACTTGACCTCCGTCGACCAGAACGGTCACCAGAAGGTGTCCCGATGAACGACCGTCTAACGGGCACCAAACTAACGGTCTTGACCCCGACCGGCTCAGAACCCCGTTTCGTACTGGTCACCGTTTCGGCTTAGCCTCCTGACCCCACGGCCGTGCGCCACTCAGGCCCATCCACTGCTAGCCGGACAACACTGCGGTCCGTAATCTCCGGGACATCGCCCAACGCGGCCGATTCACAGCGTTCCGCATTAGTAACTTCGACGGTTCGGTCCCAGGATTCCTTCATGTTGAGGAAAATCAGATTAGGCTTGGTCGTCGCAGCGGTCATCGCCGTGCTGAAAGTCCTCATCATCACCCCGCTGGTCGACATGTACGTGGCGACAGGTAACTGGGCGATTGACCTGTTGAGTCGAACAGGCTCGTGGCTCATCTCTCCGGTGCCCGACTTCGGCTACCTGTTTCTGGTGACCATGGGGCTGTTGCTAATGGTCATGGCAAACGGCGAGAAGTTCCAGCTAACTGGCACTCTCCTCTTGGTAATAGCCACCCTGTGGCTCTCGGTAACAGTCGGCGGGCTCATTCGTCTTTTCAACCCGCCAACTGGTCATCTGAACGGAGACCCCGGCTCGCTCGTGGTACTCATGGGCTGGGCCATTGCACTCATCATCGTGCCCGTGGCCTCGGTCTATCGATATGCCCTAATTGATCTCCTCGTTCGAGATGTTGACTGGGTCATTGCGGCACGGGGGAAGGGCCGGCAAACGGGAGGCGGGTTAATTCGGGGTCGCGTTGAGTGCACGGACGATGACCCGCATGCTCTGAATTTGGGACCGGGAATACGTGAACGCGAGCTGCGATACGCGCGCCGGCGACCTTTGCTCGTCAGGTGGCGTGGCCGCGGGCCCTATCCCGCAGAGCTACGAGCACCGCACAGTTCCGCAGCGTCTTACGAGGAACAGGCCGGGAAGACGCGCGAGGTGCTTCGAGAGCTTAAGAAGTCGCGGGGATTCTTGCTGGGACAGGACATCGCCAAGATTTCTGTCTGGCCTGACGGTGACCGAGTGTTTGGGCAGGCCCAAAACCAGCGCTGGATGTCAGGCGCAAGACGCAACGCGTTGCGGGAAGCTAAACCTGATGACCTCCCCAGACTCGGGCGAGGCGTTCGATCCTGAGAAAGTGAGGGACCTCGCCCGCAGCGGCATCGGCTGACGCAGATAGCTCAAAGGGCCTTCAGAGCTGCCACGAGTTGGCGGCCTGTCGTCGCTCTGCAGCAAACGCTGATGCCTGGTTCAATCTGAGCGCCCCTGGCACTCCGATAAGCCACCGCCTGGTGGTGTTCTGGATCACGTCTTGATGTCCTGTTTGAGGAATCCTCTTACAATGTGGCCCATGAGGAGATTTACGGCGGGGGTCGCCGTGGGGGCGGTTGCGCTGCTGCTGACCGGGTGTGCCGGGATTAGCAGCGAGATGGGCGGGCCACCGGCCGCGACCGGCACCGCGACGAACGGAACCGGGGTGCCGGACCGGCAAGCCGTCCTCGACGAGCTCGGTGCGCCCCCTACCTCGGGGCCGCCGGACCCAGCCCGCCTCGCCGAACTGCGGCAGAAGGCCACCGACCAGCGTTGGGACCAGGTGACAAAGCAATTCCCCGACGCGGTCCGACCCGAGGTCGCCCTGGTCCACGAGATCGAGGGCGGCGACCTCGACCCGCTCATCGCGTGCCTCCGCGAGGCCGGCCTGCCCGTGGTCGACGACGTCGGGAGAGGTAAGGACGGCTCGACCTCGCAGGGCTATTCGTTCGAGATGCCCGACGGCGGGCCGCAGCGCGAGCAGGCCGAACTCGCCAGCTACCGCTGCAACGTCATGTACCCGAGCCCCGTCGCTGAGACGCTCACGGTCGGGCAAGCGGCGTGGTTGTACGACTACCAGACCATGTTCCAGCTGCCGTGCTTCGAGGCGCTCGGCGCCCCGTCAACCGAGCCGAGCATGACTCGCGAGGAGTTCGCGTCGACCTGGCCCCACCAGGGCTGGTTCCCGAGCGCTGGATCAGCATCCAGTCAAGGGCTGACGGACGCCGAAGCGGAACGAGTCGACAAGACCTGCCCCGCGCCCGACTCGGAAACTTTCGGCTAAGGATGCCGTAGCAGCTAGAGGCAACGCATATTCGAGGCGGCACATCCGGCCACAGAAGATTCGTCCAGCAACTTGCTCCAACAAGTACTAGGAAAGCAGTTGCTCAAATGTCGATTCGCGTAAAGCCCCTTCTCATTGGTTTGGTGAAAATCCTCATCGCAAGCCTCAGTGTTGGCCTGACTGCCATAGGCGTTCTAGGCGGCAATCGAGCACACCCAGGTATGTACATCGGGGCCGAGAAGCGAGATGACTACCGACCCTAATGAGGCGGAGCAGCTTGGCATTGCTGGTTTATCGACTGGTCCATTCGCCCTGAGATGGCTTAGAGGGAGCCCGTAGCCTGCGCTACGAGCTCCCTCTCGCTTCGGCGATCGTTCATCGGACGTTCTGCGGCTGCGACCACTCCCCCGGACCTCCGGGCGTATTGCTGTCTCAGATAGGCCGTCCGAAATAGGTTCCGGTGACGGCACCCTCTGTGAGACTGAAGACCACCGGGACCCTCATCGGCTACGCCCGCGTCTCCATCGACACCCAGGACCTCACCGCGCAGCGGGACGCCGCCTGCGCGCTGGGAGTGCCGCCGGAACCGATCTACAGCGACCGCGGCCTGACAGGGACTAATAGGGAGCAGCCGGGGCTCCGAGAGGCTCTGGCGGCCTGCCGGCAGGGCGACACCCTGGGCCTGACGAAGCTCGTTCGCCTCGCGCGATCGCTGCGAGACGCAACCGACATCGCTGAAGAGCTGACGCACCGGCAGGTGCGGCTGACCCTCGGAGGGTCGGTCTACGACCCGACCGACCCCGTCGGGCGATTGCTCTTTGTCGTCCTGGGGATGGTGGCCGAGTTCGAGTCCGACCTGATCCGAGCGCGCACGCGCGAGGGCATGGCCACGGCGAAGGTGCGGGGGAAGCTCAAAGGGCGAAAGCCCAAGCTCTCTCTCCCGCGCAAGAGCGGCACATGGTGGCGATCCACCGCGCCGGTGACCACACGGTCGCCGAACTGGTGGAACTGCTCGGCGTGGGGCGGGCGACGGTCTACCGGGCGCTCGAGCGGCACCCGGCCGCGGTCGATTCAGCCGTGACACTCCCCCGCGCCGACGCCTGATCTCACAGCCGTGTTCCATGAACGAGGGCCGGCGAGGCCGTACTGTGCTGGCCATGACCTCGCTGGCTGAAAGTGCCTATATCTACCGTGACCTCCCGGTCGGATCGTCCAGCGGGGTCGGTGCATGGCTCTTGACTCTCGCACCGGAAACCGGCGAGTCCACCACTGTCATCTTGCCGACCCGCGATCTCCACCACGACCCCGTCCCAGAAGCAGACGAGCGCCTGAGAGACGAGGGTTACCGGGCCGTCGAGTGGCGCTCGAGCGGCGCAGAGCGCTGGGTCACGGACCTTGAAGGACTGGGCGGCCAGTAGCTTAAATCCGTAATTTCTGAACTACGGACGATCTAGTCGTCGAGCTGCGCGCGGACGCGGCGGGCGATGGCCCCTTGCAGCTCGTCGTTTTCCAGCAGCTCTGCAACGAGGGCACGGGTAACGTGCACGTGCGCGACACGCACTCGGCCCTGAGCCTCTGCGAGGCCTGCGGCGTAGTCGATGAGGCCTCGGTAGACCTGGGGAGACAGGTCGGCGGTGATGCGTACGGGCTTGGCTCGAACGACGTTCGGCCGGGGTGCTGGCGTCGCCTCGGCGGCGGGCGCTCCTGGCTGGTTCTGCTCGGGCGTCGTCGGCGCGGCTCCTTGCGTCGCGCGGGCGGCTCGTGCTCGCAGCTCTTCCGCTTTGGTCATCGTCCTGCTCCCAGCGTCTCGTCGGCGGCGTCGGCGTACTTGCCGAGTTCGGTGACCGGGCCGGACCCCCCGCGCGCGGGAGGTCTCGGCGAGTTCCTGGGGTCTCAGGGCGCGAGCCGCGTGGAAGCGAGCCGCGCCGCCGCGGGCCGCGCGGTCAGCGGTCGAAGAGGTTGCCGAGGCCGGGGATCTGGAAGCCCTCGCCGAGGTTGCCGAGCTGGTCGCCCAGCCCACCGACCTGCTCGCCGAGTCCGCCGAGGTACTCCTCGCCGCCCGCGGTCAGGCCGTCCAGCCCCTCGAAGCCGGAGCCGTTGGTCAGCTGGTCGAAGTCGATGCCCGACGTCACGGCGTCGGACAGCAGGGGCAGGGCGACGCTGCTGACGGCGGCCGCCCCGGCCACGGCGACCGCGAGGCCCGCGACCCCCGCCACTCCGGCGCCGACCGCGGCACCTGCCGCGACCTTGCCCCCCGTGCTGCCGAGCACGCGCTTCATCAGGCCGGGGTGTGCGGTCTCGCCCCGGGTCGCCGCCCGGGCGAGGTCGGCCGGGGCGCTCGACGCGGGACGCTCGCCCGCGGGCACCTCGGCGCTCAGGCGGGTGAGCACCTGCTGACGCTGCTCGGGGGTGAGGCGCTCGAAGGCGTCGCGATGGACCTGCTCGAGCTGCTGCGGCGGGGCGGTCTGCAGCAGGTAGTCGTACTTGGCGAGGGCCGCGCGGTCCGCGGCGGACCCCTGGGGGGCGTGGCCCCCGGTGGCCGGGCGCCCGACACCCCGCTGCGGCGCCCCGTACCCGTCGCGCTGGGGCTGGCGGCCGCCCTGCTGCGGCTGCCCGCCCTGGCGGTCGTCGCCGGTCACCTTGTCGGAGACCTTGCGCACCACGTCACGCCAGTCGGTGGAACCGCCGGACGCGCCACCGCGGCCGGACGAAGAAGAAGAGGAGTTGCCGAGCGCACGCGCGGCGGCACCCAGGAGACGGTCGAAGTTGGCCATGCGAGCGATCATCCCGGGCCCGCATCCGAGTAGCCCCCGCAGGAGCCGAGCATCGCCCGGGAACGGCGCGTCCACCGCTGCGGGTTACGGTCGAGCCCTCCTCCGGGTTACATTCGCAGGGGACGTCCGCGCGGGCCCGACCCGCGACGCGCGCTCCATCCTCAGGAGGTGTCGCATGGGCAAGGCAGCAGTCACGGGCTGGGTCGCCCTCGCGATGCTGGTCTCGGGCGCGGCGCTCGTCCTCGCCGCCACCTTCCGCCTGGCCACGGTCGGGCTCTTCGCCGGCGGTTTCCTGCCCATCGGCGACCTCGACTTCGTCACCATCGCGATCTGGCTGCTCGGTGCCGCCCTCGTCGTCGGCGGCGTGGCCCTCGCCCTCGTCGGGCTGACCGACCGGGTGCTCGGTGCCCTGCCGCGCGACGAGCCGGAGCACCCTCTCGAGCACGAGGCCGTCCGCGAGACGACGCCGGCCCCCGTCCGACCGACCACCCAGGAGGCGCGGGTCCTGTCCGCAGGACGGCCGACGGCCGCCCCCGTGGTCGCGTCCGCCCCCGTCCTCGCCGCCACGCCGACGCCGGCGATCGCCTCCGCCACGGGCACGCCCGTCGAGACCGCGTCCACCCGCTCCGCCGTGCCCGAGCAGGCTCCCGCCGGGCCGACCCTCGCCGAACGCCTGCGTCCCGTGCTGTCGTCCGCCGCCACCCGGGTCGCGGCCGCCGTGCGCGCCACGGGTGACGCCCTGGCCCGGGCCGGTCGGGCCACGGCACGGGCCGTCCGTCGCGCCTCCCGGGCCGTGGTCGCATGGGTCCGACGCACCACCCCGGTCGTCGTCGCCTGGTTCCGCACGACCGGCACCACCGTCGCGACGCGCACCCGACCGGCCGCCCGCTCGACCTGGGACGGCGTGCGTCACGGCAGCCGGGCCACCGCGGCCGGTGCCGTCGTCGCCGCCCGGGCCACGGGGGCGACCGCACGACGCGCCTCCTCCGCCGCCGCAGCCAGGGCCCGTGAGAACGCGCGCAGCCTGGCGGACGCCCGCGCCGCCGCCCGACAGGCGGAGCACGACCGCGAACTGGCCCGCGAAGCGGCGCGCCTCGACTTCCTGACCTCGCGCCGCACCCCCGCCGCGCCAGCCACGTCGCCCACCGCCACGGTGGTCACCGCGGGGGCCACCCCCGCCGAGGCCGCGGTCGGCGAGCGCGAGTCCGCGCCGCTGTCGCACACCGCCTGACGGTCGGCCCGGTCGCTCGACTCACCTAGGCTCGCCGCATGCGCACACGCCTCGGACTCGTCGGACTCGTCGGCATCGCGCTGGTCGTGACGGGCTGCACGGGCGTCGACGCCGGGGCCGGTGAACGACCCGAGCGCGCCTCCACGTCCGCGGTGGTGGCCTCGGGGGCCGCGTCGGCCGACGGCGTCGTGCTGCCGCCCGAGGGCGCCCGCTTCGACTACCAACTGGGAGGCGCGTCGCCGGTCCCCGACGGAGCCACGGTCGTCGCCCGCGACAGCACCGACGACCCCGCCGACGACGTCTACGGCATCTGCTACGTCAACGGGTTCCAGACCCAACCGGGCGTCGAGTGGCCGGACGAAGTGCTCGTGCGTACGCCCGACGGCGAACCGCTGGTCGACCCCGGCTGGCCGGACGAGCACCTGTTCGACCTGTCCTCGGAGGCGAACCGGCAGGCCGTGGCGGAGCGCCAGGCGTCGACGATCGACGGCTGCGCCGCCTCGGGCTACCAGGCGGTCGAGTTCGACAACCTCGACTCGTGGACGCGGTCGGACGACGCCTTCGGTGAGGACGACGCGGTCGCCTTCGCGACGCTGCTCGTCGCACGGGCCCACGCGGCCGGGCTGGCCACGGCGCAGAAGAACACCGCCGACCTCGGCGCCCGGGGCCGCGACGAGGTCGGCTACGACTTCGCCGTCACCGAGGAGTGCGACCGCTACGACGAGTGCGGCGCCTTCACGGACGTCTACGGCGGGCTCGTGTTCGACGTCGAGTACACCGACGACCTGCGCGGCTCGGTCGCCGACGTGTGCGCCCGCGTCACCGGACTCGACCCGGCCCCCTCGACCATCGTGCGCGACCACGACCTGGTGCCGGCCGACGACCCGGCCCACGCCTACACGGCCTGCTGACCCGCGCCGGGCGGGCCTAGGCCTCGCGGGTGATCTCGACCGTGACGAAGAGCTCGCTGTTCGACGACCCCGCGTAGACCCCGCGCAGCGGCGGCACGTCGCGGTAGTCGCGGCCCTGGCCGACGACCACGTGCCTTTCGCCGATGTCGATCAGGTTGGTGGGGTCGTAGCCGTGCCAGGTGCCGCAGAAGAACTCCACCCAGGCGTGGGACTCCCCCGTGACGGTCTCGCGCAGCTCGGCCGAGGGCTTCGGGTGCAGGTAGCCGCTGACGTAGCGCGCCGGGATGCCCGCCGCCCGCAGCGCACCGACCGTGACGTGGGCGATGTCCTGGCAGACGCCGGCCCGGGCGGCCCACGACTCGGCGGCCGTGGTCTTCACGTTCGTGACGCCGGGCAGGTACCGGACCGCGCCTCCGACCGTCTCGCAGATCGCCATCGCGGCGGCGCACGGATCGGCGTGGGTCGCCCGAGCCTCGGTTCCGACCGCGGCCAGGTCGGCCGGAGGCGCGGTGAGGGGCGTCTGCTCGAGGTGTTCGACGAACGACGTGCTGGCCCCCGCGACCGCCGCCAGGTCGTCCCACGAGATCGTCTCGGACGGATGCGCCTGCGGCCGCACCTCGACGAGCGAGGTCGCGGTCAGGGAGAGCTGCCGGTGCGGCAGCAGCACCTCGAACGACGACACCCGCGTGCCCCAGTAGTCGACGTACTCGTGCGAGGCGGCGACCGGCTCGATGCGCAGGTGCGACGAGAGCACGAACTGGCCCTCGGTGTGCGCCGGCAGCATGCGTGCCTCGTTGTAGCTCGCGACGGCCTCGCCCTGGTACGAGAAGCCCGTGACGTGCCGGATGCGCAGGCGGCTCACGAGCGCTCCCCCACCCAGGTGGGCGCGGCGCTCGTCGGGAAGTACCGCTGCCTGATCGCCTCGGAGGCGGCGCTCGTCGCGGCCTGCACGGTGTCCATCTGCCCGGGCAGGTCGTCGAGGATGTCGCCGATCGGCCGGAACTCGAGCTCGCTGCGCATCTGCCCGAGGATGCGCACCCCGCTGTCGGAGGCCGCGACCCGGTGGGTCGTCGGCTCGACCTCGCGCAGACAGGCCTCGGCCCGGCTGATCGCGAAGAGCACGCTGCGCGGGAACAGCCGGTCGAGCAGGAGGAACTCGGCCGCGTTGCGGGCGCTCGGCACGCCCCGGTAGGTGCGCAGGTAGGCCTCGTACGCGCCGCACGACCGCAGGATCGTCGTCCACGACGGGCCCGACGCCTCGGTGAGCGTGCGGGTCGCGAGCAGGCGCGCGGTCATGTCGGCCCGCTCGATCGACCGGCCGAGGGTGAAGAACTGCCACACCTCGTCGCGGCTCGTCGCGCTCTCGATGATCCCGACGGCGAGCGCGCTCCGTTCGCGCACCCAGGCGAAGAACTCGTGCACCTTGTCGTCGGCGACCTTGCGCGGCATGCGGGCACGCGTCGTGTTGAGGCACTCCCACAGCTCGGTCGACACGATCTCGCGGGCCCGGCGGGCGTTCTCGCGGGCGGCGCCGAGCGAGTAGGCGATCGACGCCGGGTTGTGCCGGTCGACCGCGAGCATCGACAGGACGTCGCTGCGGGCAAGATCGCCCTCGGGGGCGTCGCTGCCCATCACGGCGAGCAGGCTGCGACAGGCGACGTCCTCCTCGATCCAGGGGTCCTCGAGCAGCAGCTGCAGGTGCACGTCGAGGATGCGGGCCGTGCCGTCCGACCGCTCGATGTAGCGGCCGATCCAGAACAGGCTCTCGGCGATGCGGCTCAGCATGATGGCCCTTCGGTCGGGGTCGTCCCGTGGTCGGGAACGCGGGACGCAGGAGGCGCGGGTCGGCTTCGTGACCCGGCCCGCCCCTCCTTCGTCTGTTGCTGTTGCGCCTGCTGGTCGTTGCGGGGGTCGTCCTGGGGCGCGTGGTCGGGACTGTGGTCGGCCGCCGAGGCCGCGGCCGCGGCGACCTGCTCGGGGGTGATGATCGGGAGCGACTGCGTCGGGGTCGTCTGCTCGGCGATCAGGGCGCTGACGTCGTGACCGGCCCAGGCGTTGACGTCGCCGCCGACGATCCAGGTGTCCTTCGAGCCGCCGCCCTGGCTGCTGTTGACGACGAGCTGGCCCTCGGGCAGCGCGACCCGGGTCAGGCCGCCGGGCAGCACCCAGACGTCGTCGCCGTCGTGCACGGCGAAGGGCCGCAGGTCGGCGTGCCGGGGGCGGAGTCCGTCGTCGACCAGGGTCGGGATCGTGCTGAGCTGCACCACGGGTTGCGCGATCCAGCCGCGGGGGTCGCGTCGCAGCTGGGTGCGCAGGTCGTCGAGCTCGCGGCGGCTGGCGGCCGGGCCGACGACGAGGCCCTTGCCGCCCGAGCCGTCCACGGGCTTCACGACGAGCTCGTCGAGCCGGTCGAGCACCTCGTCGAGGGCCCCGGGGTCCTCGAGCCGCCAGGTGTGCACGTTCGGCAGCAGGGCGTCCTCGCCCAGGTAGTAACGGATCAGCTCGGGCAGGTAGGTGTAGACGAGCTTGTCGTCGGCGACGCCGTTGCCCACCGCGTTCGCGATCGTCACCGTGCCGAGACGGGCGGCCATCAGGAGGCCCGGCGAGCCGAGCACCGAGTCGGCCCGGAACTGCAGCGGATCGAGGAACTCGTCGTCGACGCGGCGGTAGATCACGTCGACGCGTTCGGGTCCGCCGGTGGTCCGCATGAAGACCCGGCCGCCGGAGCAGTAGAGGTCGCGGCCCTCGACCAGCTCGACGCCCATCAGGCGGGCCAGCAGCGTGTGCTCGTAGTAGGCCGAGTTGAACACCCCGGGGGTCAGCACGACGACGGTCGGTTCGTCGACTCCCGAGGGGGCGCTCTTCTTCAGGGCGGCGAGCAGCCGGTTGGGATAATCGCCCACCGGCCGCACGCGCATCGAGACGAACAGCTCGGGCAGCGTCTGCGCCATGACGCGACGGTTCGAGATGACGTAGCTGACGCCGCTCGGGACGCGCACGTTGTCCTCGAGCACGCGCCAGGCTCCGGCCTCGTCCCGGACCAGGTCGATGCCGCTGACCTGGATGCGCACGCCGTTGGCCGGGTCGATGCCGCTCGCCTGCCGGTGGAAGTGGCTCGAGCTCGTGATGAGGCTCGCGGGGATGACCCCGTCGGCGATGGCGGTCTGCGGGCCGTAGACGTCGGCGAGGAACGCCTCGAGGGCCTTGACCCGCTGCTTGATGCCGCGCTCGACGGTGGTCCACTCGGCGTGCTCGACGACCCGGGGTACGGCGTCGAGCGGGAACGGCCGCTCCTCGCCGGCGAAGTCGAAGGTGACGCCCTGCGCCAGGTACGAGTCGGCCAGCGCCGCGGTGCGGCCGCGCAGGTCGTCCTGCGTCATGCCCTCGAGGGTCGCGTGGATCTCGTGGTACGCCCGACGGGGCGTGCCGTCGCGCTCGAACATCTCGTCCCACGCGGCGGCCGGCGGGCGGGCGCCGGTCGCCCGGGCCGCGGCACCCGTGGTGGTCGCGTATCCCTCGAAGAGCTCACCCATGGCTCGACGCTAGCCAGGAGGTGTTGCCGGGGTGTTTCCGTCGTGCGGCGGGGGTGTGTCGGGGTGGAGCCCGGCGAGGGAGGGGACAAAAGCGAACACCGGGAACTTCCCACCAATCCGATTTGTAACAGAGAACTCCCAGGAGGAATAGCGTCACCCCCGAACGACAAGAACGTCCCACCGGGAGGACCACCACATGCGCTTCAAGTACCTCGTCATCGCTCTCATCGCGTTCCTCGCGTACACCTACGGCGCCAAGGCCGGAAAGGGCCGCTACAAGGAGATCAGCAACTTCTTCGGCTCGTTCTGGAACGACCCCAAGGTGAAGAAGGCGCGTGCCCAGGCCAAGAAGGACGTCACCAAGGCCCGCAAGGCCGCGGTGAAGAAGGCCCGCAAGGCCGCGCACTAGTCCTCTCGACCGCTGGGGCCCGAGAGGACGACCTTCTCACGGGCCTCTTCGCATGCGGTCGTCACCCAGACCCCGCTGACACGCACCCGACCCCGACCGTCTCAGCAGCACCCGCGCACTCCGCGCACCAACGAAAAGGACCACATCATGGGCTTCCTCGCCTTCATCCTCCTCGGCCTCATCGCCGGCGCCATCGCCAAGCTCATCCTCCCCGGCCGTCAGGGCGGCGGCTGGATCGCCACCCTGATCCTCGGTGTCATCGGCGCCCTCATCGGTGGCTGGATCGGCGGAGCCGTCTTCAACGTCGGCTACGACGGCTTCTTCAGCATCCAGAGCTGGATCATCGCGATCCTCGGTGCGCTCGTCGTCCTCGTCATCTGGGGCTTCATCACCGGTCGCAAGGGCAGCCGCGCGTAAGCAGCTCCCCCGCACCACGACAGAGCGGGCCGTCCCTCCGGGGGCGGCCCGCTCCGTCGTGCCCGGGGCGGGTGCGGGTGCCGTGGCGGGTGCGAGACTCGGGGCATGTGGACGCAGAACCGGCCCGACCCCGACGCCGAGGTGCCGGAGGCGGTGGTCACGGCCGCGCGCGGCGACGCCATCACCGCGGTGTGGCGCAACGAGGCCGGCGGCACCACCTACCGCCTGGGCGAGGGCCCGACCCGGCGCTTCGTGAAGTGGGCCCCGCACGGCAGCGGCCTCGACCTGCACGCCGAGGAGATGCGGCTGCGGTGGGTCGTCGACTTCACCCCCGCCCCCCGCGTGCTCGAGATCGGCGGTGACGACGAGGGCGAGTACCTCGTCACGGCGGGCGTGCCCGGGCACAGCGCCGTCGACCTGCTCCGGGCCGCGGACCCGGCGACCGCCGTGCGCGAGGCGGGACGGGGGCTGAGGCGACTGCACGACGCGTTGCCGGTCGACGAGTGCCCGTTCAGCTGGTCGGTGGACGACCGGATCGCGACCAGCGAGAAGGCGCGCGCCGTGCCTCCTGACCTCGGCGACCCGCCGCCCGTCGACCTCCTCGTCGTGTGCCACGGCGACCCGTGCGTGCCCAACACGCTGATCGGCGACGACGGCCTCTGGTCGGGGCACGTCGACTTCGACGCCCTCGGCGTCGCCGACCGCTGGGCCGACCTCGCCGTCGCGACGATGAGCCTCGGCTGGAACCACGGCCCCGGCTTCGAGCAGACCTTCCTCGACGCGTACGGCGTCGCCGACGACCCCGTCCGCACGGCGTACTACCGGGCGCTCTGGGCCGCGACGTGAGCCGGATCGCGCCGTGTCGCGGGTCACGACGCCACGATGTGGGCACCGCGCCACGATTAAACATGGCGGCGTGACCACATCGTGGCGTCATGGAGCGCCCGGGTCGTCCAAGATGGTGCGGTGACCGACATCGAGACCACACGACGACACGACGGCAGCCGTGACGACATCAGCGGCGCCGTCGACGGCAGCCTCCGTCAGGACGTCAGCTACCTCGGCAGCCTGCTCGGCCGGGTGCTGCGCGAATCCGGCGGCGACGAACTCTTCCAGGCCGTCGAGGACGTCCGGGCCGCCGTCATCGCCGCCTACGAGGGAGCCGACGACGCGAGCCTCGACGACGCCCAGCGCCTCGTCGACGCCCTCGACCAGGGGCTCGCCGAGCAGGTCGCCCGCGCCTTCACCTGCTACTTCCACCTCAGCAACCTCGCGGAAGAACACCACCGCGTCCGCGTGCTGCGCCGCCGCGGCAGCGAGGCGAGCGCCGCGGGCGACTCGGTCTCGGCCACGCTGCGCCAGCTCACCGAGGAGGTCGGGGCCGAGGAGGCCTCCAAACGGCTCGACGCGCTGCGCTTCCACCCCGTGCTCACCGCGCACCCGACCGAGGCCCGCCGCCGTGCGGTCGCGTCGAGCATCCGTCGGATCAGCGACCTGATGACCGACCGCGACCGGCTCGAGAACGACGTGGCCGTGGCCGAGGCCGAACGCCGCCTCCTCGAGGAGGTCGACACGCTCTGGCGCACCTCGCCGATCCGTACCACGCGGCCGACCCCGCTCGACGAGGTCCGCACGGCCATGAGCATCTTCGACCAGACGCTCTTCGAGATCGTGCCGCAGGTCTACCGCCTGCTCGACGACCGCCTGCTCGGGGACGCCGCCGGCCGCGAACCCGCCGTCGCCCCCGCCTTCATGCGCCTCGGCACCTGGATCGGCGGAGACCGCGACGGCAACCCGCACGTGACCGCCGAGGTCACCCGGGCCGCCGCAGACATCGCCGCCGAGCACGTGCTGCTGGGGCTGCACCGCGCGACCACCCGCATCGGCGGCACCCTGACCCTCGACGAGGCCGAGACCCCGGCCTCCGCCGAGCTGGTGTCCCTCGCGGAGGCGCAGCGCCGGATGGACGCGGACGTCGCGTCCCGCATCGGCGTGCGCTCGCCCCACGAGCTGCACCGCCGGGTGCTCATGTTCGTCGCGGCCCGCATCGACGCCACCCGTCGCGAAGGGGCCCCGCTCGCCTACGGCCACCCCGACGAGCTGCTCGCCGACCTGCGGGTCGTGCAGCAGTCGCTGCGCGCGGCCGGCGCCCACCGCAGCGCCAACGGCGACCTGCAGGGCCTCGTCTGGCAGGTCGAGACCTTCGGGTTCCACCTCGCCGAGCTCGAGGTGCGCCAGCACTCGCAGGTGCACCGGACGGCCCTCGCCGAGCTGCGGGCGGCCGATCCCGTGGCCGGCGGGGCGCAGGCGCCCGGCGGCGACGCCGGGTCCGACACCGCGCCTCCTGCACGCAGCGAGACGACCGACGAGGTGCTCGCGGTGTTCCGCACGATCGCCGACCTGCAGAAGCGCTACGGCGTGCGCGCCGCGTCGCGCTACATCGTGTCGTTCACGCAGTCGTCGGCCGACCTGGCCACCGTCTACGAGCTCGCCGAGCGCGCGATGGGCGACGAGCCCGCACCCGTGCTCGACGTGATCCCGCTGTTCGAGACGTTCGCCGACCTCGAGGCCAGCACGCGCATCCTCGACGAGGCCCTGCAGACCGAGGCGGTGCAGAAGCGCCTCGCGGCGACCGGTCGCCGCCTCGAGGTCATGCTGGGCTACTCGGACTCGTCGAAGGACGTCGGGCCCGTCTCGGCGACCTTCGCGCTCTACTCCGCCCAGGCCCGCATCGCCGACTGGGCCGCCGAGAACGACATCGAGCTGACGCTGTTCCACGGTCGCGGCGGCGCCCTCGGCCGCGGCGGCGGACCGGCGAACGAGGCCGTGCTGGCTCAGCCGCCGGCATCGGTCGACGGTCGCTTCAAGATCACCGAGCAGGGCGAGGTCATCTTCGCCCAGTACGGCAACAAGACCATCGCCGCCCGGCACGTCGAGCAGATGGCCGCGGCCACCCTGCTGGCCTCGAGCCCGTCGAACGAACAGGCCAACGCGACGGCCGCCACCCGGTTCGCCGAGGTCGCCTCCACGATGGACGTCGCCTCACGCGAGGCGTTCTTCGGCCTCGTCAAGGCCGACGGCTTCGCCTCGTGGTTCGCGGCCGTCACCCCGATGGAGGAGGTCGGACTGCTCGCGCTGGGTTCCCGTCCCGCCCGTCGAGGCCTCTCGGTCGAGTCCCTCGAGGACCTCCGGGCGATCCCCTGGGTCTTCGCCTGGACGCAGGCCCGCATCAACCTCGCCGGCTGGTACGGCCTGGGGTCGGCCCTCGAGGCCGTGGGCGACCTCGACCTGCTCCGTGAGGCCTACGCGACCTGGCCGCTCTTCTCGGCGATGATCAAGAACGTCGAGATGTCGCTCGCCAAGACCGACGAGCACATCGCCCGCGAGTACCTGGCGCTGGCCGACCGCGACGACCTCGCCGGACGCGTCCTCGACGAGATGGCCCGCACGCGCAAGTGGGTGCTCGCGGTCAGCGGCCACGGCGAGGTGCTCGACGGCCGCCCGGTGCTCAGCCGCGCGGTGCGTCTGCGGTCGCCCTACGTCGACGCGCTCTCGCTGCTGCAGCTGCGCGCCCTGCGGGCGATCCGCGTCGCGGGCGGAGGCGACCCGGCGGACGCCGACCACCGCCTGCTGCTGCTGAGCGTCAACGGGATCGCCGCCGGGCTGCAGAACACGGGCTGACGCCCGGAGGCAGGACGCAGGAGGCGCGGGCGGGGTCGTCGACCCGGCCCGCGCCGCCTGCGTCCTGCGCCTGCGCCGGTCAGGCGAGCAGCTGCTCGCTGAGCGCCCAGAGGCGGTCGGACTGCTCGGGGTCGAGGGCGTAGTCCTTGACGCCGCGACCGCGGGCGTCCTCGCGGAACGGCTCGGCCTCGGCGACGTCCTCGAAGTAGCGGGCCCCGACGCCCTCGGCGAGGGGGTGGACGGCCACGAAGACCGACGTCGCGGCCCCCTGCTGCGTCGACTTGAACGCCGGGTTGGGGGTGCCGTCCTCGTCGATCCAGCCGCGGTCGAGCATCTCCTGCTTGGGCAGGTGGCGCTGCAGCGGCGTCATGATGCCGCCCGGGTGCACGGCGTTGGCGAGCACGCCGTCGTCGGCCCAGCGCTGCGTGACGCCGACCGCGAAGAGCGAGTTCGCGGTCTTCGACTGGCCGTAGGCCGACCACGGGTCGTACTCGCGACGCTCGAACATCACGTCGTCGAACACGACGGGCGAGAAGTGGTGGCCGGTCGAGCTGAGCGACACGAGTCGCGACGGGGTGCCCGAGGCCTGGGCGCCCTCGACCAGGGCTCCTCGGAGCGCGTTCGCGAGGGCGAAGTGACCGAGGTGGTTGTTGCTGAACTGGAGTTCCCACCCCTCGGGGGTGCGGGTCTCGGGCGTGGCCATGATGCCGGCGTTGTCGATGAGCACGTCGAGCGGGCCCTGCCACGCGTCGGCGAAGGCCTGCAGGGTGTCGCGCTTCTCGAGGTCGAGGATCGCGGCACGGACGGTGCCGCCGCCGTCGCCGGTGCTCTCGCGGATGTCGGCGACGGCCTGCTCTCCCTGTTCGGGGCGGCGCACGGCGAGGGTCACGTCGGCGCCGGCGGCGACGAGGGAGCGGGCGGTCTCGATGCCGATGCCGGACGCGGCGCCGGTCACGACGATGCGCCTGCCGGTCAGGTCGAGGCCGTCGACGACCTCGTCCGCGGTGGTGGCGGCGCTGAAGGGGGTGGTGATGCGAGTCATGGGGTCGACGCTACGCCCGGGCCCCGGGCGGGCGGTCAGTCCCCGGACGGGCGGTCGGGCCCCGGACCGTCAGGCGGTACGGCGGGCGCGACGGGTGCGGACGAGTGCCGCGGCGTAGAGGACGGCGGCGACCCAGTGGCCGACGAGTCCGGCCCAGAGCACCACGAGGCCGATCGTGCGGGCGACGGCACCGGCGTCGGCGAGCGGGGCCGACGACGCGCCTCCCGATCCGCCGAACTGGTCCACGACCGCGGCCGCGACCAGCACGAGCAGCAGCCCGACGAAGATGAGCGCGGTGCGGATCTTGCCGACCCACGTCACCGGGAACGAGGCCCCGGCCAGCACGAACAGGGCGTAGGCGCTCAGCAGCAGATCGGGCACGAGCAGCAGCGGCAGGACCGGCCACGGCACGAGACCGCCCGCGACGAACGCGATGACGACGACGATCACGGTGATGCGGTCCGCCACCGGGTCGAGCCACCGGCCGAGCTCGGAGGTGGTGTTCGTCCGGCGGGCGATGAACCCGTCGAGGAAGTCGGTCACGAAGACGACCGCGATGACGACCATCGCCGACCAGTAGTGCTGCCCCACGATCAACACGAGGAACACCGGCAGCAGCAGCAGCCGGGCCGCCGAGATGGCGTTGGGCACGGTGCGCCATTCGTCCTGTCGGAACAGCTTGTCGACGAGCGTCACGGGGCCCCCTCTGCACGATCGCGCGGACCGTCGGTGCCGGTCGCACCGATCACACCCGAGGAGGCGCGGGTCGCGCCCCCGAGATCGCCTCGAGTCTACGGGTGCCCCGCTCCCGACCCGAGGACGCCTTCGCCGTCCGGCGGTGCCGTCAGGCGGCGCCGCCAGACGGTGCCGTCAGGCGGTGCCGTAGAGGGCGACGGGCAGCTCCCGCGTGAAGATCTCGGCCGTCTTCGGGCCGACGCCCTTCAGGTCGGTGAGGCGGCGGGTCAGCTCGGCACGGTCGGCCGACGACCGCACGAGGTGGTTCACCGACCCCCAGTCGGAGTCGATGCGCCCCATGACCTCGTGCAGCTCGTCGCTCATCACGTGGTCGATGCGGGCGTAGCCGGCCTCGTCGAGCAGCCGGCGCAGCCCCTCGTGGTCGTGCTCGGCGAAGCGTGCGGGGCTCGTCAGCCCGTGGTCGACGAGCACCTGGTAGGTCTCGGCGGCCACGCTCTGCTGCACGGGCCGGCCGAACAACACGCTCGCGAGCAGCCAGCGGTACAGCTGCTGCGGCGAGCCCTCGCTCACGTCGATCCCGAGGTCGGACGGGTGCTTCACGTCGGTCATGCCGTCCTGTCTACGCCGGGTGCGCGGCGCGGGTGACGCGACCCGCGCCTCCTCGGCTCGCCGTGCGCCGGCGGCCGCGCGGACCGGCCGCGCGGGTCGGCCGCACGGGCCGGCCGCACGACGACGGACCCCGCCCCGGGCGACCGACCACGGGAGGACGTGGTGGGTCGCCCGGGACGGGGTCCGCGGTGCGGGCGCCGGACTAGCGCGCGGCGTGCTCCAGCGTCGGGTAGTCCGTGTAGCCCTCGGCACCCTCGGCGTAGAACGTGGCGGGGTTCGGCTCGTTGACCTCGTGGTCACCCTGCCACCGCTCGACCAGGTCGGGGTTGGCGATGGCGAAACGGCCCACGGCCACGGCGTCGGCTTGGCCGTCGGCGACCTCGGCGATGGCCTCGTCGCGCGTGGTGATCTGACCGAAGCCGCTGTTGACGATGAAGGCACCACCGAAGCGCGTGCGGAGGTCCTGGACGAGCTCGCCGCGCAGGTCGGCCTGCAGCACGCTGAGGTAGGCGAGGCCGAGCGGCGCGAGGCCCTCGACGAGCGCACGGTAGACGGCCGTCACGTCGGCGACGTCGGTCTCGACGACGTCCTGGATGTTGTGCATGGGCGACAGCCGGATGCCGACGCGGCCGGCACCGATCGCCTCGGCCACGGCGGTCGCGGTCTCGATCGCGAGGCGGGCGCGGTTCTCGGGGGTTCCGCCGTACTCGTCGGTGCGGACGTTCGAGACGGGCGAGAGGAACTCGTGCAGCAGGTAGCCGTTGGCGCTGTGGATCTCGACGCCGTCGAGCCCGGCCTCGAGCACGGCGCGCTTCGACGCGGCGACGATGTCGGCCGTGACCTGGTGGACCTCGTCGGTCGTGAGGGCGTGCGGCACGGGGAAGTCGACCTTGCCGGTGGCGGTGTGCACCTGGCCGTCGATGGCGATAGCGCTGGGGGCGACGATGCGGTCGGTGCGCGTGATGTCGGTGTGCGAGACGCGGCCACCGTGCATGACCTGCATGACGATCTGGCCGCCCTCGGCGTGGACGGCCTCGGCGACGCGCTTCCAGCCGGCGACCTGCTCGTCGGTGACGATGCCGGGCTGACCGTCGTAGGCCTTGGACTCCTGCGAGGGCCAGGTGCCCTCGGTCGTGATCAGACCGAAGGAGGCGCGCTGACGGTAGTGCTCCACCACGACGTCGCCCGGAACGCCGTCGTCGCCGGAGCGGAGACGGGTGAGGGGCGCCATGACGACGCGGTTGCGCAGCTCGAGCTGGCCGAAGGTGGCGGGAGAGAAGAGGTCCAAGGGTGGTCCTTCCGAACGGTGAGGCGCCCTCGGGCGGGGGCGCTCGTGGGACAACGCCCCCGTTGCACGATGCATTCCCCGGCCCACGAGGCCCGGGAGCGCCGCGAGGAGGGCGCCGAGGGCTGCCACGGCGAGGGCCACGCCGTAGCCGCCGGTCCCGACGAGCGCGCCCAGGACGACGGCCCCCACGGCCTGGCCCAGCACCAACAGCACGAAGAGCAGGGCCGTCCCGCTCGCGGCCCGCTCGGCGTCGATCTCGGCCGTCCAGGCGATCAGCGCACCCGTCGCCGCCGTGTAGGCCCAGCCGAAGGCCGCGCAGGCCACGAACGCCACCGGCACGACGCCCGGCAGGGTCGCCAACCCGGCCGTGCCCGCCGCCATCGCGACCAGCGTGAGCGTCCAGACCGTCCCGGGGGCCAGGCCCGCCAGCGGTCGGGCGGTGGCGATGACGGCGGTGCCGCCCGCGCCGAGGCAGACCCAGGCCCCGACCGACAGCTCGGCCGCATGCCCCTGCGCCCGGCCAGCGAGAAGAAGATCCTCGACGCCGCCGACGACCTGTTCTTCACGAACGGCATCGCCGCGACGCCCGTCGACGCCGTCCTCGCCCGCGCCGGCGTCTCGGCCGCGACGATGTACCGCGGCTACCGCAGCAAGGAGGCGCTGGTCGCCGCAGCGCTGACCCGTCGCCACCACGACTGGCTCGCCACCTGGGACGCCGCCGTCGCCCGGTGCGACGAGGCCGGCCCGCGCCTCCTCGCGGTCTTCGACGCGTTGGACGACTTCCGGTCCCGCCCGACGGGGGCACGCTGGTGTGCGTTCCTGGCCTCGGCGGCCGAGTACGTCGATCCGCCCGCCGACGTCGCCGAGGCCGTGCGGCTCGACACCGAGACGCTGCGGACGCGACTCACCGACCTGGCACGCCCGCTCGTCGGCCCCGAGGCCGAGGGGCTCGCCGAACGCCTGCTGCTGGTGGTCACCGGCGACCTCGCCATGCGACTCCGCGAGCCCGACCGCGACACGACGACGGGCCGGGCCGTCGCGGCGTCGCTCATCTACGCCGCCGGCGCCACCGGCGCCCCGAGCCCCGGCCGCTGAGACCCTCCTGCGCGCACGAGGGTCTCGGCGGTCCTAGCGGGTCTCGGCGGAACCGTCCCGGTCGAAGCCGGTGCGGACCGCGGCGATGTCGTCGCCGCCGTGCCCCCGGTCGGCCGCCGTCGCGTAGACGCCGGACAGCGCCTCGAGCAGACCGGTGTCGAAGCCGGTGCCCTGGGCGGCCTCCTGCATGAGGTCGAGGTCCTTGCGGATGCCGTCGAGCGCGAACTGGGCCGGGTAGTCGCCGGCGATCATCGTCGCGCCCTTGAGGTGCGCGTACGGGGTGTCCGACTGGCCCCCGTCGATGGCGTCGAGGAAGAGCTGCGGGTCGAGGCCCAGGGCCTCCGTCAGTGCGAGCGACTGGGCCGTGGCGGCGGTGATCGTGGCGATCCACGCGTTGGCGGCGAGCTTCAGCGCCGTGCCCTGTCCGACCGTGTCGCCCGCGACGATCGTCTTGGAGCCCATGGCGTCGAGGACCGGACGCACGGCGTCGAGCAGGGCGTCGTCGCCGGCGGCCAGCATGACGAGCTTCCCCGTCGCGGCCGGCTTCTTCGTGCCGAGCATCATCGCCTCGACGAGCCGGAGCCCGTGCCCGTCGGCCGTCCGGACGACGCGGGCCGTGTCGGCCTCGCCGATGGTGCTGGCCTGCACCCACACGGTGTCGGCACCGCTCGCGTCGGCGGCCTCGTCGAGGACCTCGAGCACGGCGTCGCCGTCGAACAGCACGGTGACGACCACGTCGGCGCCCTCGACCGCCTGCCACGCCGTGTCGGCGACCGCGGCACCGTCGGCGGCGAGCGGCTCGGCCTTCGACCTCGTGCGGTTCCAGACCGTGACGTCGAACCCCTCGCGCAGCAGTGTCCCCGCCACGCCCTGACCCATGATGCCCGTCCCGAGCACTGCGACCTTCATGGCTCAGACGCTACGCCCGGGACGCGCGAGCAGCGCGGCTCAGTCGAGCGGATCGGGCCCGACGGGGTCGGGCCGCATCGCACGCCGCACCCGCGCGACGACCGACGGCGCGGGCGGATCGTTGTACGCGCCCGCCTCGACCTGGCCGCTGAGACGCTGGACGGCCGCCATCACCTCGTCGGTGGCGTGGCGACGAGCCCGACCCGACTTCGCCTCCCCGTGGTGCGAGAGGTCGATGGGCTCGCCGAACTCGACGGTGACCTTCCGGAGGCGCGGGAGGCGCGTGCCCACCGGCTGCAGTTCCTGCGTCCCCGTCAGGGCGACCGGCACGACCGGGGCCCCGCTCGTGAGCGCGAGCCAGGCGACGCCCGTCCGGCCGCGGTAGAGCCGCCCGTCGAGGGAGCGCGTCCCTTCGGGGTAGATCGCGAACGCGTCACCGTCCGTCAGCTTGCCGAGGCCCAGGTCGAGGGCGTGCTGCGCGGCGGACCCGGCCCCTCGCTCGACGCCGATCGCACCGATGCCGGTGAAGAAGGCCCGCGACGCCCGACCTTTGAGACCCGAGCCGGTGAAGTAGGCGTTCTTCGCGAGGAACGAGACCTGACGGGGTGCCATGAGGGTGATCACGACGCTGTCCATGAACGAGAGATGGTTGCTGGCCAGGATGACGGCGCCGCGCCGCGGGACGTTGCGGCGCCCGATCACCCGGGGGCGCCAGACCGCGCGCACCAGGGGTGACAGGACCGAACGGCTGAGGGTTGTGAGCACGCTCCACTGTGCCCGACGCCACATTCCCCGAGGCGCATGGCTCGCCTGTGCGCCTCACCCGGGGGCCCTCGGCACCCACCCGCACCACCCGATTCGGGGAACAACGGGTGTCCCCCTCAGGGAGGATTGCCGCCGCCGGAGCCGCGGCCTATCGTCGGAGACCGACCGAAACGGGACGCTCGTCCGGTTCACGACCCTCCGACGAGTCCTCGTCGGGGGATCGACCCGAGACCCGGGGCGAGCGCCGCGACGCACCGCCCGTCCCCGTGGGCCGTGGTCCGGCCGGGCGGACGGCCCCCCGCGCTCCGGCTCCGACAGCCGGGGACGACCCCGGACGGCCCGAGGCGCCCCGAGTCCCCCGAGCGCCCCGCCGCATCCCCCGACGACAGCCCCGACGACCCGAGAGGACCGCCTTGGACGACGAGACCATGACCACCCGCCCTTCGCGCCTGCCGGTCGTCTTCGGCGCCACCGCGCTGATCTCCACCTACTTCGCCGTCGCCAGCATCGTCGGCGCGGGCACCTCGGTCGGCGTCGGTCTCACCGCGACGGTCGTGGCGACCGGGCTCTACGTGCTGTCGGCGGTCGTCTGGCTCGCGCTCGTCGTCGTGGCGGTCTCGTCGGTCCGCCGGACGCGACGGGGCGCTGCGCTCGACCGGACGAGCATGCGCTTCATCGGGTTGGCACCCCCGGCGGGCGGGGCCGTGCTGCTCGCGGCGGCCTACGTCGCCCGCATGAACGGACAGCCCTTCTTGGGCGGGTTCTCGGCCATGGTGATCACGACGGTCGCGCTGGTCGTCCTGTCGCAGGCGTTCCCGCTGCTCGGCTTCGGCCCGTCGACCCCGGGTCAGCGCCAGTCGTCGGGCGGCGGCGGGGCGTCGTCGTAGGGGTCGTAGGGAGCGTCGGCCGGCACGTCGTAGAGATCGTCGGCCGGCACCTCGGGCACCTCGTCGACGGCGGGCGGCGCGGCACGGCGGGCACCACGAGCGGGGGCGGTCGAGGTCGCCCGGGACGAGCGGGGCGTCGTGCCGGCCGGCGCCGACGCCGTCGTGGACGACCCGACGGCCGCCGCCTCGGCCGGTGCGGTGCCGCCCACGACGGCGAGCACCTGCTGACCGTAGGTGTCGAGTTTCTTCTGGCCGACACCGCTGATGCCCGCGAGCTGATCGAGCGAGGTGGGCCGTTCGGATGCGATGCCCCGCAGGGTGACGTCGCCGAACACCACGTAGGCCGGGACGCCCTGCGCCCGGGCCACGCCGGCACGCCACTCGCGCAGCGTCTCGAACAGGGCGGCGTCGTCACCCGTCAGCTCGGCGGCACCCCGCGAGGAGCCGCGGCCCGACGAACCCGACCCGCTCCGCGCTCGGGCCGAGCGCGCCGGACGGTCGGGCTCGCGCCGCAACCGGACGGTGCGACCGCCCGAGAGCACCTCGCCCGCCGCGTCGGTGAGCAGCAGGGTGCCGTAGCCGTCGGGCGAGACCGCCAACACCCCCTGGGCCAGCAGCTGCCGGACGACGCCCCGCCACTCGACGTCGTTCAGCTCGGTGCCGATGCCGAAGGTGGACAGCTGCTCGTGGCGGTTCTGGAGGACCTTGGGGGTCGACTTGCCGACGAGGATGTCGACGATCTGGCCCGCGCCGAACTGCTGGTTGCGCTCTCGCTTCAGCCGGACGACCGTCGAGAGGAGCTTCTGGGCGGGCACCGTGCCGTCGAGCGACTCGGGCGGCGAGAGGCAGGTGTCGCAGTTGCCGCAGGCGGTGCTCGCCTGACCGAAGTAGCCGAGCAGCTGCACCCGTCGGCACTCGACCGTCTCGCACAGGGCGAGCATGGCGTCGAGGTGGGCGCCGAGCTTGCGGCGGTGCTCGGCGTCGCCCTCGGACTGGTCGATCATGCGCCGCTGCTGCACGACGTCTTGCAGGCCGTAGGCCAACCAGGCCGTCGAGGGCAGGCCGTCGCGGCCGGCCCGGCCGGTCTCCTGGTAGTAGCCCTCGACCGACTTGGGCAGGTCGAGGTGCGCGACGAAACGGACGTCGGGCTTGTCGATGCCCATGCCGAAGGCGATGGTGGCGACCATCACGATACCCTCGTCGCGCAGGAAGCGCGCCTGGTTGCGTGCCCGGGTCTGCGCCTCGAGGCCCGCATGGTACGGCAGCGCCGGGATGCCCTGCTTGACCAGGAACTCGGCCGTGCTCTCGACCGACTTGCGGGACAGGCAGTACACGATGCCGGCGTCGCCGTCGTGCTCGGTGCGGATGAACCGCAGCAGCTGCTGCTGCGGGCCGTCTTTCGCCTCGATGCGGTACTGGATGTTGGGCCGGTCGAAGTCGGCGACGAAGTGCTTCGCGTCGTCGAGCTCGAGGCGGCGTGAGATCTCGCGGTGGGTGGTCTCGGTGGCCGTCGCCGTCAGCGCGATGCGCGGGACGTCGGGCCAGCGCTCGTGCAACACCGACAGCTCGAGGTAGTCGGGACGGAAGTCGTGCCCCCACTGCGCCACGCAGTGGGCCTCGTCGATGGCGAAGAGCGAGACGTGGCCCCGGTCGAGCAGCGACTTCGTGGACTCGAGCTTGAGCCGCTCGGGCGCGAGGTAGAGCATGTCGAGCTCGCCCGCGACGAACGCCTGCTCGACCGCACGACGACGGTCGGGGTCTTGCGTCGAGTTGAGGAACGCCGCCCGGACGCCGACGGCCTCGAGGGCGTCGACCTGGTCTTGCATCAGCGCGATGAGCGGCGAGACGACGATGCCCGTGCCGTCGCGGACGAGGGCGGGCACCTGGTAGCAGAGCGACTTGCCGCCACCCGTGGGCATGAGCACGAGGGCGTCGCCGCCCTGGACCACCTGGTCGATGATCTGCGCCTGCTGTCCACGGAACTCGTCGTAGCCGAACACCCGGTGCAGCACGTCGACGGCTGCGGTGGGAGCGTCGGGAGCCAGGGCGGGCGAGGCGGTGGTGGTCACGCGTCGAGTCTACGAGCGGCCGCCGACGCGGTCAGTCGACCCGCGCCTCCTGGGGACGGTCGTCGGTCGGACGGGCACCGGGGACGAGGGGTTCGCCCGGCGCGGGAGCGCCGGGCACGAGAGGAGCGCTGCGGACCGTCACGAGCCCGGCGCGTCGGGCCGCCCGCAGCACGAGCCACACGTAGAGCGGCGTCGAGACCAGCGTCACCGCCAGGGCGAGGGGGCTGCCGTCGCTCGACTCGACGCCCGCGAAGGGGGCCGACAACAGGAAGAGCACGGTGTTGTTGAGCACGTGCGCGACGATCGCCGCCTCGAGCCCGCCGGTGCGCCAGGTCAGGTAGGCCGCGGCCACGCCGAACACGGCGACGTCGAGCATGCCCCACGCGTTGTAGTCGTGGCCGAACGCGAACCCGACCGTGGGCAGGACGATCGCCGCGATCGGGTACCTCGACCACGAGCCGATCGTCTGCAGGGCGAGCCCGCGGAACGCGTACTCCTCGGCCGTCGCCTGGAGCGGCGTGACCACGAGGATGACCACGACCGCCCAGACGAGGGTGTCGGCCGGCGTGGTGACCGGGCCGGTGCCGATCGGTTCGCCCGACAGCGGGGGCACCACGACGTAGCTGAGCCCCACCGTCAGGGCCATGAACGCGAGGGCGGGCACGAGGCATCGCACGAGCCACCGCCAGCGCAGCCGCCCGGCGACGCTCGAGAGGCTGCCGACCGCGCCGGGGCCGACGATCAGCGTGCCCAGCATGATGGCCGGCAGCATGACCGCGATCGAGGCGAGCGTCGTGAAGAGCACGAGCGGGTCGGCGGCGGCCAGGGCGTCGCCCTCGATGCCGCGCTGCAGACGTTCGGCGGCGGCGGTGCCGCCCACGGCCGTGGTCACCCCGAGGACTGCCACGTAGACCACGACCGACGCGAGCAGGTACGTGACGGCCGCCACGACGGCCGCCAGCAGCGGTTTCCACCACCGGTACGAGGGCAGGGAACGGAAGAGGCGGTGGTACGCGAACGTCGTCACCCGACGAGCGTACGGGAGGCGCGGTGCCGGTCGGTCGTGCCGCCGTCGCCTCCGCGCCGCCGCGCGATGGTCGCACCACGAACGGAACGTCGCACCACGGGATTCCGTGGTGCGACGTCCGGTCGGTGGTGCGATGTCGGGGGCGTCAGCCCTCGGTGGGCGTCACCGTCGCGCGGAGGCGACGGCGGCGGGCGACGACCAGCGCCGAGCCGCCGGCCAGCATCAGGGCGAGCCCGGCGAGGGCCGCGAGACCCAGGCCGTCCTGGCCGGTGAAGGCCAGCGAGCCGTCGGCGTTGCGGACCGTGCCGGCGGGCGTGGTGCCCGGACCCGAGCCGGGGGTGGTGCCGGGCACGGTGCCGCCGGGGGTCGTGACCGGAGGCGTGGTGCCGGGGTCGGTCGGCGGGACGACCACGGGAGCGGCCGCCGCGGCGAAGACGACCGGGACGGACGCCGTCGTGCCGGTGCCGGCGACCGAGAGCACGACCTGACGCGTGACCGGTCCGGCAGCGGGAGCGGTGATGCCCTCGGGGACGACGAAGGTCACCGTGGCACGACCCTGTTCGTCCGAGTTGTCGAGGATGGTCTCGTCGATCGGGGCCGAGGCGAGCTCGACGCCGTCGAGCGTCGCGGTCACGGTGCCCGACGCGTCCGCGGCGGCCTGCTGCAGGACGAGCGACGACAGGGTCATCGACACGGTGTCACCGGCGGCGAACCCGCCGACGGGCGCAGCGGTCAGCCCCGAGACGCCGACCGAACGCGAGGCGAAGTCGGGGTCGGACGGGTCGCCGGCCTGGGCGTCGAAGTACTCGAGCTGGCTCTGCAGGTCGACCTTGCCGCTGTCGGCGTGGGCGCGACCGTTGGCGAAGGCGGTGAACCCGTCGCCACCCGAGGCGAGGAACGAGTTGACCGTCACCTTGTAGATCGTGGCGTCGTCGACGGCCACGCCGTCGAGCGAGACGGCCGCGATGCGCGAGCCCGCCGCCGCGGTGGGGTCGTACGTGTAGGTCAGACCCTCGGACGTGCCGAGCTTCAGGGTGCTGGTACGGCCGGCGGTCGGCCACTGCTGTTCGAGCACCTGGCGGATCTCGGCGCCGGTCATGTCGACCACGACGAGCGTGTTGGCGAAGGGCTGCACGGCCGCGGCGGCCTTGTACGTCACGTCGCCGTCCGGCGCCACGAAGGGCAGGTCGTCCCGCAGGCCGCCCGGGTTCATGAAGGCGAGCTGGGCACCGCTCGCCGTCGTCGACGACAGCTGGATGTCGGCGACGAAGTTGCCGAGCGTCGACTCACCGGCCCGGTTCGAGACGGGGAGGCCGTTGGCGTCCGGGTTGGCGTTGTAGGCCCGGTTGAAGGAGTCGCTGATCGAACCGATGACCTCGGCCCCCCGCTCGGCGGCGACGTCGACGGCCGAGGCGACGATGGCCTGGACGGTGGGGTCGGGCGTGAAGGCACCGTAGAGCGGCACCAGACGGTGCGAGGCGATGGTCACGCGGTCACGGAAGGCGGTGGCGGCGGGGTCGACCGTCATGGTCACCCGGGCGAGGTTCGTCCCGTAGCTGCCCGTCTGCACGACGGCACGCTGCGGGCCGCCGTCGGACGGCGAGACGAGGTAGTCGTAGCCCTGGTGGGTGTGTCCCGAGAAGATGGCCGACACGTCGCCCGAGACGCCGCGGGCGATCTCGCCGAACGCGTTGTCGCCGGTGACGGAGTCGAGGCTGCCGGTCTCGGCGCCCTCGTGCAGCAGCAGGACGATGGCGTCGGCCGCGTCGGCCGCGACGATGTCGTCCGCGACGGCGTTGACCGACTCGACGACGGGGGCGAAGGTGAGCCCCTCGATGCCGGCCGGGCTGACGAGCGTCGGCATGGTCTCGGTCAGCGCGCCGATGAACGCGACGCGGACGCCGCCGATCTCCTCGACGACGTAGGGGTCGTAGGCGGGCGTCCCGTCGCTCCGGAGGATGTTCGCGTTCACGTAGGGGAACTCGCTGTTCGCCCGGACGCGGCCGTTGAAGTCGTCCTGGCCCTTGTCGAACTCGTGGTTGCCCGGCGTGCTGACGTCGAGGCCCATGGCGTTCAGGGCGTCGAGGGTCGGCTCGTCGTCCTGGATGAACGAGGTGAACGTCGAGGCGCCGATGTTGTCGCCCGCCGAGACGAAGAGCGTGTTGGGGTTCTGCGCCTCGACCGACTTGACGGCGCCCGCGAGGACGGCCGCGCCGGCGATGGAGGCGCGAGCACCGGGGGCGTCGGCCTCGAGTCGACCGTGGAAGTCGTTGATGCCGACGAGGTCGATCGTGACCGGGACGGCCTGGGCCGGTGCCGCGGCGACCAGGCCGAGCAGCAGGGTGCCGGTGGCGACGGACGCGAGGGCCGCACCGCGGACTCGCCGCCGGCCTCCCGTCGGGACGGACTCGGATGACGGGGGGCTGATGCGCATGGGCGTCGGTGCTCCTGGAGAAGACGGTTCGGGCGGGACGGCACCCCCCGACAGGGGGCACACCACACGACCCTAAGTTCTCGCTGGGTGCCCGACAAGAGTCCGCCGAAGATCGTCACATGTTGTTCATCCGACGCCGCGAGGCCGAGCGACGGGCCCGCCGAGGGGCTCCACCGGAGCCTCCGGACACCGCGCCTCAGTCGGCGATCAGCCGCTTGCCCATGCCGAACGCGTCGTCGACCGAGTACCCCAGGTGTTCGTACAACGCCCGTACCCGCTCGTTGCCGGTGCGCACCTGGAAATTGGCCTTCGGGCATCCCAGCGCCTCGAGCGACCGCTCGACCTCGGCCATGAGCTGCCGGCCGAACCCCTCCCCCTGGCGATCGGGCTCGACCGCGACGTAGTACACCCAGCCGCGATGGCCGTCGTACCCGGCCATCGCGGTCGCGACCAGCGCCTCCTCGTCGTCGACGCCGACCAGGAACAGCTCGCGCTGCACGGTCAGCTTGCGTTCGATGTCGCGTCGCGGGTCGTTCCACGGGCGGGTCAGCCCGCAGCGCTCCCAGAGCGCCACGACGGTCTCGGTGTCGGCCTCGTCGAAGGGTCGGATCTGCATGCACCGACCCTGCCAGACCCGACGGGACGAGGAGGCGCGGTGCCGGTCGCCACCACCCCGCACCCCCTCAGGGCCCTCGCGTTAGGGTGGGTCGTCGTCCGAGCCGCGGGCGCAGGGAGGGGCCCACCCGTGACCGATGCTCGCCGACGTCTCGCCGTCCTGGGGTCGCCGATCGAGCACTCGCTGTCACCGGTGCTGCACCGCACGGCGTACGAGCACCTCGGCCTGCCCTTCGACTACGACCGGGTCGAGGTTGCCTCGGGCGGGCTCGCCGACTTCGTCGGGGGCCTCGACGCGAGCTGGCGCGGCCTGAGCCTGACGATGCCGCTCAAGCGCGAGGTGCTGCCCCTGCTCGACACCGTCTCTCCGCTCGCCCGACGTCTCGGGGTCGCCAACACCGTCGTCCTCGACGACCACGGTCGCCGCCACGGGCACAACACCGACGTGGACGGCATCGTCCGCAGCGTCGAGGGATTCCACGACGCCCGGCCCGCCGCGGCCACCATCCTCGGCGGGGGCGCCACCGCCCTGTCCGCGATGGCCGCCGCGTGGGATCTCGGCGCCCGGTCGTTCTCGATCCACCTGCGCAACCCCATGCGCGCCGGCGAGCTGACGTCCCTGGCCGCCGAGCTGGGCGCCGACGTCATGGTCGCCCCGCTCACCGAGCTGCCCTCGCTCGGCCCGTTGGACTTCGTCATCAGCACCTTGCCCGGAGGCGCGGCGGACGACCTCCACCTGCGTCCGGCCGGTGGCTCGTCCGTCCTCTTCGACGTCGCCTACGAGCCCTGGCCGACGCGCCTCGCGTCGCGCTGGTCGGCCGACGGGGGCATCGTCTTCAACGGCCTCGACATGCTCGTCGAGCAGGCGCTCGGCCAGGTCAGGCTCTTCTCCGGGCGGGCGCAGGACGAGCCGGTCCCCGACGAGGGCGTCCTGCGCGACGCGATGCGCGCCTCCGTGGGCTCGCCGATCCGCGACCGGTCGACGACCGACAGCGTGGCGCGCTGACCATGGCGACCCCTCTTCCGGTCTCGATCGGTCGGGTCGCGCTCGGCACCGGGCGTCCCGCGGTCTGCGTCCCGCTCGTGGCCCGGACCGTCGACGCGCTGGTCGACGCCGCCTCGGCGCTCGACACCGACACGGCCGAACTGGTCGAGCTGCGCATCGACTTCGTCGACGCCGCGTTCGCCGCGGCACCGGACCCCGACGGTCCCGTGCGTACGGGAACCGAGGCGACGGGAGCCGCCGACCTCGACCTCGTGGCCGACGTCGTCCGTCGGGTGCGTGGCGCGCTCGACGCCGAGCTGCCCCTGCTGTTCACCCTGCGGACCGAGCCCGAGGGAGGCGAGCACGACGTCGCCCCCGCGACCTACGACGCCGTGCTGCGCTCGGCGATGGCCACCGGACTGCTCGACGCCGTGGACGTCGAGATGTACACCGACCCCGACCTGCTCGGCGGGCTCGTCGACGCGGCGCACGACGCCGGGCTCGTCGTGGTGATGTCGTCGCACGACTTCAGCGGCACCCCCACGCAGGGCGAGATCGTGTCGCGCCTGCTCGAACAACAAGAGAACGGTGCCGACGTGGCGAAGTTCGCGGCCATGCCGTCGAACACGGACGACGTGCTGACCCTGATGCGGGCCACGGCCGAGTTCCGGGCGGGTGCCGGCATCGTTCCCGCGATCACCATGTCGATGGGGCCGCTCGGCGTCGTGTCCCGGCTCTCGGGCGAGACGTTCGGCTCGTGCGTCACGTTCGGATCGGCGGGGGCGACGAGCGCGCCCGGACAGGTCCCGGCGGCGGGGCTGCGGGCGGCGCTCGAGCTGGTGCACGAGGCGCAGCAGGGCTGACGGCGTCGCCTCGGCGTCGGACCGGCTTCGTCCGGGGCCTCGGGCGTCAGGGCTCCGGAGGCCCGACGCACGCAGAGTCCACCACCGGGAAACGAGCGACGGACGTCGCTCAACGGGACCACCACGGCGGTCGGGCCCACCGGAGTGCGAACAGGTTAGCGGTCGGTGGTCCGACCCCGTAACCCCCTTGCGCCCACGAGTGCCACGTGGTCCACGACGAGGACCGGCAATGGACCGGGGCTCTCGACGACGCCGTCGCCGCCGTGTCCCGGCGGGACTCCGGCGCCGTCCGGCCGGGTCAGGCCGGACCCGGGTACTGCCGCTCGCCACCCGTGTCGAACCGCTCGCCCGAGGCGCGCGAGGGCAGCAGCGACATGACGAGCAGGGTCAGCCACCCGAGGACCGGCAGCAGGTAGAAGAGCACGTACCAGGCGGTGAAGCCCCCGTCGTGCAGGCGCCGCGACTGCAGCGCCAGGGTCGGCAGGAAGCTGACCACCGACCACAGCACGACGACGACGCCCTGTGGGTCGATGTAGGTCCAGTCGCCGTTGTCGCCCCCGGCCCAGGTCGACGTCCCGCCGCTGCCCGTGGCCCAGGCCTGGAGCGCCCCCTGGAACACGAGCGCGATGACGAACCACCACCAGTACTCGCTGCGGCTCGCCCTCCCGTGGAACGTGGCGTACTTGCGCCAGAACCGGACGACCGCGACCTTCGGCGAGGCGCGGTGGTACGGCTGGTCGAGCGGCACGGGGCCTGCGGGTCCGGTCATGGGATCTCCTGCGGTGGGGTGACGGGCAGGACCATCCTCGCAGCGCCTCCGCCGCGTCGTGGCCGATCGGGGCGGCCCGTCGGTACTGTGGGGCCCGCCGACCCTCGCGTCGGCGCCGTCGCCCATCCGGGGCGGCGCCAGACGAAGGAGACCCCATGAGCATCGGCGGCGGAATCGCCTTGATCGTGATCGGCGCGGTCCTCGCGTTCGCTCTCGACTTCCAGGTCGCGGGCATCGACATCAAACTGATCGGCTACATCCTCATCGCGGCCGGCGTGGTCGTGACCATCATCGGCATCGCCTTCGCGTCGCGCCGCCGCTCGACGGTCTCCACGACCCGCAGCGCGGTCGACCCGGCCACGGGCGAGCGCGTCGAGCGTCGCTCGACCGACAGCGACCCGCTGGTCTGACCCGAGGGTCCGACGCGACCCGAGAACGCAGGAGGCGCGGTGCCGGCTGGCACCGCGCCTCCCGTGTGTCGGGGCGGGGAACGCCTAGAGCTGCACGCCGTCCTGCACGGACGCCGCGCGGTGGCGACGACGCAGCACGAGGGCGGCACCGGTGCCGGCCAGCATCAGCGCGAGCAGCAGGGCGGGCAGGGCGTCGGAGCCGGTGAACGCGAGGGGCCCGCTTCCGTTGCCGGCCGTCCCCGCGCCTCCTGCGCTCGAGCCGTCACCGGGGACCGCCGCGGGCGGGGTCGTCGGAGCCGGGGTGACGGCGCCTTCGACGACGGCGACGGTCGTCGCCAGCGTCGTGCCGCTCTGCGTGCCGGTCAGCGTGATCGTGTAGCTGCCGGGCTCGGTGGGGGCGGTGACGGTGTAGGTCGCGACGCCGTCGACCACGTCGGCGATGCCGAGGTCGGTCACCGTGCCGTCGACGTCGAGCGTGCCCGTGACCTGGCGGTCGCCGGCGAGGCCGGCGGTGCTGACCGGGAACTCGGCGCCGGGGGCGACCTCGGTCGGAGCCGAGATCGTCGCGTCGGCGCTGAGGCCGTCGAGGTCGCGGTCGAGCTGCAGGGCGTTCACGATGGTGAAGAAGTTGTCGGTCTGGTCGATCAGGCCGACGACGTTCGCGGCACCGGGGCCGTAACCCGCGACGCGCAACTGCGTGCCGGTGTGCTGCTGCGACCCGCCCGCCGCGGCGGTGCCGTAGGCGATCTTCATCGTGGTGCCGTCGACCGTCGTCAGCGCGGTGCTGAGCGTGGCGGGCGGCGTCGAGTCGACGATCTGGCTGGTGTGCGCGTGGTCCGCCGTGACGATGACCATCGTGTTGCCGTCGGCCTTCGCGAAGGCGAGGGCGGACTGGACGGCTTCGTCGAGGTCGAGCACCTCACCGATCTGACCGCAGGCGTCGGCGCTGTGGTCGCGCTTGTCGATCGAGGCACCCTCGACCTGCAGGAAGAAGCCCTGGTCACCGGTGTCGAGCAGGTCGATCGACTTCTCGGTCAGCGACTGCAGCGAGAGGCCGGTGGACAGGCGGGCCGGGTTCGGCTGGCAGGTCTGCGGGGCCAGGTCGGCCCCGCCGACGGTCGCCGTGGTGGCGGCGTACCGGGTCGGGAAGTTGCCGTCGGTGAAGGTGCCGAGCACGGGCTGCGCCTGGTCGGCGGTCGTCAGGGCGTCGAGGCCGGCCGCGTCGCGCACGACCTGGTAGCCACGGTCCTGCGCCTGGGCGAACAGGGTGTCGCCCTGCCACTGACCGGCACGGGCGGACTGGCCGAACGAGGTCGCGCCTCCGCCGAGGGTGAGGTCGGCACGGGTGCCGATGATCTGCTCGCTGATCGAGCCGAGGCCGCCCTGGTCGAGCGCGTCGGCGCCGCACTGGGTGACGCTGTCGGGGCCGTAGCAGCTGCGGGCGGCGACGTGTGCGGCCTGCACGGCCGGGGTGGCGTCCTGCAGCTCGGCGGTCGAGACGTTGCCGGTCTTCTTGCCGTTGGCCTTGGCGATCTCGAGCAGGGTGTCCTGCGGGACGCCGTCGACGTCGACCGAGATGGCGTTGTCGTAGGTCTTCGTGCCGGTGGCCCAGGCGGAGCCGGTCGCGGCGGAGTCCGGCACGTAGTCGGGCTTGCCCTTGTTCGCGCCGTCCCGGTAGACCGAGTACGTCGTGTACTGGCCGGTCAGGGGCAGGGCGTCGATGCCGGGCAGCGTTCCGCCGGCGCCGTAGGCGTAGTTGCGCGCCGACGTGATCTCGCTGTCGCCCATGCCGTCGCCGATCAGCAGGATGACGTTCTTGGCGGGGCCGACCTCCACCGAGTCGAGCAGCAGCTGCGTGCTGTCGTCGATGCTGCGGGCGGCACCACCGTTCTGGGCGACGTTCGCGGGGGTGGCCGCGAAGGCGGCGACGGGGCTGAGGGCGAGGGCGGCGGCGGCGGCCGTCGCGACGACCCCCGTCGTCAGGGCCGCACGCCGGCGGTTCGGGGTGTTCTTCGACACGGTTCTGCTCCTGTGATCGTGATCGTGATCCGGTCGCCACACGACGGAGTCGCCGCGGGGCGGGGACCAGCAGACTCCTGCCGGGTGGCCGCCACGTGAACGAGGCCGTGCGCGCGGGTGAACACCCTCGGACGGGGGTCGCCCGCTCGGCTGGCACGCCCCGCCGCCCCGGCCGGCCGGCCCGCCGCGCTGCCCCGCCCCGCTGCCGGCTCAGCCGACCCATCCCGCTGAGCCGACCCGCGCTGCCCTGCCTGCTCAGCCGGCCGTCGAGCGGAGCACCGACGACCCGTCGGGGCGGCGTCGCACCTCGACCCGGTCGGCGATGCGCTGCTTGAGCTCGTCGACGTGGCTGACGATGCCGATCACCCGCCCCGAGGCACTGAGCCGGCCGAGCTCGCTCATGACCGCGTCGAGGGTCTCGGGGTCGAGGGAGCCGAACCCCTCGTCGACGAACAGGGTGCCGAGCTCGAGCCCGCCGGCCTCGGCCTGGACGACGTCGGCGAGGCCGAGGGCGAGGCTGAGCGAGGCGTAGAAGGTCTCACCGCCCGAGAAGCTGCCGGGGTCGCGGGTGGTGTCGGTGGTCGCGTCCCGGATGACGAGCGAGAGCCCCGTCTTGCGCGAGCGCGACCCGACCTCGCGCTCGTCTGACGAGGCGAGCTCGTACCGCCCGCTCGACATGACCGACAGCCGGACGTTCGCCGCCGCCACGACCTCGTCGAACCGGCGCAGCAGCACGTAGGTGCCGAGCGTCACGCCCTTGACGTTCTCGCCGGTCGAGGCGCTGGCGAGGTTCGCCATGCGCACCACCGCCCGGGCGTGCTCGACGGCGGCGTCGGCCGCGGCGGTCACGGCCTCGAGGGCGGCCAGGGCCTGGCGCGACCGCCCGGCCCGGTCGCCGGTGCGCGTCGCGCGGTCGGTGGCCTCGTCGAGCTCGGCCTCGACCCGGTCGAGGGCCTCGACGGCCGACGGGACGTCCGCCACCTCGTCGCCGGTCAGCACGGCGACCTCGGGCTCGACCAGCCCGGCCGCGACGATCGCCCGTTCGCGCTCGTGGGCCGAGACCCGCGCCTCGAGCGCGGCGAGGTCGCCTGCCTCGAGGGCGGCGTCGGCGACCTGGTCGACGTCGTCGAACCCGCTGCGCTCGAGGGCGGCCGCGAGCTCGGCACGTCGGACGGCCGCCGCGTCGGACGCCACGTCGGCGGCGTCGAGGAGGGTCAGGAGGCGCGTGTCGCGTTCGACGCCGTCACCGACCGCTGCGGTGAGCTCGGCGATGGTCGGGGCCCGACCGTCGAGCAGTCGCGCGATCTCGGCCTCGTCGTCGAGCAGGGCCCGCCGGTCGGCGGCCACGCGCTCCCGGCCGGTGGCGGCTCGCTCGCGGAGGTCGTCCCGCTCGGCCCGCAGCTCGTCGACCTCGCGGTCGTGGGCCACGAGCGCCGCCTCGGATGCCGCGAGGGCGGTACGGGCCCGGGTGGCCTCGGCCACGCGCAGGGCGAGCCGGGCCAGGTCGGACTCGACGTCGTCGCGGGTCAGGTCGCCCAGGGCGCGGCGGGCCTCCGCGGCCCGCCCCTCGGCGGTCGCGTGCCGTGCGGCGGACTCGCGCTGACGGGCCTCGGCCGCTCGTGACGACCGCGACGCGGCCTCGACCTGGTCGTCGGTGGGGTGCTCGGTGCCGGGAGCCGCCGGGGCCGGATGCTCTCGCGAGCCGCACACGGGGCACGGATCGCCGACGACCAGAGCCGCGGCCAGGTGACCCGCCATGCCCTCGATCTGCCGACGGCGGAGGCCCGCCTCGTCGTCGAGGGCCTGCAGGGCCGCCGCCGAGTCGTCGGCCAGTCGTGCGGACGCCTCGTCGACGGCCCGGCCGAGGGCGTCGAGGTCGTCGAGGTCACGCAGGCGGACCCGCGCCTCGGCCGTCGCCTGCTCGGCGGCGACGAGGTCGGTCGAGGCGTCGGCCAGGGCGTCGCGCTCGACGACGAGCGACGCCCTGACGGCGGGGGCCGCGACGAGGTGCGCGTCGAGCTCACGGCGCCGCTCGTCGGCGTCGACCAGGGACTGCTCAGCCGCTTCGAGGGCCGTCCGACGACCGGGCAGGGCCTTCTCGGTCCGGGCCGCCTCGGTCAGGAGGGCGACTTCCGACAGTCGGGCGTCGCGACGCGCGGCGACGTCGGCTCGGAGCGGGACCTCGCCGTGCGCCGCGATCGTCTCGCCGTCCGCGACGACCCCGGCGGCCTCGGCCAGGCGTGACGCCGCATCACGCTCGGCCTCGGTCGCCCGCGTGACCGCGGCGAGCGCATCGGTCACGGTCGCGGCCCGGGTCGCCGCGGCGACACGCGAGCGGACCGTGGCGATCTCGCCGTCGCCCTCGTCGAGACGCGTCCGCCGGACGATCAGGTCGGCTCGTCGGTCGAGTGCCGCCCCCAGCGCCCGCATGCGATCGAGCCACCGTCGTGCCGCGTCTCGGGCCTCGACCACCCGTGACCGCTGAGCCGACGCGGCGAGGGCCTGGGCCTGGAGGTCACCGAGCAGGGCGGCCCCGCCGTCGGCGGCAAGCCCCTCGTCGAGGGCCTCGGCCTCGAGGCCGCTCGCCTCGAGCAGTCTGGCTCGCGCCAGCTCGATGTCGCGGTCGGCGGCGGCGACGGCGGCGTTCGCGACCTTCCGCCGGTCGACGAGCTCGGCCGTGGTGCGCTCGTAGATCTCGGTGCCGAAGAGCGACTGCAGGACCTCTTTGCGCTTCTCGCCGGTCGAGCGGAGGAAGGCGGCGAACTCGCCCTGGGGCAGGACGACGGTCTGCACGAACTGCTGGCGCGTGAGCCCGAGGATGCGCGAGACCTCGGCGCCGGCCTCTTGCGTGCTGATCGAGACGATCTCGCCGTCGACGGCGTCGGGCGACGAGAGGCGCCACAGCTTGGCGGTCGCGTTCGCCGGCGTCGTGCCCGTGCCGCGCGCCTTCGGACGGCGGTACGCGGGCGTGCGTCGGATGCGGTGAACGCCCGCTCCGTTCTCGAAGACGAGCTCGACGAAGGGCTCGACGTCGGGGGCTGCGTGGTGGCTGCGCAGGCGGTCGGGCGTCGAGGCCGAACCGGCGAGCCCGCCGTAGAGGGCGAAGACGATCGCGTCGATGATGGTCGACTTGCCCGAACCCGTCGGGCCCTCGAGCAGGAAGGTGCCCGAGGCGCCGAGCGCGGCGAAGTCGATGCTGTGCTCGCCCGCGTAGGGCCCGATGGCCCTCAGGGTCAGCCGGTGGAGGTTCATTCGCCGACCTCGCTCGCGAGTGCGGCCTCGTAGGCGCCACGCACCACGGCGAGCTCGGTCTCGCTCGCCGCCCCGCCCGAGGCGAAGGCGACGAACTCGGCCGCCACCTCGATCGGGTCGGACTCGGCCGTGACGGCGGCGAGCGCGGAGGCCTCGACCGCTCCGACGGGCGTGTGGAGGATCGCGAGGGCGTGCGGGAAGTGCTCGGCCACCCGCGTGTAGAGCCGTTCGGGGTGCACCGGATCGGTGACGAAGACCCGGAGCCAGGCGTCACGCAGGTCGTCGTGGCGCCCGTCGAGCAGGGCGTCGAGGGAGTCGGTCACCTCGGCCAGTCGTCGCGGGACGGGGGCCGGGACGAGCTCGACCGAGACCGAGCCGTCGGCGGCCAGCTCGACGATCGTGGACGACTTGACCTGGTTCCGCTCGCCGAACGAGAAGGCCAGGGGCGAACCCGAGTAGCGCAGGCGACCGGACGGGCCGACGCGCTGGGCACCGTGCAGGTGGCCGAGGGCGACGTAGTCGACGCCGTCGAACGCGGCCGACGGCACGGAGTCGACGCCGCCCACCCGGATGTCGCGCTCGCTCTCGCTGCGCTCGGGCGTCGGGGCGCCGTCGGGCTCGCGGTCGGCTGCGGGCCCCGCCACGACGAACGCGTGCGCCACCACGACCGACCGGGTGCCGGGTCGCCCGGCGAGGTCGTCGCGCACCCGCTGCATCGCCGCACCCACGACGGCCGCGTGCGACCGGGGCAACGGCTCGTCGGCTCCCGCCGGTGCCAGGGACCTGCGGACGCTGTCGGGGTCGAGGTAGGGCAGCCCGTAGAAGGCGACCGGCCCGTCCGGGTCGTCGACGACGACGGGCTCGTCGAGCAGGTCGACCGACGCCCGCAGGTGCAGGCCCGGGCGCATCAGCTCGGCCGCGAACCCCAGACGCACCGCCGAGTCGTGGTTGCCCGGCGTGACGATCACGGTGGCGTGCTCGGTCAGGCCCGCGAGGGCCCGGCCGAGGAGGCGCACGCTGGGCACCGCGGGGACGGCCCGGTCGTACACGTCGCCCGCGACCGCCACGACGTCGATCGACCGACCGACCACGAGCCCCACCAGGTGGTCGACGAAGGCCTGCTGGTGCTCGTGCAGGTCGACCCCGTGCAGCGTGCGCCCCAGGTGCCAGTCGCTGGTGTGCAGGATGCGCACGGCGCCCCTCTCGTGGATGTCGCGGTCGGTGCGGCAACAGGTGCCGGAGTCGGTGCCCCCGACTGTATCGGGGGCCTCCGACAGAGCCGACCGCGCCTCCTCGGGTACCGCGCCGCGCCTCCCCGGGTCCGGCACCGCGCCTCCTCGGGTCCCGCGCCGCGCCTCCCCACCGGTCGCCGCCCCGCCCACGGGAGTGAGATGGTCAGATGCCCGCACACCGTGGCGGGCCCGACGAGAGCGAGACCGTGAGCCACGACGCCCTGCAGCCCGACCAGGTCACCGCCCTCCGTCGCGAGGTCGAGGCCCGCCTCGACGCGATGGTGGCCGACCTGACGACCTACGCGAGCCTCGAGACGCCGTCCGACGACGTCGACCTGCTCGAGGCGGGGCTCCGCTGGATCGAGACCTGGCTCGGCGAGACCGTCGGCCCGCCGGCCGAGCGCCGGGTGCACGTCGTCGAGGGCTACGGCGACACGGTGACCCTCGACTACCCGTCGCCGTCGGGCTCCGCCGAGTGGGTGTCGGCCCTGTGCCACTACGACACGGTCTGGTCCGAGGGGACGCTGGCCGGGTGGCCCGTCACGGTCGAGGGCGACCGCATGACCGGCCCGGGCGTCTTCGACATGAAGTCCGGGCTGATCCAGCTCGGCAACGCCCTCGCGATCGGCGACCGCCTGGGGCTGCCACGTCCGAACGTGCGCCTGCTGCTCAACGGCGACGAGGAGGTCGGCAGCATCGCCTCGCGCGAGGCGATCGAGCGCGAGGTCGGACGAGGAGGCGCGGTGTTCGTCTTCGAGTCGGCCGCCGACGGTGCCGTGAAGACCGCCCGCAAGGGCGTCGGCATCTTCGAGGTCGAGGCCTTCGGGGTCGAGGTGCACGCCGGCCTGCACCCGCGCTCCGGGGCGAGCGCCGTCGACGAGATCGCCCGCGTCGTCCTGGCCCTGCACGCGGCCGCCGACGTCGAGGCGGGCACCTCGCTGAACGTGGGAGTGCTGCAGGGCGGCACCCGCACCAACGTCAAGGCCGGCTACGCCCGCGCGATGGTCGACGTGCGCGTCACCTCGTCGACCGAGGCCGAACGCATCGAGCGGGTGTTCGCCGGGCTCGCGGCGCACGATCCGGCCGCGACGCTGAAGGTCACCGGCGGCTGGAACCGCCCGCCGATGGAGCGCTCGGTCGCGACCGGCGCGCTGTACGAACGCGCCGCCCGGGTCGCCACCTCGCTCGGCTTCGAGTTGCGCGAGGTGTCGGTCGGCGGCGCCAGCGACGGCAACTTCGCCGCCGCGCTGGGCCTGGCCGTGCTCGACGGGGTCGGCGGCGTCGGCGGCGGAGCGCATGCCCGACACGAGTGGATCAGCGTGCACGGCATGGTCGAGCGCACCGAGTTCGTCAGCGCCCTGTTCGCCGACCTCGCCTAGTCCGCCCCAACCAACCCCACCGCACCGCTTTGCCGTGCTTTGCACCGCTCTGCACCGCTCTGCACCGCCGAGTGGACACGACGCCGCCGCGCGACACGGCGCCTTGTCCACTCGGCGGTTCGCTGCCGCGGCGCCGACGACGCTGTGCGAATAGCGCACCCTCACGACCACGACGCCGAGGTGCGGCCCGACCGCAGCGGCACCCCGCCACGGCGCACGATCGCCGCCAGCCGTCGCGGATCGAGCGCGTCGTCGATGTCACATCTCTCGATGCGTCGGACCCGCCCCGTGCCCAACAATCGAGCCTCGCGCTTCTTCTCACGGCGTACGACCTCGGCCGGGGACGAGCCCGCGAGCAAGCGAGGGTCCGAGTACTTGCCGAAACCGTCGAACTCGAGCACGAACCCGAACTCTTCGAAGAAGAAGTCGCATCGTCCGACGAATCCCCGGGCGTCGAAGAACTCCTCTTGCAGGATCGGCTGAGGCGCACCGAGCCGATGCAACGCGACTCGCACGAGCGACTCCCCGCCGTTCTCGGACAGGGGCGTGGCGAACGAGATCGCTCGCCCGAGTGCCAGCTCACCCCGCCGTCCGACCACGCCGTCGGCCATCGCCCCGAACCGGAGCCGGAACTCGTCACGCAGATCGTCGACTCGGGTGCGCATCTCGGCGGCCCTCGGAAGCCGACTCTCGACCAAGAGCCGACGACGCATCACGCCGTCGAGACAGAGGACGCCGTCGTCGAACCCGGATGACCTCGCGACGTCGAAGGCGGTGCGCAGCTCACTCGTGACCAGCAGGTCGCCCACCGACTCGATCTCGTCGTCCTCGAGACCGGCCCCGTGCTTGACGAGGACCGGCGTGCACTGGGTCGAGGCCCGACGTCGGTCGATCACGTGCACCCGGCGCGGGTCGCCCTGGACGCTCGGCAGCCCGTGCACGGCGACGGCCGAGCCGTGGGACACGACGCAGTCGGCGGGGAGCGCGGACACGGCGGCCCGCACCCGGACGACGTGGCGACGCCAGGGCCTCAGTCGGCCCCAGTCCTCCGTCGCCACGTAGACGCCCCGTTGGACGCGCACGAGACGTCCCGCGGCGGCGTCGCGTCGCAGGGCGCGCGCCTCACGGGACTGCGCACCCGGCGTGGCGGAGAAGATCAGATCGGGGAGGTCGTCGTCCATCCCTCGATGCTCGCCCGTCGATCGGACCCGGCCGCGCCTCCAGAACTTCGCTGTGGACGACCGCCCACCCACCGCGTCATGTCGACGAGACGACCTCTGCGCACCGAGAACCGCCGAGTGGACAGCGCGCCGCCGCATGACGCGGCGCGCTGTCCACTCGGCGGCGTCCAGCACCGGCGCCCGACCTCAGCCCTCCAGCGTGAAGTCGTAGACGCCGGCGTCGAAGCGGGCGTAGCCGGGGTAGTCGATCAGCTCGTAGAGCTCGGCACGGGTCTGCATCGTCGGCACCTGCGAGTCGAGCGACCCGTCGGCCACGAGCGCGTCGAGCGCCCGGGACGCCGCGCCCATCGCGGCACGCATGAGCGACACCGGGTGGATGACCATGCTCACGCCCACGTCGTGCAGTTGCTGGTGCGTGAAGAGGGCGCTCTTGCCGAACTCGGTCATGTTGGCGAGCACGGGCACGTCGAGCGCCGAGCAGATCGCCTCGAACTCGCCGAGGTCGGCCATCGCCTCGGCGAAGATCGCGTCGGCCCCCGCGTCGACCAGGGCCCGGGCCCGGTCGACCGCGGCCTCGAGCCCGTCGAGCGCCCGGACGTCCGTGCGCGCCATGATCACGAGCGACGGGTCGCGGCGCGCGTCGACCGCGGCCCGGATGCGCCCGGCCGCCGTCGCCGCGTCCACGACCTGCTTGCCGTCGAGGTGGCCGCAGCGCTTGGGGTTGACCTGGTCCTCGACGTGCAGCCCGGCCACGCCGGCGGCCTCGAGCGCCTGGACGGTGCGGGCGACGTTCATCGGCTCGCCGAACCCGGTGTCGGCGTCGACGAGCACGGGCAGGTCGGTCATCGACGCGATCTGCCCGGCCCGTGTGGCGACCTCGGTGAGCGTGGTGAGGCCGATGTCGGGCAGCCCGAGCTCGTTGGCCATCACGGCGCCCGACACGTAGACGCCGTCGAAGCCCTTCTGCTCGATCAGGCGCGCGGTGAGCGGCGTGAACGCGCCGGGGAAGACCAGGGTGCGCTCGTCGGCCAGCCCGGCCCGGAACGCCGCACGCTTGTCGGCCGGCGACACCGTCGAGTACAGCATCAGAAGAGCCCGCCCGGCTGGGCGGCGGCACCCGCGAGGGCGTCGGGAGCGACGATGCCGAGCTGCCGCACCTCGGCCGCCGTCAACGAGGGGAGGCGCGTGGCCAAGTCGACGAACCGCTCGACCTCGGCGTCGGGCAGCACGCCCTCGGCCAGCGTCCGGAACTTGCGCACGTAGTCCTCGCGTCCGAAGGGCCGCGCCCCCAGGGGGTGGGCGTCGGCGACGGCGATCTCGTCGACGAGGGTCGTGCCGTCGACGAACTCGACCTCGATGCGGCCGCCGAACGCCTTCTCGGTGGGGTCGGTCGAGTGGTAGCGGGCCGTCCAGGCGGGGTCCTCCGCCGTGGTGATGCGCTGCCACAGCTCGACGGTGTCGGGACGCTGCGCCCGGGCCGGGGCGTAGCTGCGCTCGTGGTGCCACTCGCCGTCCTGCAGGGCGACGGCCACGATGTAGGGGATGGAGTGGTCGAGCGTCTCGCGGCTGGCCGTGGGGTCGTACTTCTGCGGGTCGCCCGCTCCCGAGCCGATCACGACGTGCGTGTGGTGGCTGGTGTGCAGCACGATGCCGCGCACCTGTGCCGGGTCGCGGAGGGCGAGGTGCGCGCGGCCGAGCCGCCGGGCGAGGTCGATCCAGGCCTGGGCCTGGTACTCGGCCGAGTGCTCCTTCGTGTACGTGTCGAGGATGCCCCGCTTGGACGCACCCGGCGCCGGCAGGGGCACGTCGTACGACGCCCCGGGTCCGTCGAGCAGCCGGGCGATCACGCCGTCCTCACCCTCGTAGATCGGGGCGGGACTGCCCTGGCCCCGCATCGCGCGGTCGACGGCCTCCACCGCGGCCTTGCCGGCGTAGGCCGGGGCGTAGGCCTTCCACGACGAGATCGCCCCCTTGCGGGACTGCCGCGTGGCCGTCGTCGTGTGCAGCGCCTGGCCGATCGCCTGGTGCACCACCTCGGTCGAGAGCCCGAGCATCGTGCCGAGGCCGGCCGAGACCGACGGGCCGAGGTGGGCGACGTGGTCGATCTTGTGGGCGTGCAGGCTGATCGCCCGGACGAGGTCGACCTGCACCTCGTAGCCGGTCACGATGCCGCGCAGCAGGGCCGCACCGTCGAGTCCGCGGTGCTGTGCGACGGCGACCATCGCCGGGATGTTGTCGCCGGGGTGCGAGTACTCCGCCGCGAGGAACGTGTCGTGGAAGTCGAGTTCGCGCACGGCGACCCCGTTCGCCCAGGCGGCCCACTCGGGCGAGACGGGGTGCTCGGGCGCGACGCCCGTGACCTGCGAGCCCGCGCCTCCGGTGGTCGGCGGATGCGCGAGCGCCTGGTCGCGTGCGACGGCGACCGGCGCGCGCAGCAGCGACGCGGCCGAGACGGCGGCGTTGTCGATCAGGCGGTTGATCACCATCTCGGTCACGTCGTCGTCGACGGGTGCGTCGTCGGTCGCGAGCACGGCGAGGCGCCACGCGAGCTCGTCCTCGCGGGCCAACGGCTGGTCGCTGCGGTGCACGCGGACCGTGTGCACGACCAGGTCGGCGGTCGGGGCGCCCGACTCGCCCATGACCCCGGACGAGGAGGCGCGGGTCGCGTCGCTCCCGCCGCTCTCGTCGGTCGTCGCCCCGGCGTCGTGTGCGTGCTCGGACGCCTGCTCGTGCTGCGTGCCCATCGGCCACCCTCTCTGGTGGGGCGGGCGTCGTGCGGCCCGCCGTGCGCCGTCGTCGGTGACGGCCGTGTCGTTGCCGACCAGTCTCGCACCCGGTCCGGGCGACGCGTCTCGCCCCCGCCCCGGACGATGAGCCTGGCGTCCCCCGGCCCGCCGACGCGCCCCGTTCGAGGGTGAACCCGTCTGTCCGCCACCTGGCAGGCTGGGAGCATGACGACCGAGAGCCCGCTGGGGGGCGGCTCCGACGAGCGACGCCCCTCCGCCGACCAGCCGACCACCTCCTACCCCGCGACGGGGACGTCGACCCCGCCGACCCGACCGGGCCGCCCGATCGGGCTCGCGATCGCCGCCCTCGTCGTGGGCATCGTCGCGTTCCTGCTCGGCCTCGTGCCCGTGGTGGGCACGATCGTCGGACTCGCCGCCGTGGTGCTCGGCATCATCGCGCTGCTGCGGCACCAGTCGAAGGTCATGGCGTGGATCGGCCTCGGCCTGGGAGCCGTCGCCACCATCGTGTCCATCGTCGTCGCCGTCGGCCTCGGCGCGGCGATCGACAGCGTGCAGCAGGACGACCCGGCCGTGACCGCCACCTCCGAGCCCGCCCCCGTCCGCACCTCGTCGACGCCTGCGCCCACCCCGTCGGCCACGCCGTCGTCGGCGGCCGCCGACGTGCCGGCCGACCACTCGGACGCCCTGGCGGACGCCGAGACCATCGCGAACGGCCTCGGCAGCAGCAAGCTCGAGACCTACGCGAAGCTCGTGGCCGGCGGCGCCTCCGAGGCCGCGGCGCAGTACGCGGTCGACACGGTCGACGCCGACTGGCAGGCCAACGCCGTCCGCAAGGCCAAGGCCTACGCGGCGGACGGCATGACGGGCGACGTGCTGCGCAACCAGCTCGTCAGCGAGTACGGCGAACAGTTCACCGCCGAGGAGGCCGACTACGCCCTGGCGCACCTCGACGACTGACGCCTCGTGACGCGATCGTGATCCTGGCCGGCCCGACCTCATCCTCTGGGACGAGTGCTCGGGCCGGACCGGTCTGTAGCGTCGAGAGCGACCACCGGAGGACGACCGGAGGCCAGGAGGGCACGACCATGAGGAGCACGACCACGATGCGCACCGCCATCGGCACGGGGGCCACGGCCTGCCTGATCCTGGTGCTGACCGCAGGCTGCACGGGCGGCGCCGGCGACGCGACGCCGAGCCCGTCCGAGACGAACTCCGCGTCGCCGTCCTCGGCCACCGGCACGGCCACCGCCACGCCCGCCCCCACGCCCGCGCCCACCGAGACCGCCGGCCCGGTCGCCCTCCCGGTCGACTGCACCGACATCGTCGACCAGGCCACCTACGCCTCGACCTTCGGCGACATCCCGCTCAACCCGGTCGAGTTCGGCGGCTCGGGCACCAGCTCGGGCGTGGTCACGCCGACCACCCCGCCCGCCGGGGCCGGCGCTCGTGACGTCGTCGGGGCGGCGACCGAGCTGTCCTGCCTCTGGCGCGATCCGCGGGCCGACGTCTCGGGCATCTCGGTCGCGATGGGCCACCTCGAGCCCGCCGCCGGCGCCGCGGCCCTCGACGGTCTCGCCTCGCAGGGCTACACCTGCACCTCGGTCCACGAGGGGCGCAGCTGCCAGCTCGTGACGCCCGACCCGCTGTACCCGGTGGACCGCGCGCAGACCTACTGGCTGCGCGACGACGTCGTCGTCACCGTCGACCAGACGAACGTGCCGACGGACGACCTGATCGGCTCGATCGCGACGCGCCTCTTCGGCTGAATCCGCGCCTCCTGCACCTGTCGCACCGTGGACCGGACGTCGCACCGCCGAATTCGGCGGTGCGACGTCCGGTCGGGGGTGCGGCGCACACGCGGCGCACGCGCGGCGCACGCGCGGCACACGCGCGGCGCACGCGCGGCGGGCGCTACAGCACGTGCTTCGGCACGCGGTGCAGCGTGACCGCGCCGACGGCGTCGAACGGGTGCAGCGGGTCGGGGGCGACCGAGCCGGTCGGGCCCCCGAGCCTCGAGTGCCCCACGGCGCTGAGCACGGCGTAGGCGTCTCCGCGCGACCAGCCGTGGTCGTCCACGAGGAACGAGAAGGCGTCCTCGTACCCGCGGCGGATGCTCTCCTGCACCGGGTCGCCGAGGCCGACGAAGATCCAGTCGTCGGCGGTCTCGATGCGCGGCGCCCGCAGGCCGAGACCGGGCACCAGGTCGATGGAGACGACCGCCGTGCCCTCGGCCTCGATGGCCACGAACGACGACTCGCCCTCGGCCATGATCGCGTGCACGTCGCCGATCGACAGGTACGCCCCCTCGACCATGACCGGGAGGTAGACCGTCGACCCGACCGTGTTCTCGGTGACGTCCATGTTCCCGCCCTGGGCGTACGCGGGCATGATCGTCGAGTTCTCGCCCTCGGCGGGCGCCGTGCCCATGCAGCCGATCATCGGCCGGGCCTCGAACACGTGCCGGTCGGTGACGTGCACCCCGTCGGAGTCGATCGGCACGCGGCGGGTGAACATCTCGTCGCCCATGACGTGCTGCAGGGCCCCGGAGCCGGGCAGGCTGACCGACCAGCCGTGCTCGATGAGTCGGATCTCGTGCACCGTGACGGCGAGCGCGTCGCCCGGCTTCGCGCCCTCGACGTAGACCGGCCCGGTGACCGGGTTGATCGGCACGGACAGCTTCGCGAGGTCGTGGTGTCGGTGCAGCTCGGCGTAGACCGCGTCGCTCGTCTCGAACCCGATGCGTTCGCCGGTGCCCGGCTCGATGCGCAGGGCCGGCGGCACCGTGGCCGTGAAACCGGGGCGACCGTGCTCCTTGCCGAGGAAGTGGTCGATCCCGTCGCGGGCGGCGTCCTCGGCGGTCATGCGTCGCGCCGTTCCGAGTCGGCCGCGGGCACCGACGTGACCGCCGGCTCGTCCGCACCCTGCCCGAGGGACGGCGCCGCGCCTCCTCGGCTGCGGTAGTAGAGGAACACGCCCGCACCGAGCACCAGCCAGACGAGCCCGCCGATCTTGGCCTCGGGTGCCGCGTTCACCAGCACGTAGCCGATGATCAGGAACCCGACCACGGGCACGACGAGGTGCAGCAACCAGTTGCGCGACTTCTTCTTCACGACGTAGTGCACCACGACGGACACGTGCAGCAGCATGAAGCCGAACAGCGCCCCGAAGTTGACCAGCGACGAGATGACGTCGATCTGGCCGACGAAGAACAGCACGAGCACGGCCGAGAGCGCCGACACGACGAGGATCGCGGCCTGCGGCACCTGACGCGTGTTGATCTTCGACAGGAACGCCGGCAGCTGCCCGTCGCGGCTCATCGAGAACAGCAGACGCGACGTCGCGGCCTGGGCGGCCATGGCGTTCGCGATGCCGACGGCCAGCACGTTGACGACGAAGAACGCCGTCGCCCACCCGCTGTTCGACGCCTCGCGCACGAGGTCGAAGAAGGCGTTCCCGGCCTCGCCCTCGGGGAACGAGTCGCGGCCGCCGGCCAGCGCGCTGGCCAGCCAGGTCTGCAGGATGAAGCAGAACGCCACGATGAACAGCGCGATGATCATGGCCTTGCCGGCCCCGCCGCGCTTGCCGGTGCTCTCCTCGGCGAGGGTCGAGATGCCGTCGAAGCCGAGGAAGCTCAGCACGGCGATCGACAGCGCCGAGGCGATCAGGGGGGCGGTGACCTTGCTGGAGTCCCAGATCGGGTCGGTCGTGAACTCGGCACCGGGGATCGTGCCGCCGTTGAGCGCGGTCACCGCGATGATGACGAAGATCACGATGAAGACGACCTCGATGGCGAGGAACACCCGGTTCATCAGCTTGATCGAGCTGATGCCGAGCAGGTTCACGGCGGTGTTGACGGCGACGAAGATCAGCGCCCACATCCAGCGTGCGGTGCCCGGGAAGATGCCGATCATCGACTCGGCGGCGAAGACGTAGAGCAGCGTCGGCACGAGCAGGTAGTCGAGCAGGATGGCCCAGCCGGCGAAGAACCCGGCCACGGGGTGGATGCCCCGCCCGACGTACGAGAAGACCGACCCGGCGAGCGGGATCGACTTGGCCATCTGCGCGTAGGCGAGCGCGGTGAAGATCATCGCGACGAGGCCCACCAGGTAGACCAGCGGCACCATGCCCGAGGAGGCGTTGTAGACGGTGCCGAAGATCGCCCAGGGCGCGATCGGCACCATGAAGATCAAGCCGTAGATGAGCAGGTCGACGGTCGAGACCGACCGCTTGAGTTCTTGCTTGTAGCCGTACTGCTCGAGCTGCTGCTGGTTGCTCAGCTCACCGCCGGAGGCGGCCTTCGTGGGCAGGGACATGGTGTGCTCTCTCGCTCGGGTGGGGATCGGGTCGGTGCGGATGCGGATGCGGGTGCGGGTCGGGGGTGCGGGTGGGACGCGGATCGGTGCGGATCGGTGCGGGTCGGTGCGGGAGGCGCGGGCCGCGTCGGTTCAGGAGGCGCGGTCCGCGCTGGTCAGGAGGCGCGCCCGGCGTCGCGCAGCTCGTCGTGCGCCGCCAGGAACGGCGCGACGACGGCCCGGAACTCCTCGGGCTGTTCGAGGTGTGAGCAGTGGCTGGCACCGGCGAACACGTGCGACCGGACGTCGGCGATGCCGTCGACGAAGGGCTGCCAGGTGGCGGGCGTCGCCTCGTCGAACTCGCCCGCGACGACGAGGGTCGGCGTCGTGATCGCCGGCAGGCGGTCCACGACGGTCCAGTCGCGCAGCGTGCCGATGACGTGGAACTCGTTCGGCCCGTTCATCGTGTGGTAGACCGTCGGCTCGGCCTCCATCTGCTCCTCGCTGTCGACGAAGTCCTGCGGCATGGGCACCACGCGGCAGACGTGCCGCTCGTAGAACGCCTGGGTGGCGGCGAGGTACTCGGGGTCGGTGGTCGTGCCGTCCGCCTCGTGGCGTGCCAGCGCCTCCTGGGTGTCGGTCGGCAGCTGGTCGCGCAGCTCGGCGGCGCCCTCGACCCAGAGCTGCATGGACGCGGGCGAGTTGCAGATGGCCAGGCTCGCCAACCCGTCCGGCGTCGTCACGGCGATCTCGGCCCCGAGCATGCCGCCCCACGACTGGCCGAGCAGGTGGTACCGCTCGAGGCCGAGGTGCGCCACGAGGTTCGCGAACTCGGAGACGAAGAGGCTGGGCTGCCAGAAGTCGACGGGCGCGTCGGGCAGGTGGGTGCTGCGGCCGCAGCCGAGCTGGTCGTAGTGCACGACGGTGCGGCCGGTCTCGTCGGCGAGGGCCTCGAGGTTGCGAAGGTAGTCGTGGGCCATCCCCGGGCCGCCGTGCACCACGACGAGGGGCAGCGCACCCTCGCGCGGCTCGTCGGGCGTGGTGACCCGGTACCAGGTCTCGGCGTCGTGGAAGGCGGCGGTGCCGTTGGTGATCGTGGACATGCGGGTGAGCATGCACCCGGCTAAGGTCTCGCGACAAGACCTTTCGCGATGCCTTAATCTGCTCGTAACACGACGAGACCTCGACGGCTGCACGCACGACGGGTCGGCGAGCCGGGACGGGGACGCGATGGGCCAGGACGACAGCCGAGGAGGCGCGGGCGCCGCGCGCTCGGACGTCGCGGTCGACGGCGGCCTCGGTGGCGCCCTCGGGGCCCCTCTCGCCCCCACGACCCGGGTCGACGACCTCACCGACCGCCTCGTCACGGCCATCACCATCGGCGAGTACCTGCCCGGCTCGCGCCTCCCCGCCGAGCGCGACCTCGCCGCCTCGCTGCGGGTCGGCCGCATGACCGTGCGCGCCGCCCTGGCCCGACTCGTCGAGCAGGGGTTGATCGTGACGCAACGCGGGCGCGGCGGGGGCTCGTTCGTCCAGGCGCCGGCACCGGGTTCGGGCACCGACGTCGTGCGCCGCACGCTCGCCGCGCGCTGGTCCGACCTGCGCGACACGAGCGAGGCGATCAGCCGACTGCACGGCGTCGTCGCCGAGGCCGCGGCCGAGAACCGCACCCCGGACGACGTCGACCGGCTGCACGACCGGCTCGAGGGCTACCGCGGCGCGGCGTCGGGCCTCGCGTCGCAGAAGGCCGACGAGGCGCTGCACGTCGCGATCGCCGAGGCCGCCGGCAACGCCACGCTGCGCGGGGTGCTGTTCGACCTCGAGGCCCGGGTGAGCATCTCGGCGCCGGCGCACCTCTGGGGCGGGCCGGACGGCATGCGCGAGATGGAGCTGCGCGCCCTCGCCGACCACGAGGCGCTCGTCGCCGCGATCTGCGACGGGCGTGCGGCGGACGCCGCGGCCATCGCCCGCGAGCACGTCAAGATCGACCTCGAGCTGCTCGAACGCGAGCTCGGTCGCGCCGCGCACTGACCCCGCACCCGCGCCTCCCCGCCTCCGTCCCCGCGCCTCCTGAGCCCCTGCGACCACTGGGGTCTCGGTGCCGCGGCGCGGCCGAGGCCGGCCGTGACAGGCTGGGCGCGTGAGCGACTCGACGACGAACGACACCACCCCCACGACCGCCGGAGGCGTGGCGCACGGCGCCCCGCCCGTCACCACCCCGCCCGCCTGGTGGACGACCGCGACGGTCTACCAGATCTACCCGCGCAGCTTCGCCGACTCGAACGGCGACGGGGTCGGCGACCTCGGCGGCATCCGGCAGCGGCTCGGTCACCTGCACGACCTCGGGGTCGACGTGATCTGGCTGTCGCCGATCTACCGCTCGCCCCAGGCCGACAACGGGTACGACATCAGCGACTACGACGACGTCGACCCGCTGTTCGGTACGCTCGCCGAGTTCGACGCCCTGATGGACGAGGTGCACGCGCTCGGCATGAAGCTGGTCATGGACCTCGTCGTCAACCACACGAGCGACGAACACCCGTGGTTCGTCGAGGCCCGGTCGTCGCGCGACTCCCCGAAGCGCGACTGGTACCTCTGGCGCGACCCGCTGCCGTCGGGCGAGGGGACCGACGCCGCGGGCACGCCCGGGGCCGGCACCCACCCGACCGCCTGGCGCAGCGCCTTCAGCGGCCCGGCCTGGACCCTCGACGAGCCCACCGGCCAGTACTACCTCCACATGTTCGCGTCGAAGCAGCCCGACCTCAACTGGGAGAACCCCGACCTGCGCCGGGCCGTCTTCGACATGATGAACCGCTGGCTCGACCGGGGCGTCGACGGGTTCCGCATGGACGTGATCAACCACATCGCGAAGGAGCCCTCGTCGCTCGCGCCCGGAGCCTCGCACTTCGTCATGGGCGGGCAGATCCACGACCACCTGCGCGAGATGCACCGCGAGGTCTTCGCCCACCGCACCGACCGCGAGCTGATCACGGTGGGCGAGATGCCGGGGGTGACGGTCGACGACGCCCGGCTGTTCACGGCCGCCGACCGGCACGAGCTCGACATGGTGTTCCAGTTCGAGCACGTCGGCCTCGACCACGGACCGGCCTCGAAGTTCGACAACCTGCCGTTCGACCTCGTGGCGCTCAAGCGCTCGCTGTCGCGGTGGCAGGAGGGCCTCGCCGACCAGGGCTGGAACAGCCTCTATCTCGGCAACCACGACCAGCCGCGGTCGGTCTCGCGCTTCGGCGACGACGGCCGCCACCGGTTCGAGTCGGCGACGCTGCTCGCCACCGTGCTGCACCTGCACCGGGGCACGCCGTACGTCTACCAGGGCGACGAGATCGGCATGACGAACGCCGGGTTCACCGCGGTAGAGCAGTACCGCGACATCGAGTCGATCAACTGGTTCGACGAGTCGGTCGCGGCGGGGGCCGACCCCGAGGGCCTGCTCGAGGCGTTGCGCTTCCGCAGCCGCGACAACGCGCGCACCCCCGTGCCGTGGTCGGGAGGCGCGGCGGCGGGCTTCAGCACCGGCACCCCGTGGATCGAGGTGGTCGCGAACCACGACACCGTGAACGTCGACGCCGACCGTGCGGCGGGTGACCGCTCGGTGTTCGAGCACTACCGGCGGTTGATCGCACTGCGACACGAGTCGCCCGTGGTGGCGCTCGGGTCGTTCGAGCTGCTCGCTCCGGACGACGAGCGGCTCTACGCGTTCACCCGCACGCTCGGCGACGAGCAGCTGCTCGTGCTGGCGAACTGGTCGGGCGAGGCGTACGAGCTCGACCCGGCGCTCCACCCGGCACTGCGGCGCCGGTCCGTGCCGCAGGTCGTGATCGGCAACGTGCCCGGCGGGGGCGGGCTGACGCTCGCGCCCTGGGAGGTGCGCGTCCTGCGGGGCTGACCCGCGCCTCCTCGGCTCTCCCGCGCCGCGCCGCGCGGGGATTCGCACCGTCCGCTGAACGTCGCACCGCCGATGTTCGCGGTGCGACGTTCAGTGGAGGGTGCGACTCGCGCCCCCGGGACGCGCTAGCGTCGGCGAGGTGAGCGATCCCGACGACGCGCCCGCGCCTCCCGACGACCCGGCACCCGCCGAACCGGCACCCGCCGAGCTCCCGCACGGCTGGGTGCGCGTCGGCGAGCGCCGCTGGTGGTCGACGTGGGTCGGGGCGACGACCGCGTTCGCCTTCTTCGCGGTGATCCAGGCAGTCCAGTTCGTCTTCCGCATCGCCGAGATCAGCTTCCGGTGGGATCTCGCCCTGTTGGTGGCCGTCGGGGTGACGGTCGGGATCTTCGCGCTGATCACGGTGATCCGGAACGCCCGGGCCCCGCAGCCCTGGATCGACCTCGACTCCGGGCAGCTGCGCGCCGGCACCCGCCGCCCCGTCCCCCTGGCCAGGGTCGACCGTGCCGTCCTGACGACGGCCCCGCTCGGCAACGGCGGCCGCGTGCTCGTGCTCCGCCTGACCGCCAAGGAGGCGCGGGTCGACTTCATCCTGCGCGACCGGAAGGACGCGACCCTCGACCCGACCTCGACCGCCGTGTTGGCGGAGGCGCTGCGCCGCACCTCCGTCGCCATGCCGACCTCGATCCACGACCCCACCGGCCGGTTCGCGCGGTACAACTTCCCCGGCCACGTCGACCGCGACGACGCCGTCGCCCTCGTCGAGCACCCGCCCGCGGCCGGCGACCCGCTGCCCGCGGCCTGGTGACCGCGACTGGTGACCGGTTCGCCCTCGAGCGCCCTCGTCCGAGACCACGTCGCACCACCGTCGCGTCGTCGAACCACGCAGAAGGTGGTTCCCCGACGCAACGGTGGTGCGACCTCGCCGACGGGTCCCGGACTCAGCGCTTCCAGTACCCCGAGAACGTGATGCGGTTCTTCGGCAGCCCTGCCGCGTGCAGGTGCCGCCGTCCGCCGGTCGCCAGCGCGGACTCGCCCACGACGTAGGCGTAGGCCCGCGGGTCGGCCGCCGACCGGGCCAGCAGCGCGGCGAGCGCCCCCTCCCCGGGCGCGACACCCCCGGCACCCTCGGCACCCCCGGCACCCCGACCGTCTACGTCGTCGTCGCCGCCGAGCGGCCGGCTGCCGGACCCCAGGGCGCCGAGCGCCCGGGCGTCGAGCTCGTCCCGCACCACCCACGTCACCTCGACGCCGTCGGGCGCGTCGAGCGGACGCACGTCGGCCCGGGTCGGCACCTCCTGGATCACCGACCCCACGGAGGCGCGGTGCAGCGACCGCACGATGCCCTCCGTCCCCGGCAACCCGGTCTCGTCGGCGACCAGGTGGATCTCGGTCGCGTCGTCGGGGGCGTTGAAGAGCACGCCCTGGTCGAGCAGGCCGAGGGCGTCGCCGGGGCGGGCGGCGCAGGCCCAGATCGCCGCGCCTCCTTCGAGTTCGCCGGACCCGCCGCGGTGCAGCACGAAGTCGATGTCGAGCTCGGCGCGCGAGGCCCCGCCCGCACCGGCCGCACCGGCACCCGCGCCGGCCGCCCCCGCACCCGCACCCACACCGGCACCCGCTTCCGTCCCGGCCGAACCCGCCGGCCGGAACTCGCGCACCGTGTAGTTCGCGCAGTGCGGCCGCTCGGCCTCGGGGATCGCCAGGTACTGCGCGTACCAGAGCGACGTGGTCGCCCGCGGCAGCCTCAACGAGTCGCTGCCGGGCACCGGCAAGAACAGCCGGAACCACTGGTCGAAGCCCATGCCGCCGAACTCGTGCAGGTCGTCGCCGACGACGGTGACGCGCTGGAAGCTCGGCGAGACGCGCTCGGAACGCAGCACCTCGAGGCGGTGCACTCGGGGGTCGGCGGGCTTGACGGGCGGACGGCGGGTCGACATAAGGTAAGGCTAACCTAACGAACCGCGGGTCGCATCCGACGTCGACGACCACGCCTCCGACGGGCACACCGACGTCGAGCCACCCGCACGACCCGCACCACCCGCACCACCCGCACCACCCGCACCACCCGCACCACCCGCACCACCCGCACGACGCGCGACACCGCGCCCTGCCCCACCGCTCCACGATCCGAAGGAGACCCGTGTCCGAACGCCACGCGTCCGCACTGCTGACCACCGCGACCGCCGACGAGTACGAGCGCCTCACCGGCGCCGCCGTCGCCCGGATCGCCGACCGCTTCCGCACGACGCGCCAACCCTTCTCGGGCGAGAGCCGTGCGCACCTGCAACACCTCGTCGACGCCGTCGACCTGGACGCCCCGGGCACCGGCCTCGACGACGCCCTGCGCGAGGTCGACGAACTCTTCACGGCGAACGCCGTCTGGTTCCACGACCCCGCCTACCAGTCGCACCTCAACTGCCCGGTCGCCCTCCCGGCGGTCGCCGCCGAGGCCGTGCTCGCCGCCGTCAACCCCTCGGTGGACACCTACGACCAGTCGGCCGTCGGCACCCTGATCGAGCGTCGCCTCGTCGACTGGACCGCCGAGCGCATCGGCTTCGACCCCGCCACCCGCGACGGCGTCTTCACCTCGGGCGGCACGCAGTCGAACCTGCACGCCCTGCTGCTCGCCCGCGAGCACGCCACGGCGCGCGCCCGCGCCGACGCGAGGGACGAGGAGGCGCGGCTGCGGGGCACAGCCGCCCCCGGCCACCGACCCGTGCCGCGCGCCACGGCACTGCACGACCTGCTCGGCCGCATGGTCGTGGTCGCCACCGCCGAGAGCCACTTCAGCGTGCAGAAGTCGGCTCGGCTGCTCGGCCTCGGCGAGGACGCCGTCGTGACCGTCCCCACCGACGACGCCGGTCGGATGCGACCCGAGGCCCTCGCGGTCACCCTGGACGCCCTCGTGCAGGCCGGACACCTGCCGGTCGCCGTCGTCGCGACCGCCGGCACGACCGACCGCGGCTGCCTCGACCCGCTCGCCGCCGTCGCCGAGGTCTGCGACCGCACGGGCGTGTGGCTGCACGTCGACGCGGCGTACGGCGGCGGCCTGCTCGTGTCGCCGACGCGTCGGCACCTGCTCGACGGCATCGAGCACGCCCGGTCGGTCACGGTCGACTTCCACAAGACGTTCTTCCAGCCGGTGTCGTCGAGTGCCCTCATCGTGCGCGACGGGCACGACCTCGACCCGGTCGCCTGGCACGCCGACTACCTCAACCCGCTCACCGACCCCGAACCGAACCAGGTCTCGAAGTCGCTCCAGACCACCCGACGGTTCGACGCGCTCAAGCTCTGGGCGACGCTCCGCGCCCTCGGCGCCGACGGCGTCGGCGAGCTGGTCGACCGGCTGATCGACCTGGCGGCCGGGGCCCACGACCTGCTGCGGGGCGACGACGAGTTCGTGCTGCTCGCCGAGACCCAGCTCAGCACGGCGCTGTTCCGCTGGCAGCCGTCCGGCGTCGACGACGCCACCGCCGACCGGCTCGTCCCCCTCGTCCGACGCGTGCTCTTCGAGTCCGGCAGGGCGATCGTCGCGAAGACCGTGGTCGACGGGCGTCCCTGCCTCAAGCTCACGCTGCTCAACCCGGACGCGGGTCTCGACGACGTGAGGGGCGTGCTCGAGCTGGTCCGCGCCTCCTCGTGGGCCCTGCTCGAGAGCGACGCCCCCGCCCTCGTCGCCGCCGGGACGGAGGTCGCCCGATGACCGCCGCCACCACGGCAGCCGCAGCCGCCACCCCGCGCGACGCCCCGCGCCTCCACGACCTGGTCGGCATCGGCCTCGGCCCGTTCAACCTCGGACTGGCCGCCCTGACCGACCCGCTCGACGACGTCGACGCGGTGTTCCTCGACGAGAACGACGGCTTCGCCTGGCACCCCGGCATGATGATCGAGGGCGCCACGATCCAGGTGCCGTTCCTGGCCGACCTCGTGACGATGGCCGACCCGACCTCGCGCTTCGGGTTCCTGAACTGGCTGAAGGCGACCGGGCGGCTCTACCCGTTCTACATCCGCGAGGAGTTCTCCCCGCTCCGCGCGGAGTACGACGCCTACTGCCGCTGGGTCGCCGACCAGCTCGACACCCTGCGGTGGGGTCGACGCGTCACGAGCGTCGACGAGCAGCCCGACGGGACGTACGTCGTGACCTCGCGACGTGCTGCCGACCAGGCCGTCGAGACCTGGCACGCCCGACACGTCGTGCTGGGGGTGGGCACCGAGCCGCGCCTCCCCGAGCCGCTGCAGCGCCTCGCCGACCGGGGCGACGCCCACGGCCGGGGCGACACCCACGGCCGGGTCGTGCACAGCGCCGACTACCTGACGGCCCGCGACCGCCTGCGCGCCGCCGACTCGGTGACGATCGTCGGCAGCGGGCAGTCGGCCGCCGAGATCTACCGCGACCTGCTCGACACGACCCGCGTCGGCGACCGACCGGGGCACCGGCTCGACTGGGTCACCCGTTCGCCGCGGTTCTTCCCGATGGAGTACACGAAGCTCACGCTCGAGCTCACGAGCCCCGAGTACACCGACCACTTCCACTCGCTGCCGCGCGAGACCCGCGACCGCCTCGGCCGCGAACAGCGCAGCCTCTACAAGGGCATCAGCGGCGACCTCGTCGACGACGTGTACGACACGCTCTACCGGCTGAGCGTCGACGGGCCGGTCGACTCGACCCTGCTGACCGAGACCGAGCTGGTCGACGCCCGGTGGGTCGACGCCGACGAGCAGCTCGAGATCACGGTCCGGCACGCGCAGCTCGGCACGACGACCACCCGCCGCACGGACGCGCTCGTCGTCGCGACGGGCTACGCCGCACGACTGCCGTCGTTCCTCGACGCCCTCGGCGATCGCGTCGACCGGGACGACCTCGGCCGCCTCGCCGTGGCCCGGGACTACTCGATCGACGGGGGCCGGGGACGGCTGTTCGTCCAGAACGCCGAGGAGCACACCCACGGCCTCACCGCCCCCGACCTCGGCTTCGGCGCCTGGCGCAACTCGAGCATCATCGCCTCGATCACCGGCCGCGAGATCTACCCGATCGAGCGCCGCATCGCCTTCCAGACCTTCGGCCGGCCCGACGGGCCGACATCGACCGCGACACCGACAGCGACACCGACACCGACCGAGGAGGCGCGGGTCACCCGATGAGCACCACCCACGACACCGAGGCGCTCGCGCCCGAACTCGCGCCAGCAGCCTCGCCCGCAGCGCCCGCGGCACCCGCAGCGCCGTCCCGCACCGACGAGGGGGCGACGGGCGTGGCGTTCTCGCGCCGCGCCTCCTGCGGGCTCGTCACGATCGAGCCGTTCGCCGCGGACCCCTACGCCGTCTGCCTCCGCCGGTGGTTGGCGCACCCGGCATCGGCCGCCTGGCAGATGGCGGGCCTGAGCACCGACGAGGTGCGCGCCTACCTGGCCGCGATCGACGCCGACCCGCACCAGCAGGCCTGGCTCGGGCGGGTCGACGGCGAGCCGACGTTCTTCGTCGAGACCTACGACCCGGCCGAGGTGCTGCTGACCGAGGTGCACGACGCCGAGCCCGGAGACGTGGGCATGCACCTGCTCGTCGCTCCCCCGCGCGGGCAGCGGGTGCACGGCCTGACCAGCGCCGTCATGGCGAGCGTCGTCGACTTCGTCTTCGAGATCGAGCGGGCGAGGCGCATCGTCGTCGAGCCCGACGTGACCAACGACCGCATCGCGGCGAAGAACGACGAGGTGGGGTTCCGGGCACTCGGCGACGTCGAGCTGCCCGACAAGACGGCGCGACTCTCGGTCCTGACGCGACACGACCGGGCGGCGGCGCACCTCGCGCCCGGCCCCGTGGACTGGGCTCATCGGCACCTGGTGACCAAGGCGTTGAGCGAGTTCGCCCACGAGCGGCTGATCGCCCCGGTGGCCGACGACGACGCCGCGACCGCCCCCGCAGTCGACGACGACGACGCCGACGCCGCTGCGACGGACGGCGCCTGGCGGGTCGCCCTCGACCACGACGGCCACCGGATCGACTACCGGTTCACGGCCCGCCGGCTGACCCTCGAGCACTGGGCGATCGACGACACGACGGTCACCCGCACGATCGACGACCGCCCCGAGCCCCTCGACGCCCTCGCGTTGGTCGTCGAGCTGGACGACCTGCTCGGCATCCCCGAGTCGCTGCTCGCCACCTACCTCGAGGAGGTCTCGTCGACCCTGGCGAGCGCCGCCTACAAACGTCACCGGGGCGGCCCGACCGCCGAGCGGTTGACCACCGCGGACTTCCAGACGGTCGAGGCGGCGATGACCGAGGGGCACCCGGGCTTCGTCGCGAACGCCGGGCGCATCGGCCTCGGACTCGACGAGTTCCACGCGTTCGCCCCCGAGGCCGCGGCTCCCGTCCGGCTGGTCTGGTTGGCGGCGCGTCGGTCGGTGACGCACCTCGCACTCGGGGCAGGACTCGACGAGAGGACGCTGTGGCAGGCCGAGCTGGGCCCCTCGACCGTCGCCCGGTTCGACGCGACCCTCGCCGCGAAGGGCCTCGACCCGGCGGGGTTCCACTACCTGCCGGTGCACCCGTGGCAGTGGCAGCACCGCGTCTCGATCTCGTTCGCCCCCGACGTCGCCCGGCGTGATCTCGTGCTGCTCGGCGAGGGCGACGACACGTACCAGGCGCAGCAGTCGATCCGCACCTTCGCGAACCGCAGCCGGCCCGACCGGCACTACGTCAAGACGGCGCTGGCGATCCAGAACATGGGCTTCGTCCGCGGTCTCTCGCCGGCCTACATGAGGCCGACGCCCGCGATCAACGACTGGGTGCACGACCTCGTGCACACCGACGCGACCCTGCAGGAGGCGCGGTTCCGGGTCCTGAGGGAGCGCGCCTCCGTCGGCTACACCGGTGACGCCTACCACCTGACGACGACGTCGTCGCCGCACCGGAAGATGATCGCCGCGCTCTGGCGCGAGAGCCCGGTGCCGCTGGTCGGCCCGGGTGAGCGGCTCGCCACGATGGCGGCGCTGCTGCACCGCGACGGCGCCGGCGACGCACTCGCCTCGGCCCTCGTGAAGGCCTCGGGGCTCTCGGCCGAGGACTGGCTGCGGTCGTACCTGCACGCCTACCTCCGACCGGTGGTGCACTGCCTGCGGGCGCACGACCTGGCGTTCATGCCGCACGGCGAGAACGTCATCCTCGTGCTCGAGGGGTGCGTGCCGACGGCCGCGTTCATGAAGGACATCGGCGAGGAGATCGTCGTCGTCGCCCCGCGCGAGGTCCCCGAGGCGGTGCGGCGGACCGTGCACCCGGTCGACGACCGCGAGAAGGCGTTGGCGGTGTTCACGGACGTGTTCGACGGGGTGTTCCGACACCTGGCCGCCATCCTCGACGGCGACGGCGTGCTGCCCGCGGCCCGGTTCTGGGCGCTCGTGGCCGAGTGCGTCGAACGGCACGCCGACGAGCACCCCGACCTGCCGGGGTCGGTCGACCTGCGGGCGGCGCGCTTCGACCACTCCTGCCTCAACCGGCTGCAGCTGCGCGACACGCGCCAGATGGTCGACCTCGCGGCGCAGTCGTCGTCGCTGATCTTCGCCGGGACGCTGGCGAACCCGATCGCGAGGTAGGGGCGGCGCCCCGGGGCGGGGGCGGTCGGGCCGCCTCCGCCCCTGGGAGGTGGCGGTCGATTCACGGTCGACCACCACCCGATCCGCGCAGGGCCACGGGCCGTGCGGGCCGCCGCCGATCACAGGGGAGAACCATCGGCGGCGGGTCGAGCTGCTCGAGCGACGATACCGCCGTCGAGTTGCTTGGACTTGAAGATACTCGCCCGACAAGGGGAAGGCAACGACCGAGCGCTGGGCATTCGCTGCACGGAGGCGGGTGATTCGAAGCTCGAACAACTCACTCGGCGAGGTATCGTGGCCTCCGTGGCGTCCGTCGCCGCGCCTCCTCGTCTTCGCTCCGTCCTCGCGTCGCCGTCCCGCCAGCAGAGAGCCCACCATGTCCGACGTCTCCCCTCAGCCGCCCGCCGGCTCCCTTCCGCCCCTCGACGACGAGGGCCAGTTCGACGTGACCCTCGTGCTCTCGGCGTACGCGTCGCTGCAGCGACAGGGCGAGCGCGTGCAGAAGGTCGTCGCCGACCACTTCGGCATGGGCACCACCGACCTCCGCTGCCTGACCTTCATCGCCACCGACCACGACACGACCCCGAAGCGCGCCGCCGAGTTCCTCGAGCTGTCGACCGGGGCGACGACCAGCCTGGTCGACCGGCTCGAGAGCGGCAGGTACATCTCGCGCCAGCCGCACCCCTCCGACCGGCGGAGCGTGCTGCTCGAACTGGCCCCGGCCGGGCGCGAGGCGATCGACCAGATCCACGACTTCTACCGCCGGGCGTTCCGCGACGCGGTCGACCCGAACCACCTCGACTTCCTCGCGGCGGCGATGCGCGCGATCGGCGACTCGTTGACGCGCGCGGCGGCCGGCGACGACGCCGTCGGCTGAGCGACCCCCGCCGCCACCGCCGCCGCCACCGCCACCGCCGGGTCGAACCACCGATGTGGCGTCGGGATGGTCCGCGCGACCTGCACGGGCGCACGCGGCCGGTCGTAGGGTGGGTCGATGACCCCCTCGGACGTCCTCGTCGAAGCCTTCTCGCGCCTCCCCGCCATCGCCGTGCGGGCGGTCGCCGACCTCTCGGTCGACGACCTCGCCTGGCGCCCCGACGACGAGGCGAACACGATCGCCTGGCTCGTCTGGCACACCGCGCGGGGGCAGGACGTCCAGATCGCCGACCTCGCCGCGTCGGAGCAGGTCTGGACGGCCGACGGCTGGGCCGAGTCGTTCGCGCTGCCGTTCTCGCCCGCCGAGATGGGCTACGGCATGTCCCCGGCCGACGTGGCCGCGGTGCGGGTCGACGCCGAGCTGTTGATCGGCTACCTCGAGGCCGTGACGCTGCGGACGCGCGGCTACCTCGACGACCTCGACGGCGCCTCGTACGACGACGTGGTCGACGAGGCCTGGGACCCTCCGGTCACGGCCGGCGCCCGTCTCGTCAGCATCCTCAACGACTGCGTGCAGCACCTCGGCCAGGCCTCCTACGTGCGCGGCCTGCTCGACCGCCGCTAGCCGCCCGGCTGCCGGCCGCCCCACCGAATGCCAGCAATCCGCCGAGACCCTCTTGCGCGCGCGGGTGTCTCGACGACTTTCCGGGGTCTCACCAACGCAGGAGGCGCGGGTTCAGTCCTCGAGGGACGACGGGAAGTCGGTCGGCACCGTGAATCCGAGCCGCGCGGCCAGTTTGTCGAGCTCGGCCCGGCGCGCCTCGTACTCGGCGGCGAGCACCGGACCGACGACGGCGTCCGCGTGTGGCCAGCTGCCGTCGGACGTCGCCTCGCGCCACAACTCGATCGACGTGAGCGCGGATCGCGTGGCCACGCAGGCTCTGGCGAGGTCCACGACGTCCGCCACGGGGGCGTGCCCGGCTTCCGCCCACTGCCGCACCTCGACGGGCACGTACTCGAGGACGCCGGGCGTCTCTGCTCGTGAGCGATGCCCGGCACGCACCCGTCCGCGCGTCCCGAGCCCGCCGATCCAGCGGGCGAGGGCACGGAGACCCGCCGACGTCGCCGCGCCCGCGGATGCTCCGGCGGCCGCGGGCACGACGAAGGACGGTGGTTCCCGCCAGCCCGCCACGTCCCAGGCGAGCCACCAGGCGACGGCCACCCCGAGCGCCACGCCTGCCCAAGAGGCCACGCGCCTGCCCGCCGAACCGTTCGAGACGAAGGCCCGGCGACGCACGACCTCCAAGGCGACGTCGAGAGGGACGGACGGATCGGTGACGAGGTAATGGGTCTCGTCGCCTGCGCGGGCGACGCTCACGAAGGCCGTCATGCCGCGTCGTCCCTCATGAGCACGGGGTCGGGGTCGAACCCCAGCGGTCCCGCGACGACCCGGAGCGCCTCGGCGGCGTCGCCGATCGCCGAGCTGAGGGCGACGAGCGGCCGGGCGTCCGTGCGGCGGTCGAGTGGGAACTCGAGCTGAGGTCCCGGGTCGCCCACGAATTCCAGTGCTCCGTCGCCGTCCACGTCGACGTACCCGTGGAGGAGTTCCTCGACCGTCCACGAGGCCTCGACGAGTTCCGTGTACAACGACACGGCCTCGTTCAGTCGCCACACGTCCGAGGCGAGCGTCTCGTCGGTGACCCACCCGAGTACGTCGTCGTCCACCTCGACGATGCCGGGCGCCGTGACCGGTACCGGCAGGTCGGGAGTCGTCACCGCCCACACCCCCCTCGCGGCGAGACCAGCGGCGCCGAACAGGACGATCCCGCCGACGAGGTTGACGGTCCCCTCCGCAAGCGCCTCGGTCAGCTGCAACGCATCGACCACGTCGTCGATGCCCGCGCCACCCGCCACGACCACCAGCACGAACGCGAGCAGCGGCGCGTACCGCACCACCCTCCGCACCGGCCCGACGTACGTCCCCGCGTTCCGCCGCCGCAGCTCGGCCACCGCCGCCTCGGCCGCCGCCGCGTCGAGCGACGGGTCGACGACGTGCCAGCGCCTCCGGTTCTCCAGGCGCACGCGCAGCAGGCCGGGGCGGTCGCGGATCGGGGGCACATCGAGAGACTAGGGGGCGTGCGGCCTGCCCGCCGCGCCCCCGTCCACGGGACGTCCGCCGCGGGCCGGCGGCGCGCCTCCTCGGCTCGTCTGCCTCGCACGGCGCCCGCACGACGAAGAACCCCGTTCCGGACGATGCACCCACGCGATGCGGGGTCCGTCGTCCGGAACGGGGTCCGAGAGCAGGAGGCGCGGTGTGAGCCCCCGAGGAGGGCTCGCTACGCCCGCACTCCCGCGAGCTCGTCGATCAGGCGGTCGCCGGAGCGGGCCTCGATCATCTCGGCGTCGATCTCGGCGCGGTCGAGCAGCTCTTCCATGCGACGGCGGCGCTGACGCGTGATGAGCGTGACGACGGTGCCCTCCTTGCCCGCGCGGCCGGTGCGGCCCGAGCGGTGCATGTAGGTCTTGTACTCGTCGGGCATGTCGGCCTGGACGACGAGCTCGATGTCGTCGACGTGGATGCCGCGGGCGGCGACGTCGGTCGCGACGAGCACGTTGACCTTGCCGCTCGTGAGCAGCTGCAGGTTGCGCGTGCGGCGGGCCTGGTTCAGGTCGCCGTGCAGGCTCGTCGAGCGGATGCCGGCGTCCTCGAGCTGGTCGGCGAGCTGCTCGGCGAAGGCGCGGGTGCGGGCGAAGACCAGGGTCTTGCCGCCGCCCGAGGCGAGCTGCTCGATGACCGCGGTCTTGTCGCGCTGCTCGATCAGGAGCACGCGGTGGTCGATCGTGGCGCTGGCCTGGTCCTCGCCGGCGACCTCGTGGACGGCCGGGTCGACCAGGAACTCGTCGACAAGCTTCGCCACGCCCTTGTCGAGCGTCGCACTGAAGAGCAGCTTCTGGGCGCGGGCGCCGTCGGGGCGGACCGTCGCGGTCTCGCGGATGATGCGCTGCACCGGCTCGAGGAACCCGAGGTCGCACATGTGGTCGGCCTCGTCGAGCACGGTCACGACGACCTCGCTCAGGTCGAGACGACCCTGGTCGATGAGGTCCTCGATGCGGCCGGGGGTGCCGATCACGATGTCGACGCCGCGGTTGAGCGCACCGACCTGGCGCTGCTGGGGCACGCCGCCGTAGACCTGCGTGGTGAACAGGCCGACCGAGCGGGCGATGGGCTGCACGGTGCGGTCGATCTGCATGGCGAGCTCACGGGTCGGGGCGAGGATCAGCGCGCGGGGCTTGCGGCCCATCTTGCGGTTCTTCGCGCCGTTGTTCTCCATCAGCTTCTCGACCAGCGGCGCGCCGAAGGCGATCGTCTTGCCCGAGCCCGTGCGGCCACGGCCGAGCACGTCACGACCGGCGAGCACGTCGGGGATCGTCGCGGCCTGGATCGCGAAGGGAGCCGCGGCACCCATCGAGGCCAGCTGACGCTCGATGTTGTCGCCGAGGCCCAGGTCGCCGAAGCTCACGCCCTCGACGTCGGCCGCGGTGACGACCTCGGCCTTGAGCTTCTCGAGCTTGACGTCGTCCTCGGGCGAGTAGTGGGTCGCCGCGTCGCGCTTGGGGTAGAAGTCGCTCGAGCGGTCGCCGACGCGTGCCGGGCGGTCGCTGCGGTCGAAGCTGCGGGGCGCGCGGTCGTCGCGCGCCGGGCGGTCGCTGCGGTCGAAGCTGCGGGCGGGGCGGGCGTCACGGTCGACACCACCGGAGGCGCGGCCCCCGCGCTCGGGACGGTCACCGTACGAACGCTGGGCGCGGTCGTCGCGCGCCGGGCGGTCGCTGCGGTCGAACGAACGAGGGGCGCGGTCGTCGCGCGCCGGGCGGTCGTTCCGGTCGTACGAACGAGGGGCACGGTCGTCGCGAGCCGGGCGATCGCTGCGGTCGAACGAACGAGGGGCACGATCGTCGCGGGCCGGGCGGTCGCTGCGGTCGTAGCTGCGGGCGCCGCGGTCGTCGCGGGGGGCGCGGTCGTCGCGTGCCGGGCGGTCCGAGCGGTCCCACGAGCGGGGTCCACGGTCGGAGCCCCGGGCGGCGTCGCGGCCACCGTCGCGGCCGTAGCCGCGGGCGGCCTCGCGACCACCGTCACGGCCGAAGCGGGGAGCGGCGTCGCGGCCACGCTCGCCGTTGCGGCTGTCGAAGTCGCGGTTGCCGAAGCGGTTGCCGCCGGCCGGCTTCTCGCGGGGCTCCCAGTTGGGGCGGCGGTCGTCGGAGCGGGCCGCGCCGGGGGCACGGTTGCCGCCGCCGTCACGGGTGCCGAACTCGCGGCGTCCGCGGTCGGCGCGCTCGCTGGCGTCCCAGCGCTTCTTGGGGGCAGGGGCCCCGGCCTCGTCGGCGCGGTGGCCACGGTGCTTGGGGCTCTTCGAGCCGGCCTTGGGGGCACCACCGGTGCGGTCGGTGCGCGGGCGGGAGTTGTCGTAAGGAGACATGGAGGAGTTCTTTCCGGGCTTGTCAGAGATGACGCGAAGAAATACCCGGGCAGCCATTGACCAGGACCGTTCACAATCGTGAATTCATCCCGTCGTGACTCGACGGGAATCCGGCCCACAAGACTTACAAACCCTCGTGCTGTTCAAAGCTGTGCATGATCGGCACCACCAGGTGCCGATGTGCTCGCGCCACAGGCGCGGTGTCTTGAGCCGACCCACCTACGATACCCGAGCCTCCCCCGAACCGGAAGCCCCGCCTCCTCCGGTCGGTCGGCGGCCGGAGCCCGCCGGCCGAGGTCACACCCGGGCAGCAGCCGTCTCGGCGCCCTCGGCCGCCTCGGCGCCCTCGCCCGACTCCGCCGCCCGTCGATCGGCCCGGCGTTCGCCGATGCGCTCGAACAGGTAGTAGATGACGGGCAGCACCACGAGCGTCAGCAGGGTGGACGACACGAGCCCGCCGATCACGACGATGGCGAGCGGCTGCGAGATGAAGCCGCCGTGCCCGGTCACGCCGAGCGCCATCGGGGTGAGCGCGAAGATCGTGGCCGCCGCCGTCATGAGGATCGGCCGCAACCGCCGCGACGCTCCCTCGAGCAGCGCCTCGCGCACGCGCAGACCCTTCTCGCGGTACTGGTTCACGAGGTCGATCAGAACGATGGCGTTGGTCACCACGATGCCGACGAGCATGAGCACGCCGATCAGCGACGCCACCCCGAGCGGCACCCCCGAGGCGAGCTGCAAAAGGATCGCCCCGGTCGCCGCGAACGGGATCGACACGAGCAGCAGCAACGGCTGGATCAGGCTGCGGAACGTCGCCACCATCACGATGTAGACGATCAGGATCGCGATCAGCACGGCGAGACCGAGCTGCGAGAAGGCGTTGGCCTGGTCGGCCGTCGCCCCGCCGATGGTCGCGTCGGTCCCGTCGGGCAGGTCGACGGCGGCCACGGCGTCGGACACCTCGGTGCCGGCGGCCGAGAGGTCGTCGCTCGACGGCGTGATCGTCACGGTCGCCGAACGCACCGCGTCGGTCGTCGTGACGGAGGTCGGCCCGGTCGTCTGCTCGACCGTGGCGATGGAGTCGAGGCGCACGGGCCCGGTCGGGCTCGGCAGCTCGAGGGCCTTCAGCTCGTCGATGGTCGCCGGCGGCGTCGGGTCGACCGTGTAGACGTCGACCGAGCTGTCGTCGATCTCGAGCGACCCCACCCGGAAGGGCTGGATGGCCTGCGACACGATGCCCCCCACGGCGACCTCGCTGTAGCCGAGGGCCGCGGCCGCGACGCGGTCGACCTGCACGCCGATGACCGGCTGGGCCGCCTGCAGGTTGGAGCTGGCCTCGGCGGTGCCGGGAAGCCCCTGCACCTTCTTCAGCACGGCGTCCGTCGCGGTCTGCAGGCTGTCGGGGTCGGGTGCCGTGACGTCGACGGTGATGTCGTTGCTCGTGCCGAACCCGCTCGACGCCGAGACCTCGATCTCGCCCGCGTCCGTGACGTCGTCCAGCCGCGACCGGACGTCGGCCTGCAGGGCGTCCTGGTCGGCGCTCTCGTCGGTGGTGATCGAGTAGGTGACGGTGCTGTCGCCCGATCCTCCGAGGAAGCTCGCGATCGACGTCCCGCTCGAGCCGATGGTCAGCTGCACCGTCTCGATGCCGTCGACGCCCTCGAGCACCTGCTCGACCCGGTCGGCGGCGTCGGACTGCGTCTGCAGGCTCGACGCGGGCGGCAGGGTCTGCGTGACGCTGAAGGTGTTCTGACCGCTCGCCCCGAGGAAGTTCGTCTTCATGAAGGGGATGACGGCGCCCGTGCCCACGAGGATGAGCAACGCCACGAGGATCGTCACGACCGGACGCTGCAGGGTGCCGCGCAGCACCGGGACGTACGCGCGACGCAGGCGGTCGAGCGGCCGGGTGTCGGACGGGTCGGAGGCGCGGGTCGTCAACGACTCGACCGTCGCCCCCTCGACGGCGGCGGTCTCGCCCCCCGGGGCATGCTTGTGGGCCTTCGGTGCCCGGAGGAACCAGTACGCCAGCACGGGCACGATCGTCAGCGCGACGAAGAGCGACGCGACGAGCGCGATGGTGACCGTCAGGGCGAACGGCCGGAACAGCTCGCCGGTGATGTTGCCGACGAAGGCCAGCGGCAGGAAGACCACGACGGTCGTGACCGTGGACGCGGTGATGGCACCCGCCACCTCGCGGACGCCGACCTTGATCGCTTCGAGCCGGTCGACGCCCGCGGTGAGGTGCCGCTTGATGTTCTCGATGACGACGATCGAGTCGTCGACCACGCGGCCGATCGCGATCGTCAGCGCACCCAGGGTCAGGATGTTCAGGGTGTAGTCCGCCGCCTGCAGCCCGATGAACGTGATGAGCACGCTCGTCGGGATGCTGATGGCGGTGACGATGGTCGACCGGATCGACAGCAGGAAGACCAGGATGACGATCACGGCGAACACGAGGCCGAGCAGCCCCTCTTCGGCGAGCGCGTCGATCGACTGCTGGATGAACGGCGCCTGGTCGAACACCACCGACAGCTCCACGCCGTCACCCAGGTCGGAGGCGAGGCCCGGGATGGCGTCGCGCACGGTCTGCGACACGTCGACGGTGTTGGCGTCGAGGGTCTTGGTGATGGCGACCGTGAGGGCGTCCTGCCCGTCGACGCGGCTGATCGAGGTGACGGGTGCGCCGGTCAGCTGCACGTCGGCGACGTCGCCGATCGTCGTGGCCGAGGTGCCGCCGAGGAGCGGCAGGGCGCGGATCTCGTCGACGCTCGTGAGTCTCTGACCGGCCTGGATGGACAGCGTCTTGCCGTCCTGCGTGAGGGTACCGCCGGGGATCAGCGTGCCGTTGGCGTCGAGGGCGTCCTGGAAGGCGGCCGTGGTCAGCCCCGCGGCGGCGAGCGCCGTCTGGTCGGGCGAGATGGTGACGCGTTGGCCGGCGTCGCCGTAGATCGAGGCCTCGCGGACGCCGTCGAGCTTCTGCAGGTCGGGCACCGTGACGGTGGTCAGCCGGTCGACGAGGGCCTGCGAGTCGGCCGAGTCGTAGCCGGTGACGGCGATCTGGATGACGGGCAGGTCGTCGAGGCTGCCCGTGACCACCTGGGTGTCGACGGAGTCGGGCAGCGAGAGCCGGTTGATCGCCGACTGGATCTTCTGCTCGGCCGAGTCGAGGTCGGTGCCGTAGGTGAACTCCGCCGAGACCGTGCTCTGCGAGGTGCTCGAGGTCGCCGAGGTGCCCTCGAGCCCGGGGATGATCTGGACGGCCTGTTCGATCGGGGTCGAGACGTCCTCGTTGACGACCTCGGGCGTGGCCCCCGGGTACGAGCTGACGATCGCGATCTGCGGGAACTGCACGTTGGGCGCGAGCTCTTGCTTGAGCGAGGTGAGGGCGATGCCGCCGAAGACGGCGACGACGATGGTGACGAGGGCGATCAGCGCGCGGTTGCGCAGGCTGAAGACGGACAGCAGGTGCACGGTGCTCCGGTGGTGAGAGGGAGAGCGGAGGAGGCGCGGTGAACGACGTGCACCGCACCTCCATTGTCACCAGCCTCTCTGGGAACTGGCGGCGGTTCCTTTCACGCTGTGCAGATCCCTGCCTGGTCACCGTGACGGGGACGAGCCCATCGCACGACCCGGCTCAGACGACCTCGGCCAGCAGGGGCGAGGTCGGCGCCTGCACCCCGTCGACCCCGTCCCACGCCGCGCGCAGGGCGGCGAGCGCCCGGTCGGTGTCGCTGTCGGCGTACGAGAACGGCACGCGGAGGAACCGCTCGAACGCCCCGTCGATGCCGAACACCGGGCCGGCCGCGAGCAGCAGGCCCTCCCGGCGGGCCGCGAGGGTGAGTTGCGAACTGACCGGCGCCCCGAGCCCCACCCAGGTGGTGAGGCCGCCCGCCGGCGACGGCACCTGCCACGACGGGAACGCCTCCCTCAGGCCGTGGACGACGCGGTCGCGACCTCGTCTCAGGTGGCCGGCCCGCGCCTCCAGCACGCGGTCGAAGTCGCCGAGCAGCTCGGCGACCACCAGCTGCTCGAGCACGGGGGTGCCCAGGTCGCCCGCCGAGCGGGCGCGCACGAGCCGCTCGACGAGCGGGCGCTCGGCACGGATCCAGCCGATGCGCAGCCCACCCCAGAGCGACTTGCCGACCGAGCCGATCGTGACCGCGCGTCCGTACGCGGCCATCGGCGAGGGGGCGTCGCGACGGTCGTCGATCGCCATCTCGGCCATGGTCTCGTCGGCGATCACGACGGTGCCCTCGGCGGCCGCCGCCTCGAGCACGCGCGCCCGCTGGTCGGCGGGCATCGTCGCGCCCGTGGGGTTGTGGAAGTCGGGCATCAGGTAGGCCACCGGCGGGCTCGTGCGCCGCAGGGTCTGCATCAGCGCCGCTTCGTCCCAGCCGTCGTCGACGGTGACGCTGACCGGCACCAGGCGGGCGCCGGCGCCGCGGAGGGCCTCGAAGGCGTGCGGGTAGCCGGGCGCCTCGACGACGGCCCGGTCGCCGCGCGAGACCAGCACGCGGGCGAGCAGCGCGATCGCGTGCTGCGCCCCGAGGGTCACGACGATCTGGTCGGCACTCGTCTCGAGCCCCCGCCGTCGGTACCGTTCGGCGATCGCCTCGCGCAGCACCGGCCGCCCGACCGGGTCGTAGCCCGGGTCGTCCAGGTACGCTCCGAGCCGCCCCGCCGCCCGCTGCGCCGCCTCGGCGATGCCGTCGACCGCGGGCAGCGCCGCCTTCGTCAGGTCGAGCAGCCCCTCCGTCGTCGTCGGACGCGGCACCGAGGCGCGGGCCGGCAGCCGGACGACGCTGCCGCTGCCCCGCACGCTGTCGACGTGCCCCGAGTCGCGGAGGGCGGCGTAGGCCGCGGCCACGGTCGTGCGACTGACCCCGAGGTGCGCGCAGAGGTCGCGTTCGGACGGCAGGCGCGTGCCGACCGGCAGCCGGCCGTCGAGCACGAGCAGGCGGATGCGGTCGGCGAGCGCCAGGTAGCCGGGAACCGAGGAGGCGCGCCACGAGTCGAGCAGGACGCCGAGCGCCCGCGACGAGACCGTGGTGGCACCGTGGTCGAGGTTGGTCACGCGGCCACCCTAGGCGGATTGGACCCTTGCCACCAGGCCAGTCGAGCGATTGGATCGACCCCATGCTCCTCTCGCGTCGCCTGCTGCAATTGTTCGTCGGCCTCACCGCCTACGGCTTCGCCATCGCCCTCATGGTCCGCGCGGGCATCGGCGTCGCCCCGTGGGACGTGCTGTCACAGGGGCTCGTCCGCCACACCGGGCTGACGTTCGGCACCGTCACGTTCGTCACGAGCCTCGTCGTGCTCCTGCTCTGGATCCCCCTGCGCCAGCGACCCCGCTTCGGCACGATCGCCAACACCCTGATGATCGGTCCGGTCGCCGACCTCGGCCTGCGCGTCCTGCCGCAGCAGACCGAGTGGTGGGCACAAGGCCTGACCTTCGCGGGCGGCCTGCTGTTGCTCGCCGTCGCGAGCGGCCTCTACATCGGAGCCGACTTCGGGCCGGGCCCTCGCGACGGGCTCATGCTCGGCCTCCACGCCCGGTTGGGCTGGCGGGTGGGCGTCACGCGCACCGTCATCGAACTCACGGTCCTCGCCGCGGGGTGGCTGCTCGGCGGACAGGTCGGCATCGGCACGGCGGCCGAGGCCCTGCTCATCGGCCCGCTCGTGGCGATCACGTTGCCGCTCTTCGCCCGGCGCCGGGTGGCGACCTCCGTGGTCGCCCCGGCCCGCGCCTCCTCGCCCGCCTGAGCCGCGGCCGGTACGAACCAGTTCGGACCGACCCTCGCTGACCGGGAATAAATCGTCCACGAGCGAAGTTGACAGGCCCTCGCACGGGAGTAGAGTCGCCGCTCGTGACCAACGACACCCGGTCGCCGAAGCGTTGGCTGATCGGTGAACCCCTCCCCTCGGAGAAGCTCGAGGGGCAGCTGCTCCCGAAGCACCTCGCACTACCGATCTTCGCCAGCGACCCGCTCAGCTCGGTGGCCTACGCGCCGCAAGAACTGCTGATGATCCTGCTGATCGGCGGCCTCGGGTTCCTGACCCTCGCGCCGTGGGTGGCCGTCGCGGTCGTCGTCCTGCTGCTGGTCGTGGTGGCGTCCGTACCGTCAGCTGATCAAGGCGTACCCGTCGGGCGGCGGCGACTACGAGGTCGCCCACAAGAACCTCGGCGAGAAGGCCGGGCTCGTGGTCGCCTCGGCGCTGCTCGTGGACTACGTCATGACGGTGGCCGTGTCGGTCGCCTCGGGCGTGGACAACATCATCTCGGCTGTTCCCGAACTGGCGCCGGTGCGCGTCGAGCTCGCGATCTTCTTCGTCGTCCTGCTGGCGGCCGTCAACCTCCGGGGCGTGCGCGAGTCGAGCAAGGCCTTCGCGATCCCCACCTACCTCTTCGTGTCGAGCGTCTTCGTCATGATCGTCATCGCCCTGGTGCGCACCGCCCTCGGCGACCCGCCCGTCGCCGAGAGCGCCGAGTACACGGTGCAGGCCGACCAGCTGACGCAGGCCGCCTTCATCCTGCTGTTGCTGCGGGCGTTCTCGAGCGGCTGCTCGGCCCTGACCGGCGTCGAGGCGATCGCCAACGGCGTGCCCGCGTTCCGGCGGCCCAAGGTGCAGAACGCCCAGAAGACCCTCGTGCTGATGGGCAGCATCGCCATCGTCCTGTTCGCCGGCCTCGTCGCCGTCGCCTTGATCGCGAAGGTGCACTACGCCGAGGACGCCTGCGACCTCCAGGGGTTCGTCGACTGCGCCACCACGCCGCAGCGCAGCCTCGTCGCGCAGATCGCGAGCGCGGTCTTCGGCGGGTCGCTGTTCGGCATCCCCTTCTACGTGATCCAGGCCTGCACCGCGGCGGTGCTGTTGCTGGCGGCGAACACGGCCTTCAACGGGTTCCCCTTGCTCGGGTCGATCCTGGCCCGCGACCAGTACGCCCCCAAGGCGCTCAACACGCGCGGCGACCGACTGATCTACTCGAACGGCGTGATCGTGCTGGCGCTGGTGGCCTGCGCCATCCTGCTCGTCTACCAGGCCAGCGTCACCGGGCTGATCCAGCTGTACATCATCGGCGTCTTCGTCTCGTTCACGCTCGGCCAGACCGGCATGGTCGTCCACTGGACCCGCATGCTGCGCGAGGGATGCGCCGACCGTGGAGCGGTGTACCGCGCCCGCGGCATCAACGCCTTCGGCGCCCTGCTCACGGCGTCGGTGTTGATCGTCGTGACGGTGACCAAGTTCACGCACGGCGCCTGGCTGGTGTTCGTCATCATGCCGATCCTCTTCGTGCTGATGCTCGGCGTGAACCGCTACTACCGGGACGTGCTCGTCGAGATCGAGCCCGACGCCACGACGCAGTTCGGCTCGCACGGCGACCACGCGATCGTGCTGGTCGGCACCATGCAGAAGCCCGTGCTGAAGGCCCTCGACTACGCCATCGCCGCACGCCACGAGTCGCTCGAGGCGATCCACGTGGGCATCGACGACGAAGCAACGGCGCTCCTGCAGCGTCAGTGGGCCGAGCAGGACATCGAGGTGCCCCTGCGCATCGTCGCCTCGCCGTACCGCGACATCAGCATGCCGCTGATCAAGTACATCAAGGCCCACCGTGAAGAGCACGGCAGCGAGGTCGTCACGGTCTACACGCCCATCTACATCGTCGGCCACTGGTGGGAGGCCGCGCTGCACAACCACAAGAGCCGCCGCATCCGCCAGAAGCTCATGCTCGTGCACGGCGTGACGATCTCGCTCGTGCCGTGGCTGCTCGACTCGTCCGAGGTGCTCTACGGGCGTCGATCGCGGCCGATCCCCGGCCAGGACCGCCGTGGGGAGCCGATCCGCCCCCGCCCCGTGCCGCGCCGCGTGCTCGAGCCGGCCGGTCGCCGGTCGGGCGCCGCCGGCGGGGCCCTGGGCGCCGACGCGGGCCCGGACGGCCGCGCCGGGGCGGCGGTCGAAGGAGGCGCGGTGCAGCGGGGCCTCGACGTCCAGCCCGCGCAGAACGGCACGAAACCCGGCCCGAAGCAGACCCCGCGCGCACCGGGCTCGGCGGCCGGCAACCGCGGAGGCGGCGCCGCCGCACGCAAGGCCCGCTCGGCCGCCCGCAACTCGACCGGCACCTCGCCCCGCAAGAAGAAGTAGCGCCGGCGCCCGGGAGCGTCAGCGCCAGACGGTGCGGGGCCGCAGCAGCCGGTGCCGCGGCTCGCTGTCGTCGAGCAGCAGCGAGAGCACGGCTCCTGCGACGTCGACGAGCGGTTGCTCGACGCTCGACAGGCCGAGCGCCGAGGCGACCGGGGTGTCGTCGTAGCCCACGACCGGCACCGATGACCCCAGCACGACCGATGCCCCGAGCGCGAGGGTGTCGCTCGCGCACACCACGGCGTCCACCGCGACTCCCGCGTCGAGCACCGACCGGACCGCAGCCGAGGCGAGCGGCACCGAGTCCTCGACGGCCAGGTCGAGCGCGTCGATCGAGGCCGGATCGAGCGTGCCCCGTGACGCGAGCGCCTCGCGCCACCCGCGCCTCCGGTCGTCCCCGGCGCCCGAGCCGGCAGGCCAGCCGAGGAAGGCCACGTGCGTCGCACCCCGGTCGAGCAGGTCGTCGGTCGTCGAGGCGAGGCCGGCGCGTCCGTCGACGTCGACCCAGCGGTGTTGCGGGTCGCCCATGTCGTCGATCCCCCAGGGCCGACCGAAGGTGACGAAGTCGGCGCCGGCGTCGATCAGCCATTCGGTGCGCGGGTCGTCGAAGAACGTCGAGGTGAGCACGAACCCGTCGACGTCGGCGCCGTCGAGCAGGCGGCGGAACTGGGCGATCTCGTCGTCGGGCCCGGCCGCCGTGTACAGCAGGATGCGGTGGTCGCGAGCGTCGGCCTGCTCGGTGACCGCGTGCAGGAACCGGTCGAGCACCGCGCCCGAGATGCCGTTCTGCACGGGGTCGAGCCGGATGCCGATGGTCGAGCTCTTGCGGGTGCGCAATCGTCGCGCCGACGCGTGCGGCCGGTAGCCGAGGTCCGCGATCGCCCGCTCGACCCGGCCCCGCGTGTCGGGTCGGACGATGTCGGGCGCGTTCAGCACGTTCGAGACGGTCTGCCGCGACACCCCCGCGACCGAGGCGACGTCGCTGACGGTCGGGAGGCGCGGTGTCGGAACCCGAGTCATCGTGCCCTCCACCCCGGCGCCGGTCGGCGGCCTCGGGTCACGTTACCCCAGCGCCCGGGTGCCTCTCGGCTCCCCGGTCTTGACACCCACGGGGCGGCCTGCCTACTCTGACGACACGGATTTGATCGATCAAATCGCACGTCCGCCCCCGCTCCATCCCGAGGCGCCACCCCGGCACCACACCCCGACCACAGCACCCGCACCATCGCAACGACGCGACGAGAGGCCCACCATGCGACGACGCACGACCCGCCTGGCGGCAGCAGCCGCCCTCACCACCATCTCGGCCCTGGCTCTCACGGCCTGCGGCTCCGGCTTCAGCGAGGGGTCGGGCGCCGCGAGCGACGGCGCCCTCACCAGCAGCGACGACTCGCTGACCGTGCTGATCGGCTCGAGCGGAGACGCCGAGACGAAGGCCGTCACCGACGCCGTCGCGAGCTGGTCCGACGACTCGGGCACCGGCGCCGAGGTCAGCGTGGCCTCCGACCTGCCGCAGCAGCTCAGCCAGGGCTTCGCCTCGGGCGAGCCGGCCGACGTGTTCTACGTCTCGACCGACACGCTCGCGGGCTTCGCCGGCAACGGCAGCCTGCTGGCCTACGGCGACCAGCTCGCCAACGAGGGCGACTTCTTCCCGACCCTCGTCGACAGTTTCACGCTCGACGACCGGTTCTACTGCGCGCCCAAGGACTTCTCGACCCTCGGCCTGATCATCAACACCGACATGTGGGCCGCGGCCGGCCTGTCCGACGCCGACGTCCCGACCGACTGGGACTCGCTGAAGGCGGTCGCCGCGAAGCTCACGACGGCCGACCACGTGGGCCTGGCCTTCAGCCCCGAGTACGCCCGGGTGGGCGCGTTCATGGCGCAGGCCGGCGGCGCGGTGACCACCGCCGACGGCACCGAGGCGACGCTCGACTCGTCCGAGAACGTCGAGGCGCTGACCTACGTGAAGGACCTGCTGACCAGCGGCGACGCCGCGTTCTCGAGCGACCTCGGCGCGGGCTGGGGCGGCGAGGCCTTCGGCACGGGCAAGGCGGCGATGACCATCGAGGGCAACTGGATCACCGGCGCACTCACCAACGACTACCCCGACGTGTCGTACCAGGTGGCCGAGCTGCCCGCCGGCCCCGGCGGCCAGGGCACGTTGCAGTTCACCAACTGCTGGGGCATCGCCGCCGACAGCCCCAACCAGCAGGCCGCCGTCGACCTCGTCGAGCAGCTGACGAGCACCGACCAGCAGCTCGCCTTCGCCGACGCGTTCGGCGTCATGCCCTCGATCCAGTCGGCCGCCGACACCTGGAAGTCCGACAACCCCGACCAGGCCGCGTTCCTCGACTCGGTCGAGTTCGCCCAGGGCACGCCCACGCAGGACGGGTCCGCCGCCGTGATCAGCGACTTCAACTCGCAGCTCTCCGGCCTGAAGGACGGCGACCCGAAGACGATCCTCGAGTCCGCGCAGAAGAACTTCGAGGCGATCCTCCAGTAACCCTCGGGGCACCGCGCCTCCCCCGGCGCGGTGCCTCGCACTCCCCACCCGACGGGGGCGGCCGGGGCCGCGACGCGTCCTCCCCAGGGCGGTCGCGCCTCCGTCCCTCCCCGGTCCCGCTCCCCGCCTCCCCCGCGGCCGCGCCTCGTCGGCGATCATCCGAGGAGGCGCGACCCATCGACCCGAGACAGCGCACGAAAGGCAGTCCCCATGACCGCGATCTCGACCAAGGCCCCCCGCCGGCGCAGCGCCGTCTCGCGCGGCGAGGGCCTCTCGGGCTGGCTGTTCGTCTCGCCCGTGCTGATCGTCCTGGGCCTCTTCCTGGCCGTGCCCGTCCTGATGGCCCTCTGGGTCAGCGTCTCGGACTGGACCGGCCGGGGCTCCCCCTTCGCGGCCGGCGTCGGCTTCGTCGGGGCGCAGAACTACCGAGACCTGCTCGGCGGCGGCGGCCTGGCCGAGCGCGACTTCGGCCTGAGCCTGCGCAACAACGCCTGGTACGTGATCCTCGTCGTGCCCATCCAGACCGCCGTGGCTCTGCTGCTCGCCGTGTTGGTGAACCGCCAGGTGCTGCGCGGCCGCGGGTTCTTCCGCACCGCGTTCTACTTCCCGTCGGTGACCAGCTCGGTCGCCATCACCGTCCTGTGGCTGTTCCTGTTCTCGCAGAGCGGCGCGGTGAACAAGCTGCTCTCGTTCGTCGGCATCACCGGGCCCGCGTGGTTCAACGACGCCAGCGGCGTGCTGCACAACCTGCTCGCCGTCGTCGGCGTCACGCAGCCCCCGGCCCTGCTGGCCGACCACACCGCCCTCGGCGTCAGCTGGTGGGACTGGCTGGCCGGGCCGTCGGTCGCGATGTCCGCGTTCATCCTGATGGCCGTCTTCACCACCAGTGGCACGTTCATGCTGCTCTTCCTGGCGGCCCTGCAGAACCTCGGTGGCGACGTCCAAGAGGCCGCGATGATGGACGGCGCGAGCGGCTGGCAGCGCTTCTGGCGCATCACGCTGCCGCAACTGCGACCGACGCTCTTCACGGTCCTCACCCTCGGCCTCATCGGCACCTGGCAGGTCTTCGACCAGATCTACACGGGCACCCAGGGCGGCCCGCAGAAGACCACGCTGACGCCCGCCTACCTCTCGTACACCTCGGCGTTCGGCGAACAGGAGTGGGGTCGCGGCGCGGCCATCGCCTTCGTGCTGTTCGTCATCATCGTCGCCTTGACGATCCTGCAGCGCATCGTGCTGCGCGAACGGGCCGTGTCGAAGAGACGCACCCGGCTCTACACGACAGGAGTCGAGCGATGACCACGACCGCACCGATCGCCGACCGGACGAACCCCTCCTCGCCGGTCGCGCCTCCCCCGGCCCCACCTCACCCGGCCGGGCGCGAGCCCCGCAGCACGCGACGCATCGCCGGCACCTCGGTGCTCTACGCCGTGCTGATCGTCATCGCGGCGATCTACATCCTGCCGTTCCTGATCAACGTGGCGACGTCGTTCAAGACCGACCCCGAGGCGGCCTCCGACCCGCTGGCGTTGATCCCGATCACGCCGACGGTCGCCGCCTACCGCCAGCTGTTCCTCAACAGCGACTTCCCGACCTGGTTCCAGAACTCGGCGATCGTGACGATCGTGGTGACGCTCGGGCGGGTCTTCTTCAACTCGCTCGCCGGCTACGCCCTGGCGCGGCTGCAGTTCCGGGGGCGCAACGTCATCTTCGTGCTGCTGATCGGCGTGATGGCGGTGCCGACGGTCGTGCTGCTCATCCCGAAGTTCCTGGTGATCAACCAGCTCGGCATGTACGACTCGTACTCGGGCATGATCGTGCCGCTGCTGACCGACGCCGCCGGGGTCTTCATCATGAAGAACTTCTTCGAGTCGATCCCGCGCAGCGTCGAAGAGCAGGCGCGCATCGACGGCGCCGGCACCTTCCGGGTCTTCTGGTCGATCGTCCTGCCCATGGCTCGCCCGGCCCTCGTGACGATCATCATCCTGTCGTTCCAGGGGTCGTGGAACGAGCTCTCGCACTTCATCGTGTCGACCCAGTCGCCCGAGCTGACCACCCTCACCAAGGGCGTCGCGAGCCTCGCCTCGGGGCAGCTGAGCCAGGGGTCGCAGTACCCGATCAAGCTCGCGGCCGCCGCGGTCATGACGATCCCGGTCGCCATCGTCTTCTTCGTCTTCCAGCGCCGCATCATGAACGCCAGCGCCGGGGCCGTCAAAGAGTGATGCACGCCGCGACGCCCACCCCGTCGCACCCCACGCCCGCCAACCGGAGCCCCAGGAGCCCCCGATGACCCAGACCTCCCCCCTCGATTCCGACCACGCCGACCGGTCGACCCCGACACCCGGCCTCCAGCCGTTCCTCGCCGCCGAGACCGTCGTGCTGAGGGCTCCCGTCCAGGCGTGGTCGGCCGCCGACGGGTCGATGGGCGCGGCGACGATCCACGGCGTCTACCTCGGCGATGTGCGTCTCGTCGCCGGGCACGGCGTCACCGTCGACGGCCTCGTCCCCGAGCACGTGGCCACGGTGCCCCTCGGAGCCTCGTCGGTCCGCTTCGAGTCGCTGCTGCGCGGCCTCGACGACGCCGGAGCCGACCCCGACGTCCGCCTGAGCTCGCTCCGTGACGTCACGACCACGGGCGTCCACGAGCGCCACACGGTCACCTCCCGGCTCGACCGCGAGCTCACGGTCACCCTGGCCGCGACCCTCCGACCCGACGCCTCCCCCATGGACCACGTGAAGGCCGGGATCGTGGGCGCGCCCGTGCGCGACGCGACGCTCACGTCCGACGGCACCCGCGCCTCCTGGCGGGCAGAAGGAGTCCGGGTCGACCTCGAGGCCCGAGGAGGCGCGGTGCGGGACACCCCCGCCGGCCTCGTCGTCGAGTGGGTCGCCGTCGTCCCCGCCCGGGGTTCCGTGACGGTCGGTCTCGACCTGGTCGCGACCGCCCCCGACGCCGTCGTCCGGGGCGTGCCGACGCCGCCGCACTGGGCCGACCTCGACCCGGCACCGCGTGACGACCGGCTCGCCCGCTGGGTCGACCGTGCCCGCGACGACCTGGCGGCGCTCCGGCTGACCACGACGACGGCACCCGACGACGTGTTCTACGCCGCAGGTGCGCCCTGGTTCTTCACGCTCTTCGGCCGCGACTCGCTCTGGGCCGCCCGCTTCACCCTGCCCCTCGACCTCACGGTCGCGGGGGGCACCCTGCGGGTGCTCGCGGGCCTCCAGGGCACTCGACACGTGCCAGGGACGGCCGAGCAGCCGGGCAAGATCATGCACGAACTCCGTCAACGGACGTTGACGATCCCCGGTGAGGACGTCAGCCTGCCCCCGCTCTACTACGGCACCGTCGACGCGACCGCGCTCTGGATCTGCCTGCTGCACGACGCCTGGCGCTGGGGCCTGCCGCAGGCCGAGGTCGAGGCACTGCTGCCGCACCTCGACGCAGCCCTCGCCTGGATGCGCGACTCGGGCGACAGCGACGGCGACCTGCTGCTCGAGTACGTCGACGAGACCGGTCACGGCTTGGCGAACCAGGGCTGGAAGGACTCCGGGGACAGCGTCCAGTGGCGCGACGGAACCCTCGCCGAGGGGCCGATCGCGCTCTGCGAGGTGCAGGCCTACGCGTACGAGGCGGCCGTGCACGGGGCCGACCTGCTCGACGCCTTCGGTCGGGCGGGCGGCGACGCGTGGCGCGACTGGGCGGGGCGCCTGCGCGACCGGTTCCGCGCCTCCTTCTGGGTCGACGACGACGCGGGCGCCTACCCGGCGATCGCCCTCGACGCGGCCAAGCGGCCGGTCGACACGGTCACGAGCAACCTCGGGCACCTGCTCGGCACGGGTCTGCTCGACCCGGACGAGGAGGCGCTGGTCGCCTCCCGCCTCGTCTCGCCCGAGCTGTCCAGCGGTTTCGGCCTCCGCACGATGTCGACCGACAGCGCCGGCTACTGGCCCCTGAGCTACCACGGGGGCAGCGTCTGGACCCACGACACGGCCATCGCGGTGCAGGGCCTCGCCCGGGCCGGGTTCGCCGACGAGGCCGCGGTGCTAGCCGAGGGCCTGCTCGCGGCGGCGCCGACCTTCGACTACCGGATGCCCGAGCTCCACTCGGGCGACCCGGCCCGCGAGGTGCCGTCGCCCGTGCCGTACCCCGCCTCGTGCCGCCCCCAGGCCTGGTCCGCCTCAGCCGCCGTCGCCGTCTGGTCCGCCACGCACGCCGTGCGCCCGCCCCGCCACCCATGACCGCTCGCCCCGCCGCCGATGGTGCGCGCACCCTCCCGCCGAACGCGGGCGAGCCCGCGCACGGGCATCGCCTGCGTCACCCCTGCCGTCGGCGCTCGGCGTCGCTCTCCGACAACCGCGCGACCACCTGACGGGCGATCGCCCGGCCGGCCCGGTTCGCCCCGATCGTCGAGGCCTGCGGCCCGTAGCCCGCGAAGAACAGCCGCGGGTCGAGGGTGGAGGCGCCGTCCTCGACGCTCACGCCCCCGTCGGCCGAGCGCAGGCCGAGCGGTGCCAGGTGTCGCAGCTCGGGTCGGAACCCGGTCGCCCAGACGATCGCGTCCGCGTGGGCGGAGGTGCCGTCGGCCCACCGCACCCCGTCGGGTTCGACGGTCGCGAACATCGGCCGCTCGACCAGCACGCCGCGCTCGATGCCCGACACGAAGCGCCGGGTGCGGGGCACGCCCGTCCCGCTGACGATGCTCGGCAGGGCCTGTCCCGCCCGTGCCGCGCGGTCCTGCGCGGCGACCGCCGCGACGGCCGACTCGACGTCGAGCTCGCCCTGGTCGAGCCAGTCGACCGGCCGGCGGGTCACCCACGTCGTCGAGGCCGCGACGCCGTCGAGCTCCAACACGAAACCGATCGCGCTCGTGCCGCCGCCGACGACGACGACGTCGAGCCCCTCGAGCTCGGAGGCCGCCCGGTAGTCCGAGGTGTGCAGCTGACGCCCGCGGAAGGTGTCGCGCCCGGGGTACCACGGCACGAACGGGGCACCCCAGGTGCCGGTCGCGTTCACGACGACCTCGGCCCGCAGAGCGCCGAACCCCGGCCCTGTCGCCGCAGCCGGAGCGCCCCCCGAGGAGGCGCGCCCCGCCCACCGCACCGAGAACCCGTCGCCCAGCCCGGTCACCCCGGTCACCTCGACCGGGCGCCGCACGTCGAGCCCGAGCGCGTCCTCGTACCGGGCGTACCGGTCGGCGACGACGTCACGCGCCGGGGCCGACCGGTCGGCGTCGGCGAACCCCAGCCCCAGCTCGGCCATGCCCGGCAGGTCGTGCACCCGGTGCGCGGCACCCAGCCGCAGGCTCTCCCAGCGGTGCTGCCACGCGCCTCCGGTTCCGGGGCCCCGGTCGAGGACGACGAGATCGCGACCCACCTCGAGTCCGAGCCGGCGCAGGTACCACGAGACCGACAACCCGGCCTGGCCCGCACCGATCACGAGGACCCTCGTCCGCTCGCCTTCGCCCCCTGCAGTCATCCGGACCATCATGCCCGTCCGAGGCGGCAGCCGGGGCTAGGGGTACATGATAAGATCGGTCCAGTTTTTCACCAGCATCCTGTCGGCAGTTCCCGGGTCGTCCGACACCGTTTCCGGGCCGAGTTCAGAGGGGGTCACGCATGGGGCGCGGCCGTCAAAAAGCCAAGCACACCAAGGTCGCCAGAGAGCTGAAGTACTTCAGCCCTGACACCAACTACGGTGCACTCGAAAAAGAGTTGGCGACGAAGAACGACTCCGGCGACGAATACGTCGACAAATGGGCCGACGACTTCGACGACGAATACGACACCGAGCACGACCAGAACAAGAGCGCCTGAGGCCGGCTGGCTGATGACCTCTTCGTCCTCGTCCCACGCCTGGGAGCAGGTCGTCGTCGATGCGAGCGACCCGTCCGGGCTCGCCCGTTGGTGGGCCGACGCTCTCGGGTGGGTGTTCGTCTCGGTCGACGACGACGAGCCCGAGATCCGTCCGACGGCCGACACGCTGCCGGGGCTCCTCTTCGTGAGCGTCCCCGAGGCCAAGACGGTCAAGAACCGTCTGCACCTCGACTTCCGTCCGACGCCGGTCGACGGCCAGAGCCGCGAGGCGACGCAGGCCGACGAGGTCGCGCGGCTCGAGTCGCTCGGGGCCGTCCGCGCACAGGTCGGCCAAGACGACACGGACGTGTCGTGGGTCGTCCTCGCCGACCCCGAGGGCAACGAGTTCTGCGTCCTCTGAGTCCGCACCACGCACGCCACACGACGACGGCCCCTCGATCTCGAGGGGCCGTCGTCGTGTGTCACCAGCTCACCGGGTGACGGGCCGACCGGGCGCCGGGGCCACGGTCAGGAGGCGCGGCTCAGCCGCCGACGAGCGTCGCGACCGCGGGCAGCAGCCCCACGACCAACAGCAGGATCATGCCGCCGGCCGTGAGGGCCGCGACCTTGCGCCCGCCGGTGACGGGTGACGCGGACGAACGCAGCGGCGCGGGCTGGGCGGGGACGCGGCTGATCCGGGCGCTGCGCGGAGCGGCGACCGCCGCGCGCGAGACGGTGGAGAGGGGGATGCGGGTGGTGCTCATGGGTCGACTCCTTCGTCGTCCGGTCTGACGTCGTCGTCAGGACGCCCGGCAGGGGCGTGGCTTCATCGTACGTCCGCCGCCGGACGAACGCCACGCGACGTCGCCGGTGATCAGCCCGCGTAGGACCCGACGAGCCGCACCGCGCCTCCGTCGACTCCCTTGGCGCCCTGTTCGAAGCCGGACAGGTCACGCGCCCGGGTCGAGACGGTGCCGACGGGCCACGTCGCGATGCCGTCGGCCTCGAGGGCCGCGGTGACCGAGTCGGCCTGTCCGGCGGCCACGACGGCGATCATGCCGATGCCGAGGTTCCAGGTGCCCTCGCTCGACTCGAGGGTCGAGCCGGCCAGGTCGCTCAGCACCCGGAAGACGGGCAGCGGCGACCAGGTCGAACGGTCGACCTCGGTCCACGACCCGAGGGGGAGCACGCGGGCGAGGTTGGCGGCGATTCCGCCCCCGGTGACGTGGCTGAGCGAGTGGATCGCGCCGTCGAGCGCAGGGTCGTCGAGCACGCGCAGCAGGGGCGAGGTGTACAGGCGCGTCGGTTCGAGCAGTGCCTCGCCGACGGTGCCCGAGAACTCGGGCAGGGTGTCGTCGTAGCCGAGGTCGCGTGAGGCCAGGATGTGGCGCACGAGCGAGAAGCCGTTCGAGTGGACGCCCGACGAGGCGAGGGCGAGCACGACGTCGCCGTCGCCGACGAGGTGCGGGCCGAGCTGGCGCCCCGACTCGACCGCACCCACCGCGGCGCCGGCCACGTCGTAGTCGTCGGGCCCGAGCAGGCCGGGGTGCTCCGCCGTCTCGCCGCCGACGAGGGCGGTCCCCGTCGCGCTGCAGGCGCGGGCGATGCCCTCGACGATCGAGGCGATGCGGGTCGGCACCACACGGCCGCAGGCGATGTAGTCGGTCATGATCAGCGGCCGGGCGCCGACGACGACGATGTCGTCGACGACCATGCCCACGAGGTCCTGCCCGATCGTGTCGTGCTTGTCGAGCGCCTGGGCGATGGCGACCTTCGTGCCGACGCCGTCGGTCGACGTCGCGAGCAACGGCTTGTCGAAGTCCTTGAGGAACGACACGTCGAACAGCCCGGCGAACCCGCCCACGCCACCGACGACACCGGGGCCGTGCGTGGCGCCGACGGCCGCCTTCATCAGCTCGACCGCCCGGTCGCCGGCGGCCGTGTCGACCCCCGCTGCGGCGTAGGAGGCGCTGGTCGAGTGGGCAGAGGAGGTCGCCATTCGTTCATCCGTTCGGTGTCGCTCTAGACTGTCGCGGTAACCCCAACTCTACGGTCTGGAGCCAGATCCGCATGTGCGGCATCGTCGGTCTCGTCGCGCACGAGCCAGCAAATCAACTCGTCTACGACTCGCTCCTCCTGTTGCAGCACCGAGGGCAGGACAGCACCGGCATCGCGACCGCCGAGGGCGGCATCTTCCACGTGCACAAGACCAAGGGGCAGGTGCGCGAGGGCTTCCGGACCCGCGACATGCGCGCCCTGCTCGGCAACATGGGCCTCGGTCACGTGCGGTACGCCACCAAGGGCGCGGCCAGCAACGAGCAAGAGGCGCAGCCGTTCTACGTGAACGCGCCCTACGGCATCGTGCTGATCCACAACGGCAACCTGACGAACACCCGCGAGCTCACCAGCGAGCTCTTCCACGTCGACCGTCGCCACCTCAACACGAACAGCGACACCGAGCTCCTGGTCAACGTGCTGGCGCACGAGCTGCAAGAGCAGGTCAACGGCAGCGAGCTCGACCCCGAGCAGATCTTCGCCGCGGTCTCCCGCGTGCACGACCGGGTGCAGGGCTCCTACGCGGCGATCGCCATGATCGCGGGCCACGGCCTGCTGGCCTTCCGCGACCCCTTCGGCATCCGCCCGCTGGTCCTGGGCCGCCGTCTCGCCGCCGACGGCGTCCGCGAAGAGTGGATCACCGCCTCCGAGTCGCTCGTCCTCGAGTCCGGCGGCTACGAGATCGTCCGCGACGTCGCCCCCGGCGAGGCCGTCTTCATCTCGCTCGACGGCCAGATGGTGTCGAAGCAGTGCCACGCCAGTCCGCGCCTCATCCCCTGCTCGTTCGAGTACGTCTACCTGGCCCGCCCCGACTCGATCATGAACGGCATCTCGGTCTACGACGCCCGCCTGCGCCTCGGCAACCGGTTGGCCGACACGATCGCCGCGCACTCGCCGATCGGCGACATCGACGTGGTCATGCCGATCCCCGACTCGTCACGCCCCGCGGCCATGCAGGTCGCCCAGAAGCTCGGCATCGAGTACCGCGAGGGCTTCTACAAGAACCGTTACGTGGGCCGCACCTTCATCATGCCGGGGCAGGCCGAGCGCAAGCGGTCGGTGCGCCAGAAGCTCAACGCGATGTCGAGCGAGTTCAAGGGCAAGAACATCCTGATCGTCGACGACTCGATCGTCCGCGGGACGACCTCGCGCGAGATCGTCGAGATGGCCCGCGCCGCCGGAGCGAACAAGGTGACGTTCACCTCGGCCGCTCCCCCGGTCCGGTTCCCCCACGTCTACGGCATCAACATGCCGTCGCGGCACGAGCTGGTCGCCCACGACCGCAAGATCCCCGAGATCGCCCGCGAACTGGGTGCCGACCACCTCATCTACCAAGAGGTCGCCGACATGCAGGCGGCCATCACCGAGGGCAGCGACGTCACCGAGCTCGAGATGAGCTGCTTCACGGGCGAGTACGTCACCGGCACCGTCAGCCCCGAGTACCTCGCCTGGGTCGAGGCCAACCAACTCAGCTGAGTCGCGCCGCCGTCGCCACCCGCACCTCGCCCCTGCTTCCACCCGCCGGGGGAGGTGCGGTGTCGGCAGGCGTCCCTAGGCTGGGGGCCATGAGCGACGTCGGCATGCCCCGCCCCGAACCGACCGCGACGCCCCCGGCGTCCGCCCTGCAGATCACCGGTCTGCGCAAGGCGTTCGGCGACAAGGTCGCCGTCGACGGAATCGACCTGACCGTGCCGACGGGCTCGTTCTTCGGCCTCGTCGGCCCGAACGGCGCCGGCAAGACGACCACGCTCTCGATGGCGACCGGTCTGCTGCGTCCCGACTCGGGCAGCATCGCGGTCCTGGGCGTCGACGTCTGGTCCGACCCGACGCACGCCAAGTCGCTCGTGGGCGTGCTGAGCGACGGCATCTCGCTGTTCGACCGCCTCACCGGCGAGCAGCTCGTCACGTACCACGGCCTGCTCAACGGCATGAGCCGCGAGACGACGGCCCAACGGGTCGGCGACCTGCTCGACCTGCTCGACCTGCGCTCGGCCGGCGGCACGCTCGTCGTCGACTACTCCGCGGGCATGACCAAGAAGGTGGCGCTCGCCTGCGCGCTCGTCCATGCCCCGCGCCTCCTCGTCCTCGACGAGCCGTTCGAGTCGGTCGACCCGATCTCGGCCGCCAACATCCGCGACATCCTGCACGGTTACACGCAGAACGGCGGCACGGTCATCGTGTCGAGCCACTCGATGGACCTCGTCCAGCGCATGTGCGACCACGTCGCCGTCATCGCGGCCGGGCGCGTGCTCGCGGCCGGCACGACCGACGACGTGCGCGCCGGCTCCACCCTCGAAGACCGCTTCGTCGAACTCGTCGGCGGCCGTCAGCACAACGAGGGGCCGTCGTGGTTGCGCACCTCCTGAGCCTGCGCTGGCGGGTGCTGCTGAACGGCTTCAAGCGCAGCACCTGGCAGATCGTCGCGGCCGTCATCGGCGGGCTCTACGGCCTCGGCGTTCTCGCCGCCGTCGTGGTCGGCCTCGTCGCCCTCTCGTTCGCGCCCGAGCGCTGGGCCTGGACGGCCGGCGTGCTCGGCGGTTCCCTCGCCGTCGTCGGCTGGATCGTCGTGCCCTTCGTCGCCCGGGGCTACGACCAGACCCTCAGCGTCTCGAAGCTGCGCCCGTTCCCCCTGCCCGCCGACAGGCTCCTCGTCGCCCTGTTCGTCACCGGGTTGCTGGGCATCCCGGGCATCGTCACGCTCGTCGCCGCCCTCGCGACGACCTTCAGTTGGCTGCACCACCCTCTCTCGGCCGTCCTCGCGCCGTTCTGCGGGGTGCTCGGCGTCTTCGTCTGCGTCGCGGCGTCCCGCGCGGTCGAGACCGCCACCAGCGCGCTGGGTGCCAAACGTCGCTACCGCGAGTTGATGAGCGTCGCGATCTTCGTGCCCCTCATCCTGGCCGGGCCGCTGATCGGCCTGGTCGGCCAGGGGCTCAGTTCCGTCGGCGACGACCTGCCCCGTGTCGCCCACGCCCTGTCGTGGAGCCCGCTCGGCGCCGCCTGGTCGATCCCCGGCGACGTCGCCCTCGGCCGACCGGGCGAGGCGGCCCTCAAGGCCCTCATCGCCCTGGTCACCCTGGGGGTGCTCCTCCTGCTCTGGCGACGCGGACTGGCGACGGCGCTCGTGGCTCCCCCGGCCGTCACGGCCACCGCGGCGTCCAAGGGCCTCGGGCCCTTCGCCCGGTTCCCCGCGACGCCGACCGGTGCGGTCGCCGCCCGGACGGCCGTCTACTGGCTGCGCGACCCGCGGTACGGCGGGTCGCTGATCGTCGTCCCGCTGATGCCGGTCCTGGCGATCTTCCTGTCGTTCTCCCTCGAGACGACCTGGCCGCTGTACGCCATCGGCCCGGCCGTCGCCGCCCTGCTCGCGATCACACTGGCCGCCGACGTCTCGTACGACGGCACGGCCTTCGCCGCACACCTGTCGACCGGCTTGGCGGGTGCGGCCGACCGCGCAGGTCGCGTCCTCACTCTCTCGCTGTTCGCGGTGCCCTCCGTCGTGCTCGCCACGCTCGTCCCCCTGGCGGTGGTGGGTCGATTCGACGTGGCCCCGGCCCTGCTCGGCATCGGCCTGGGCCTGCTGCTCACCGGGTTCGGCGTGTCGAGCGTGGCCTCGGCGCTGTACCTGATGCCCGTCCCGGCGGCGGGCGAGAGCCCCTTCAAGTCACCGCCCGGGGCCAACGTCACCTCGACCCTCGGGCTCTACGCCTCGTGGGCGATCGTCTTCGTGGCGTCGCTGCCCGAGCTCGTGCTCGGCATCGTGGCGCTGGTTCAGGGGTCGGTGCTGTTGGGGCTGCTGACGCTCGTCGTCGGCGTCGTCCTTGGCCTCGTGCTGACGATCGTCGGCATCCGGCGCGGCGGACGCCTCCTCGACGCCCGCGGCCCCGAACTGCTCACCAGGTTGCGGCGGGCTCGCGGGGCCTGACCCGGGCCGTCAGCCGCGCACGCGGCAGGTAGGCGAGGCCTGGCGCGGCTAGGTGAGGCCTGGCTCGGCTCGGCTCGGCTCGGTGAGGCCTGGCTGGGCTCGGCTCGGCTCGGCTCGGCTCGGCAAGGCGAGGTCAGTCGCGGTCGGGTTCGCCGTCGGTGACCGGGCGGGCCGCCGTGTCGACCTCGTCGTCGATCGGCATCTCGAGCCGTTCGCGTTCGACCTGGACCCGCTTCGCCCCACGGCTGGTCACCTGCTCGGCGACGATGGCCACGACGCAACCGACGGCCCCGCCGATGGTGAGCCCCCAGAGCGAGATGTACCCGTAGGTCTGGGCGACGCCCTCGCCCGAGTCGAACGGGAAGAGCGAGGTGACGATCAGCGACACGACCACGCCGAGCGCTGCACCCATGATCAAGAACACGGGCACCTTGGGTGCCCGACGCACGGTGACCTCGTCGCGTTCGACGATCGACTCGGCTGCGCGATCGGCGGAGGGCTCGACGACGGGCTCGGGTCGCTGCTGGTCGTCGGGTGCGTTCGTCACCCGCCCATCATCCCAGAGGAGGCCGACCCCCGCCGCCGCCCCTCTCGACGTCGAGCAGGGCCCCTCGAGGAGCGACCACGGCGGAGGCACCGCCGAGGAGGCGCGGGTCAGCCCCGCTGCCAGGCGATCGGCACGTAGCCGGTCAGGTCCGCCCTGCTGCCGGAGGCCGACACGAGAGCCCCGGCCCGCGCCTCCTGCCAGCTGAGATCGCCGGTGGCGAGTCGCACGAAGGTGGCGGCGTCGGTCTCGACGACGTTCGGCGGCGTGCCCCGCGTGTGACTGAGTCCTTCGCGGAACTGCACCGCGCCGAACGGTGGGACGCGCACCTCGACCGTCGCACCGGGTTCGCCGTCGGCGAGCACCTGCAGCAACCAACGGACGGCCATGGCGGTCAGCGGCCGTGGCGCGGTCTCGTCGGCGGCGAGCGCCGCCCGCACCTCGCCCACCGCGGCCGATCCCGCCGCGTCCTCGATCCGTGCCCTGGCCATGCGCCCACGCTACCCGCGCCTCCTCGTCTCGCCCCGCTCCGGCCCGCCCGCCCCGGCCCGGCCCGGCCCGCCCGCGCCAGCCCTCCCCGGCCCGGGCGACGGACTCGGCATCGCCGCACGCCCTCGGTAGGCTGTGGCGCGTGCGAATCCTCGTCCTCGGTTCCGGTGCTCGCGAGCACGCCATCATCACCGCCCTGCTGCGCGAAGACGCGGGCCACGAGATCACCGCGGCCCCCGGCAACGCGGGCATCGCCGACCAGGTCGGCATCGTGCACCTCGACCCGTCGAACGGCGCCGTCGTCACCGAGTACGCCCTCGAGAACGACGTCGAGCTGGTCGTCGTCGGTCCCGAGGCACCGCTCGTCGCCGGTGTCGCCGACGCCCTCCGCACCCGGGGCATCCCGGTCTTCGGGCCGGGCAAGAAGGCCGCGGCGCTCGAGGGCAGCAAGACCTTCGCGAAACGCATCATGGACGAAGCCGGCGTACCGACCGGGCGGGCCACGCGCGTGGGCACCCTCGACGAGGCCCTCGGCGTGCTCGACGACTTCGGCTCCCCGTACGTCGTCAAGGCCGACGGGCTGGCGGCCGGCAAGGGCGTCCTCGTCACCGACGACCGCGACGCGGCGGTCGAGCACACCACCTACTGGCTGCAGCACGGGCCCGTCCTCGTCGAGGAGTTCCTCGAGGGTCCCGAGGTCTCCCTGTTCTTCCTCAGCGACGGCCACACGGTCGTGCCGCTCAGCCCCGCGCAGGACTACAAGCGCCTGCTCGACGGCGACGCCGGTCCCAACACGGGCGGCATGGGTGCCTACTCGCCACTGCCCTGGCTCGCCGACCGCTTCGGCAGCGAGAAGGACTTCGTCGACGAGGTCCTCGACGCCATCGCCACCCCGACGGTGCGGCAGCTCGAGTCCGAGGGCACGCCGTTCATCGGCCTCCTCTACGCCGGGCTCATCCTGACCGAGCGGGGCGTGCGCGTCATCGAGTTCAACGCCCGGTTCGGCGACCCCGAGACGCAGGTCGTCCTGCCCCGTCTGGTCACGCCGCTCAGCGGGCTGCTGCTCGCCGCGGCGACCGGATCGCTGGGCAACCACGAGTCGCCGCGGTTCTCGTCCGACGTCGCGGTGACCGTGGTCCTCGCGAGCGAGGGCTATCCCGAAGGCGCCGTGAGCGGTCGCCCGCTGCGGGGTCTCGACGACGCGACCGCCGTCGCCGGGGTCCACGTCGCGCACGCCGCGACGGCGCGCCTCGACGACCAGCTCATCGCCACCGGAGGGCGCGTGCTCAGCGTCGTCGCCGAGGGGGCCGACTTCACCGAGGCCCGGGGTCGCGTCTACGACGCCCTCTCCCGCATCGACCTCGAGGGCGGCCAGTACCGCCACGACATCGCCGAGCGGGTCGCCCGATGACCGCCCCCGACGGCACGACGCCCTCCGCCTCCGGCCTCGACGCCGCCCCTCGCCACCTCGACGGGTGGACGCCGGTGTACTCGGGCAAGGTGCGCGACCTCTACGTCCCGGCGCCGGTCGCCGGCTCGGTCGGCGACGCCGCCACCCTCGCCGACACCGAGTACGTGCTCGTCGTCGCGAGCGATCGGGTCAGCGCCTTCGACCACGTGCTCGAGCCCGGCATCCCGGGCAAGGGAGCACTGCTCACGCAGCTCAGCCTCTGGTGGTTCGCCCAGCTCACCACCGTGCCCAACCACCTGGTCGACCCGACCACCGCCTCCGTCTCGCTGCCCGCGCAGGTCCGGGACCGCGCCATGCTCGTGAAGCCGCTCGACATGTTCCCCGTCGAGTGCGTCGTCCGCGGGTACCTGGTCGGCAGCGGCTGGGCCGAGTACCGCGAGCACGGCACCGTCTGCGGCATCCCGCTGCCCGAGGGGCTGTCGAACGGCGACCGGTTGCCCGAACCGATCTACACCCCGGCGTACAAGGCTCCGCTCGGCGAGCACGACGAGAACATCTCGTTCGAGCGCACCGTCGAACTCGTGGGGGCCGGGACCGCGGCGGCCCTGCGCGACCGGTCGCTCGAGATCTACCGCCTGGCGTCGGACGTGGCCGAGGCCCGGGGGGTCGTCCTCGCCGACACGAAGTTCGAGTTCGGCGCCGACCGGGCCACGGGCGAGATCACCCTGGGCGACGAGGTCCTCACGAGCGACAGCAGTCGCTTCTGGGACGCCGAGGTCGACGCCTCGGGCGACCGCACCCAGAGCTTCGACAAGCAGATCGTCCGCGACTGGCTCTCCGCGCACTGGGACGGCACGGGCGAGGCCCCCGCCCTGCCCGACGACATCGTCGCCCGCACCTCCGCCCGCTACCGCGAGCTGATCGAGCGCCTGACCGCCCGCTGACCCGGGCCCCACGCCCCGGGGCGCATCCCGGGTCCTGACCCGGGCTCCACACCGCGTTTCGTGCACGGCACCGCGTCGAGATCCGGTGCCGTGCACGGAACGCGGTGCGCCGTCGGTCGGGAATGCCCGGCCCGAGCGGCCGGTTCCTGTCGATGACACTTCACCGACCCGGTGACCACCCGACCAGACCGAGGGCCCCCATGACCGACACCTCCGCGACCGACGCGACGCGCGCCTCCTCGTCCGACCTGCTCGCCGCCGACACCGGCATGGGAGCCGTCACCCTGCGGGTCGCCGACCTCGACGCGATGACCGCGTACTACCGCGACGCGGTCACCCTCACGGTGCTGACCGCCGAGCCGGACGTGGGCCGCGTGGTGCTCGGTCGAGGGGCGACCCCGATCGTCATCCTCGAGCACGCTCCCGAGCTGAAACACGCCGGGCCGCGTGACGCCGGCCTCTTCCACACGGCGATCCTGTTCGAGACCGAGGCCGACCTCGCCGCCGCCGTCTACAGCGTCGCGACCCGTCACCCCGGCACGTTCACCGGCAGTGCGGACCACCTCGTCAGCAAGGCGTTCTACTTCACCGATCCCGAGGGCAACGGCATCGAGCTCTACTGGGACCGCAGCCGCAGCGAGTGGTCTTGGACCCACGGCCAGGTCGACATGGCCACCCTCGCCCTCGACCCGAACGCGTTCGTGCAGCAGAACGTCACCGAGGAGGCGCTGGCCGGCTCGGCATCCCGTCCCGCCACGGTCGGCCACGTCCACCTGAGCGTGGGCGACGTCGAGTCGGCCCACCGGTTCTACGTCGAGCAGCTCGGCTTCGAGACGACGACGCGCTTCGGGCCGCAGGCACTGTTCGTCAGCGCGGGCGGCTACCACCACCACATGGCGATGAACACCTGGAACAGCGCCGGCGCCGGGCGCCGTCAGCTGGCGCTGGGCCTCGGCCTGGTGCGCATCGAGGTGCCGACGGCCGACGACCTGGGCGCCCTCGGCGAGCGCCTCGGGCACCACGGCGTCGCCACCCGGGACGACGGGCGGGTGCTCGGGTTCGACGATCCCTGGTCCAACCAGCTCCAGGTGACCGTGCGACCGCAGTCGGCTTAGCCCTCGGTCGCAGGCTCCCTCGGCGACGCCGATGGCTACGGTGGTGAGCATGCCTGCAGCCGAATCCCCCACGTTCTCCACGACCCCTGAGGGCGACCTCACGCTCGACGACCACGAGGCGATCGCGGCGATGCTCGCCCGGGCGTTCCCGAGCTACGACCACTGGTACGCCGGGGCTCGCAGCTGGGCGGGGATGCAACCCGAGCTGCGGGTCGTCGCGCGTCAGGGCGACGTCGTGGTGGCGCACGCCGGCCTGCGTCGCCAGTTCGTCACCGTCGGCGACACGGACCTGCTCGTCACGGCGGTCGGCATGGTCGCCGTCTCGCCGACCGTCCAGGGCACCGGCCTCGGCGGCGAACTGCTCCGTCAGGTCGACGCGGCACTGACGTCGCTCGGCAGCGGCTTCGGCGTGCTCGAGACCGGGGACGACGTCCAGGGCTTCTACCGGCGCGGCGGGTGGCTGCCGCTCGACGGTCTCACGGCGCACTACACGGCGTTCAGCGCCGACGGCGCCGGCGTCCTCGTCACCCAGGACCACGGCTGGCTGCTCCGCGAGGGCACGCGCACCCTCGCCGACTGGCCCCAGGGCGAGCTGAACTGGAACGGCCAGATGGTCTGACCGGCACGGCACCCGAGGCCGCACGTGCCCCGGAACGCCGAGGAGGCGCGGTGACCGACGAACGGTCACCGCGCCTCCTGCGGTCTGTCGCGGCTCGCGGCTACGCCGGGACGCCGACCTCGGCCGGGTCCTCGTTCGAACCGGGAGCCTCGGGCTCGACGCCCTTGCGGACGCGCAGGCCCAGGGTGGGGTCGACGTTGGTCCAGTACTCGTAGACCCGCTCGCGCAGGGCGGGCTGGGTGACCTTCGAGACGTGGCCCACGATGTTCTGCACCAGGCGGTCGCGCTCCTCGTCGTCGAGCACCTCACGGACGAGCGTGCCGGCCTGGCCGAAGTCGTCGTCCTCGGGGTGCAACGTCACGGACGAGCGGACGAGCTCGCCGTCGCTCTCCCAGCCACCGGTGTCACCAGCGGCCTGCGGGTCCGCGGCGGGACCGCCGACCGAGTTCGGTGCGTAGACCGGCGCCGTCGCCTCGCTGAAGTGGTACCGCGCGGCACCGTCCTTCGAGTACGAGTGCACCTCGGTCTTGGGCGTGTTCACCGGCAGCTGCTGGTGGTTGACGCCGATGCGGTAGCGGTGGGCGTCCGCGTAGCTGAAGATGCGGGCGAGCAGCATCTTGTCGGGGCTGGTCGCGATGCCGGGGACGAAGTTCGACGGGGCGAACGCGGCCTGCTCGATCTGCGCGAAGTAGTTCTCGGGGTTGCGGTTCAGCGTCATGGTGCCGACCTCGATGAGCGGGTAGTCCGCGTGCGGCCACACCTTCGTCAGGTCGAACGGGTTGAAGCGGTACGTGGCCGCCTCGTCGTAGGGCATGACCTGCACCGACAGCGTCCAGGTGGGGAAGTCGCCGCGGTCGATGGCCTCGGAGAGGTCGCGGATGTGGAAGTCGGCGTCCTCTCCCGCGATGCGGTCGGCGTCGTCCTGCGTGAGGATCTTGTTGCCCTGGTTCGTCTTGAAGTGGTACTTGACCCAGAAGCGCTCGCCCTCGGCGTTGATCCACTGGTAGGTGTGCGAACCGAAGCCGTCCATGTTGCGCCACGAGGCGGGGAGGCCGCGGTCGCCCATCAGCCAGGTGACCTGGTGCGCCGACTCGGGCGAGAGCGTCCAGAAGTCCCACTGCATGTCGTGGTCGCGCAGGTGCGAGCCGGGCAGGCGCTTCTGCGAGTGGATGAAGTCGGGGAACTTGATGCCGTCGCGGATGAAGAAGACGGGCGTGTTGTTGCCCACGAGGTCGTAGTTGCCCTCGCTCGTGTAGAACTTCAGCGCGAAGCCACGGGGGTCGCGCCACGTGTCGGGGCTGCCCTGTTCGCCGGCGACGGTCGAGAAGCGGGCGAGCATCTCGGTCTCGACACCGGGCTGGAAGAGCGCGGCGCGCGTGTAGCGCGAGACGTCGGCCGTCGTGACGAACGTCCCGAAGGCGCCGCCGCCCTTGGCGTGGACGATGCGCTCGGGCACCTTCTCGCGGTTGAAGTTGGCGAGCTTCTCGACCAGCTTGTGGTCGTGCAAGACGATCGGGCCGTCGGCGCCGACCGACTGCGAGAACTCGTCGCTGGCGGCGGGGGCGCCGTTGTCGGTGGTGGTGATCTTCTTGGCGTCGGTCATGTGTCCTCTTTCGTTCGTGGTTCGTCGTCGTGTGAGATCAGGGGGCGGGCCGGTCAGGCCGCCGGGACGGCCGCGTCCACGCGGTCGGACGAGGAGGCGCGGGTCGGCTCGTCGCCCTCCGCGCCCTCGGACTCGGCCGCCCGACAGGCCGGGCACAGGCCCCAGAAGGTCACCTCGGCGGTCTGCACGAGGTAGCCCGAGTCGTGCGAGGGGGTGAGGCAGGGGGCGTGGCCGACGACGCAGTCCACGTCGGCGACCGAGCCGCACACCCCGCAGACCACGTGGTGGTGGTTGTCGCCCGTCCTCAGCTCGTAGAGCGCTGCCGAGCCCGCTGGTTCGATGCGACGCACCAGCCCCGCGCCGGTCAGCGCGTTGAGGACGCCGTAGACCGCCTGCACCGACGTGCCGGGCAGGTCGAGGGCGACCCGGGCGAAGACCTGCTCGGCGGCCGCGTGGGGCGACGGCTCGAGGGCGCGCAACACGGCGAGCCGGGGCTCGGTCACGCGCAACCCGGCGGAGCGCAGTGCTTCGCGGGGGTCGTCGGTCGGATGGGTCATGCATCAAGTGAACCACTCTTTTGATCAGATCAAAACAATCCGGGCCACCTCGGAGGACGTTCCCTGGTTCGGACGCGCCGCACCTGTGGACAACCACACCCGAGCGGCCCCGGGTCGCTACCGTCGTCGACATGAGCACCGCCGCCACGACACCGCCGTCCGTCGTCGTCCCCCCGGGCCGCGACCTCGTGGTGGATCTCGCCCGCGTCTTCTGCGTCCTGCTGGTCGTCGCGATCCACGTGATGATGGTCGGTGTCGCCGTCGACGCGACGGGCGCCGTCGTGGCGAACCGTCCCCTGCAAGAGCAGTCCTGGTTCCCGCTCTCGACGTGGGCCGGGCAGATCATGCCGCTCTTCTTCGTGGTGGGCGGGTTCGCCAGCGCCACGGCCTGGGCCGGGGCACGGCGTCGCGGCGCCGACGCCGGCGACTTCGTCCGCGGTCGCCTCCTGCGCCTCGCCCGCCCCGCGAGCGCGGTCTTCGTCGTCCTCGCGATCGCCCTCGCCGTCGCGACCCTGCTCGGCGTCGATCCCGAACTGCTCGACGTCGTGGCGACGGGCGTGGGCTCGCCGTTCTGGTTCCTCGCCGCCTACGGCATCACGCAGCTGCTCGTGCCGGTGATGGCCCGCCTGCACGCGACCCGCCCGTGGGCGACGCTGTCCGTCCTGGTCGTCGCCGCGGTCCTGGTCGACGCGGTGCGGTACGGCACCGGCGTCACGGCCGTCGGGCTCCTCAACCTCGCCTTCGTGTGGCTCTTCGTGCAGCAGCTCGGCTTCGCCTACGCCGACGGGCTGTTCCGTCGGACCCCTCGGGCCGTGCTGCTCGTCGTCGCCGTCGTGGCGTACGCCTCGCTGGTCCCGCTGACGACGGCCGGGCCGTGGTCGGACGACATGCTGAGCAACCTCAACCCGCCGACGGTGCCGCTCATGGTGCTCGGGGTGGCGCAGATCTGCGTCCTGTCGCTCCTGCACCCCGTCCTGGCGCGTCTCATGTCCACGTCGGCGGCCCGCGCCGTCGTGTTCGCCGTCGGCAGCCGCGGCATGACCATCTACCTCTGGCACCTCCCGCTGTTGATCGCCGTGCTCGGGGTCCTCTTGGCCGTGGGCGGGCCGCTCCCCCAACCCTCGACCGCCACCTGGTGGTGGACGCGCCTCCCGATCTGGGCCCTCGTCATCGGGCTGACCTGCCTGGTCTCGCTGGCGACGGCCCGGTTCGAGCTGCCGCCGCGAGCGTTCGCCGAGGGGCGGCGCCGCGCCTCCTGGTGGTCGATCGGGGTGGCGGCGGTGCTCGCCATCGGGCCGCCGTTCGACGTGATGCACGAGGGCCTCGACCTGCGCAACGCGATCGCGGGCGCGATCTGCCTGCCCCTGGCCGTCTGGCTGCTCGGCCGGTCGCGCCCCGACGTCGACCCGGAGTCCGCCCCGCGGGCCGCCGCCGACAGACCCGCGGACGCAGCCCACACGGGGTAGACGCCCGGCCGACGGGGGGCTCGGCCGGGCGTCCGGCGGTCTCGGAGCGGATCAGGAACCCCGGGACCGGACGCGGAACAGAAGGCCCGATCACGAGGCCCGCGCTCTGTCCGCTGAGAACACTCTGCGGCGCGAACCAATGATCCGGCTGACAGGTGGCCCGCATTCCGCTGACCATCGCCGCGACGGTCGATGCGTCCACGACGACGGCACCACCAGGAGGCGCGCGCGGCTGCCGTAGACTCGTCGCGTCCACCCGTTGACGCCTCTGCAGGAGTAAACCAGTGCCCACAATCGTCGTCGAGGTCATGCCCAAGGCTGAACTGCTCGACCCCCAGGGCAAGGCCGTCGCCGGTGCCCTCTCCCGTCTCGGCAAAGGGGCGTTCACCGACGTCCGCATCGGCAAGCGCTTCGAGGTCACGGTCGAGGGCGAGGTGACCGACGCCGTCCTCGCGGACGTCCGCGAGCTCGCCGACGACATGTTCTCGAACTCGGTCATCGAGGACGTCGTCTCGATCACCGTCGCCGACGCTCCCGCCGCCCTCTGATGCGCGTCGGCGTCGTCACCTTCCCCGGCTCCCTCGACGACCGTGACGCGCAGCGCGCGGTCCGACTCGCGGGCGGCGAGCCCGTCGCCCTCTGGCACGGCGACCACGACCTGAAGGGTGTTGAGGCGATCATCCTGCCCGGCGGCTACAGCTACGGCGACTACCTGCGTGCCGGCGCGATCGCCTCCTTCTCGCCGATCATGGCCGACGTGGTCGACGCCGCGAACGCGGGCATGCCCGTCCTCGGCATCTGCAACGGCTTCCAGATGCTCGCCGAGGCCCGCCTGATCCCGGGGGCGCACACTCGCAACGCGCACCAGCAGTTCATCCGCCGCGACCAGCGTCTCGTCGTCGAGAACGCCCGCACCGACTGGACGAACGGCTTCACCGAGGGGCAAGAGATCACCATCCCCCTCAAGAACGCGGACGGGCGCTTCATCGCCGACGCCGAGACCATCAAGCGCATCGAGGGAGAGGGGCAGGTCGCCTTCCGCTACGTCGGTGTGAATCCGAACGGGTCGATGGACGACATCGCCGGCGTCACCAATGCGCGCGGCAACGTCGTCGGCCTCATGCCGCACCCCGAGCACGCCGTCGAAGAGGGCTTCGGCCCCGACACCCCCGCCGCGATGTCGAGCGGCGTCGACGGCCTGACCTTCTTCACGTCCGTTCTCGAGAGGGCCCTCGCCAAGTGACCGACCAGACCGACCGCGCCCCGCACGACGCCGAGATGATCGACGTCCGCCCCGAGGGCCACGTGCCCGACACCGTGGCGAACGCCGCGGCGACGCCCGATCGCGAGCAGCCCTACGGCGCCCTCGGCCTGAAGGCCGACGAGTACGCGAAGATCCGCGAGATCCTAGGGCGTCGCCCCACGAGCGGTGAGCTCGCCATGTACTCGGTCATGTGGAGCGAGCACTGCTCCTACAAGTCGAGCAAGATCTACCTCCGGCAGTTCGGCCAGAAGGTCTCGCCCGCCATGAAGAAGAACCTCATGGTCGGCATGGGCGAGAACGCCGGAGTGGTCGACGTGGGGGGCGGCTGGGCCGTCACCTTCAAGGTCGAATCGCACAACCACCCGAGCTACATCGAGCCGTTCCAGGGGGCGGCCACCGGCGTGGGCGGCATCGTCCGCGACATCATCTCGATGGGTGCCCGCCCCGTCGCGGTCATGGACCAGCTGCGCTTCGGCGACATCGACGCGGCGGACACGGCCCGCGTGGTCGACGGCGTCGTCGGTGGCATCAGCTTCTACGCCAACTGCCTCGGCCTGCCCAACATCGGCGGCGAGACCTACTTCGACGCCGTCTACCAGGGCAACCCCCTGGTCAACGCACTGGCCGTGGGCGTCCTGCGCCACGAAGACCTCCACCTGGCCAACGCCCGGGGCGTCGGCAACAAGGTGGTCCTGTTCGGTGCGCGCACCGGCGGTGACGGCATCGGTGGCGCCTCCATCCTCGCCTCCGACACGTTCTCGTCCGGCGGGCCCACCAAGCGTCCTGCCGTCCAGGTCGGCGACCCGTTCGCCGAGAAGGTGCTCATCGAGTGCTGCCTCGAGCTGTTCCGCGACGAACTGGTCGAGGGCATCCAAGACCTCGGGGCAGCCGGCATCAGCTGCGCCACGTCCGAGCTCGCCTCGAACGGCGACGGCGGAATGTTCATCGAACTCGACAACGTCCTGCTGCGCGACCCGTCGCTCACCGCCGAAGAGATCCTGATGAGCGAGAGCCAAGAACGCATGATGGCCGTCGTGCGTCCCGAGAAGCTCGACGCGTTCCTCGCGGTCGTGGCGAAATGGGACGTCGAGACGAGCGTGCTCGGCGAGGTCACCGACACCGGACGTCTCGTCATCAACTGGCACGGCGAAGAGATCGTCAACGTCGAGCCCCGCACGGTCGCCGTCGACGGCCCGGTGTACGAGCGTCCCGTCGCCTACCCCACGTGGATCGACGCCTTGCAGGCCGACAGCGCCTCGTCGCTGCCCCGCCCCACGGGCAACGCCGTCCTGCGCGAGCAGTTCCTCGAACTGCTCGGCTCGCCCAACCTGGCCGACAAGAGCTGGGTCACGAACCAGTACGACACCTACGTGCTGGGCAACACCGCGCTCAGCTTCCCCGACGACGGAGGCATGATCCGCGTCGACGAAGAGACCGGTCTCGGCTTCGCGATCGCGACCGACGCCAACGGGCGCTACTGCCAGCTCGATCCCAAGCAGGGGGCACGCCTGGCGCTGGCCGAGGCGTACCGCAACGTCGCCGTGACCGGTGCCGTGCCCGCCGCCGTGACCGACTGCCTGAACTTCGGCAGCCCGGAGGACCCCGAGGTCATGTGGCAGTTCTCGCAGGCCGTCGAGGGACTGGCCGACGGGTGCCTCGAACTCGAGATCCCGGTCACCGGCGGCAACGTGTCGTTCTACAACCAGACCGGCACGCGTCCGATCCACCCCACTCCCGTGGTGGGCGTCCTCGGCGTGATCGACGACGTCGCCAAGCGCATCCCGTCCGGCTGGCAGGACGAAGGCGACAACATCTACCTACTCGGCACCACGGCGCTCGAGCTCGACGGATCGGCCTGGGCCGGTGTGGTCCACGACCACCTCGGTGGACGCCCGCCGGCGGTCGACCTCGCGGCCGAGGCGCAGCTCGCGCAGCTCCTGCACGCCGGTGGCGACCAGTCGTTGATCGCGGCGGCCCACGACCTGAGCGACGGCGGCCTGGCACAGGCGCTGGCCGAGGCCGTGCTGCGCTTCGGAGTCGGTGCTCGCGTCTGGCTGGGTGAGATCATCGAGCGGGACGGCATCGACGTCGCGACCGCCCTCTTCAGCGAGTCGACCGGTCGCGTGATCGTCTCGGTGCCCCGCGAGGACGACGTCCGCTTCCGCGGCCTCTGCGAGGGCCGTGGCTACCCGGTGGCCCGCATCGGCGTGACCGACGGCGAGTCGGGGTCGCTCGAGGTACAGGACGTCTTCACGGTGTCCATCGACGAGCTGCGCAGCACCCACCGTGGCACGCTGCCGGCCCGCTTCGGAGCCACCATCGGCGACTAGTCACCATCCTGCGACGACTCGAAGGCCCTCACCACAGGTGAGGGCCTTCGAGGTCGTGGGAGGCAGAACCTCAAGGCTGCGCATCGTCTGCATGTAATATGTTTCATATGCAGAACCCGACCCCGTCCCCTGAGGCGTCCTTCCGCGATCGCGAACGCTTCTCGGGCATCCAGGGCCTCCGGTTCGTGGCAGCCCTCCTGGTGGTCGTCACCCACACCGTGTTCTACGCCCACGAACGACTCGACCCCTCGTTCCGCCCGTGGAGCTACGGATCGGTCGGGGTGGACGTCTTCTTCGCGATCAGTGGGTTCGTCATGATGCACACCGTCCGTCGCCTCGAGGGCACGCCGCGGGCCTGGGCCATCTTCGCGCGTCGCCGACTCGATCGCATCGTCCCGCTCTACTGGCTCGCGACGACCCTCAAGGTGCTCACCTTGGTACTCGTCCCTTCGGCCGTGCTGCACGCCACCCTCGAGCCGGCCAACACACTCGGGTCGTACTTCTTCATCCCGACCCGCAACGCCGAAGGCAACATCGAACCCGTCCTCGGCGTCGGCTGGACCCTCGTCTTCGAGTGTGCGTTCTACGCCCTCGTGGCCCTGTGCCTGGCCCTCAGACTCAGAGTCCTGCCCACCGTCGGAGCGGTGCTCGTCACCTGCTCGGCGCTATGGTGGGCCTTCGACGCCGCACGCCCGGCATGGGCGGTCTATTTCGACCCCATCGTCCTGTTCTTCCTCATCGGCATGGTGATCGCCGAGCTGACGCGTCCCGCCCGCCGTGGCTGGTTGTGGGCCGTGCTCGCGGTCTCCCTGGTGGCCCTGGCGGTCGTGCTCGCCACGTCCGTCGGAGACGGGGGCTTCGGGCGCAACGCACCAGCCCGATTCGCGGGCGTCACGGCTGTCGTGGCGGCGACGGTGCTGGCCGAAGGTCCCCTTCGCCGCGTGACGCCGACCTGGGTGCTCACCGGCGGTGCCGCGTCGTACGCGCTCTACCTGTTCCACCCCTTGGTGGCCCCGGCCGTGCCCGAGCTCTTCGCGCGCCTGGGTTGGATCGACGGCTGGCTGTCGGTCGCCGTGTCGGTTCCACTCCTGGTGGCCTTGTCGTTCGTCATCCACCGTCGCGTCGAGCGCCCCATCGCCAGGGTTCTCGCCCGACGAGGACGCGGCCCACGGCGCCCACTCGGCTCCGAGTCAGAAGAGCCCCAACCGGCCTAGCTGCTGGCGCCCGACCGCGCACCGACGACTCGCCCCCGAGGCGCGAAGCGGGGACGATCGCGTTCGGCGAAGCCGAACACGCCGCCGGAGGCGGCGAGACAGGCACGAACAGCAATTCCCCCGGGCCGCAAGGCCAGGGGGAATCAAATTGCTGGGGTACCTGGACTCGAACCAAGAACAACTGAACCAGAATCAGTCGTGTTGCCAATTACACCATACCCCAATGATGACAACCGTCAGGTCTACATCACTGTCGGCCCATCATCTGGACCGACGTCTACTGTACAGCATCTGCCAGGTGTTCGAGGCCACCGATGAGGTCCCGGTTGATCACGGCAGCGACGCGGGCGCCGTCGCCGGCGGCAACGATGAGTTGCTGGGGACCGGGTGCGGTGCTCTCGCCGGCGGCGTACAGCCCGGGAACCGACGTGCGACCATGGCCGTCCACGACGAGCAGTCCGTCGCCGTCCAGGTCGGCCCCCGTCGCCGAGACGTAGTCGAGCGCGGCCGACCACTCCGGGCGGACGAAACCACCGGCCCGAGGCACGACCGTGCCGTCCTCGAGCACGACCCCACGCATGCCGTCACGATCGCCGTCGATGCTCGTGACGCGACGACGGTCCACGGTGATCCCCCGGGCTGCCAACGCAGCCTCGTCCTCCGAGGTCACCACGTCCGAACCGTGCGTGAAGACGATGAGGTCATCGGTCCACTGCGAGAGCAACAGGGCGCGGTCGACGAGGTCGGGGTGCTCACCGATCAGGGCGAGTGGCTGGTCACGCTTGTCGTACCCGTCGCACTCGATGCAACTGTGGACGTACGTGCCGTAGAACGCTCGGAGTTGGGCGATCTCAGGCAGGGTCTCGCTCAGCCCCGTCGTCACCAGGACGATCCCTGCCAGCGCGGACGACTCCTGCCCACGGAACGCGCACGAGATCTCGAACCCGCCGTCGACCGGGACGACGTTCGTCGCCAGGGTCTGCCGGTGTTCGGCCCCCTCGTACCCCAGGAACTCGTCGCGTCCGAGCTTGCGGAGCTCGAGCGGCGAGATGCCGTCGCGGGTGAGGTACCCGTGCGAGAGCAGCGTGGCGGAGTTCCGCGGCCGGTTGCTGTCGATCAGCACGACGCGTCGGCGGGCGCGGACGAGGTTGAGCGCAGCGCTCAACCCTGCGGGGCCGCCCCCGATGACAGCGACGTCGTAGCGCTCGATCATGAGCGGTCGGCGAGAGCCGCGAGTCGGGCAAGGGTCGACTCGCGGCCGAGGATCTCCATCGACTCGAACAACGGCGGACTCACGCGACGCCCGGACAGCGCCACCCGCAACGGGCCGTAGGCCACGCGGGGCTTGAGGCCGAGTCCGTCGACGAGCGCCTCCTTGAGGACCGCCTGGATCGACTCGTGCGTCCAGTCAGCCAGGCCCTCGAGGGCAGCCGAGGAGGCGCGCAGCACCTCGGTGGACCGCTCGCCCAGTGAGGCCAGCGCGTCGTCCTCGTGGACCAGGTCTTCGTCGGCGACGAACAAGAAGCCGAGCATGCCACGAGCCTCGGACAGGAGGGTCATGCGTTCTTGGACGAGGGGCGCCGCCTGCACGAGCACGGCACGCTCGGCCTCCGTCGGCGGAACGCTGACGACCCCGTCGAGGTAGGGCAGCAGTCGCTCGGTGAAGTCCCCGACGGACAGCAGTCGGATGTGGTCGCCGTTGATCGACTCGGCCTTCTTCACGTCGAATCGCGCGGGGTTCGGGTTCACGTCGACGACGTCGAACGCCGCGACCATCTCGTCGATCGAGAACACGTCCCGATCGTGAGTCAAGGACCACCCCAGGAGCGCCAGGTAGTTGACGAGGCCCTCGGGGATGAAGCCGCGGTCTCGGTGATGGAACAGGTTGGACTCGGGATCGCGCTTCGAGAGCTTCTTGTTGCCGTCGCCCATGACATAGGGCAGATGGCCGAACCGAGGGACGAACGTGGTGATGCCGAGCTCGACCAGCGCCTCGTAGAGGGCGATCTGGCGGGGAGTGGACGAGAGGAGGTCCTCACCGCGCAGGACGTGGGTGATGCCCATCAGAGCATCGTCCAGCGGGTTCACGAAAGTGTAGAGAGGCACACCGTTCGGTCGGACGACGACGAAGTCGCTGAACGATCCCGCCGGGAACGTGATCGCACCGCGGACGAGGTCGTCGAAGCTGAGGTCGCGGTCGGGCACTCGCAACCGGAGTGCCGGCTGACGCCCCTCGGCTCGGAACGCCGCACGTTGTGGGTCGCTCAGCTCACGCTCGAAGTTGTCGTAACCCTGCTTGGGGTCTCGACCGTTGGCGATGTTGCGAGCCTCGATCTCCTCACCCGTGGCGAAACTCTCGTAGAGAAGCCCCCGCTCGAGCAGCTGATCGATGACCCCGCGATAGATGTCGTGGCGCTGAGACTGACGGTAGGGGCCATGAGGCGCACCCGCGTCCACGCCCTCGTCCCAATCGATCTTGAGCCAGCGCAGGCCGTCGAGGATCTGCTCGTAGCTCTCTTCGCTGTCTCGGGCCGCATCGGTGTCTTCGATGCGGAAAACGAGCTTGCCACCCGTGTGTCGGGCGTAGGCCCAGTTGAAGAGGGCGGTGCGGATGAGGCCGACATGCGGCGTTCCGGTGGGCGAGGGGCAGAACCGCACGCGCACGTCGGTGCCGGTGGCGGTGGAGAAGGGAGCTGACATCGCTGACGATCTTACCGGGGTTGGTGGGTGGGTCAGCGTTAAACGCAGAAAGGCCCCTTCCGAGGAAGGGGCCTTTCTGGTGTTTCGTGTGCTGTTCGCACTAAAAGGAGTCCGGCGGTGTCCTACTCTCCCACAAGGTCCCCCTTGCAGTACCATCGGCGCTGAGAGTCTTAGCTTCCGGGTTCGGAATGTGACCGGGCGTTTCCCTCTCGCTATGGCCGCCGAAACATTTACCACACACCATCACTGGTGGTGAAGTCTGTTTCAGACCATGCACCCCATCCGTTACAGATGTGGCGACTTGTCTGTTGAGTTGTTCCCGACCGTATTTCGGGAACCACATAGTGGACGCAAGCAGCTTTCCCCCACCTCTACAGGGAGGGAGTGTTGTCAAGTTATCGGCTTATTAGTACCGGTCAGCTCCATGGGTCGTTAGTCCCCACTTCCACATCCGGCCTATCAACCCAGTAGTCTAGCTGGGAGCCTCTCACCCCTAAGGGTATGGAAATCTCATCTCGAAGCCGGCTTCCCGCTTAGATGCTTTCAGCGGTTATCCGTTCCGAACGTAGCTAATCAGCGGTGCCCTTGGCAGAACAACTGACACACCAGAGGTTCGTCCATCCCGGTCCTCTCGTACTAGGGATAGATCTTCTCAAATTTCCTACGCGCGCAGCGGATAGGGACCGAACTGTCTCACGACGTTCTAAACCCAGCTCGCGTACCGCTTTAATGGGCGAACAGCCCAACCCTTGGGACCTACTCCAGCCCCAGGATGCGACGAGCCGACATCGAGGTGCCAAACCATGCCGTCGATATGGACTCTTGGGCAAGATCAGCCTGTTATCCCCGAGGTACCTTTTATCCGTTGAGCGACAGCGCTTCCACAAGCCACTGCCGGATCACTAGTCCCGACTTTCGTCCCTGCTCGACTTGTCAGTCTCACAGTCAAGCTCCCTTGTGCACTTACACTCGACACCTGATTGCCAACCAGGTTGAGGGAACCTTTGGGCGCCTCCGTTACTTTTTGGGAGGCAACCGCCCCAGTTAAACTACCCACCAGGCACTGTCCCAGAACCGGATCACGGTTCGTAGTTAGATATCCAAAGTGACCAGAGTGGTATTTCAACAATGACTCCACCTGAACTAGCATCCAAGCTTCACAGTCTCCCACCTATCCTACACAAGCCACTCCGAACACCAATACCAAGCTGTAGTAAAGGTCACGGGGTCTTTCCGTCCTGCTGCGCGTAACGAGCATCTTTACTCGTAGTGCAATTTCGCCGAGTTCGCGGTTGAGACAGCTGGGAAGTCGTTACGCCATTCGTGCAGGTCGGAACTTACCCGACAAGGAATTTCGCTACCTTAGGATGGTTATAGTTACCACCGCCGTTTACTGGGGCTTAAATTCTGAGCTTCGCTTGCGCTAACCCTTCCTCTTAACCTTCCAGCACCGGGCAGGCGTCAGTCCGTATACATCGTCTTGCGACTTGGCACGGACCTGTGTTTTTAGTAAACAGTCGCTTCCCACTGGTCTCTGCGGCCTTTCCCGCTCCGGGAGTAAATCCCATCACGGTTCCGGCCCCCCTTCTCCCGAAGTTACGGGGGCATTTTGCCGAGTTCCTTAACCACGATTCTCTCGATCTCCTTGGTATTCTCTACCTGACCACCTGAGTCGGTTTGGGGTACGGGCGGCTTGAACCTCACGTCGATGCTTTTCTCGGCAGCATAGGATCACTGATTTCCCCCAATCGGGGTACGCATCGGATCTCAGGCGCATTGACGACGGATTTGCCTATCGTCAGCCCTACATCCTTACACCAGGTTCACCTTACGGATACCATCGCCTGGCTCAGCTACCTTCCTGCGTCACACCTGTTAATACGTTAACCGCACCAGCATGGGGTCGAGCGTTAGACCGGCCGGCATCACCCCGAAGGGATCCACTCAGCCGGGTTAGGACTCTTAGCACCACTGGATTAGCTTGGGCGGTTCTTCGCCGGTACGGGAATATCAACCCGTTGTCCATCGACTACGCCTGTCGGCCTCGCCTTAGGTCCCGACTTACCCAGGGCGGATTAACCTGGCCCTGGAACCCTTGGTCTTTCGGAGGACGGGTTTCTCACCCGTCTTTCGCTACTCATGCCTGCATTCTCACTCGTGTGGCCTCCACGGCTGGTTTACACCGCCGCTTCACTGGCCACACGACGCTCTCCTACCACTCCGTACGACTGAACCACGAAGGCTTGTCTATAATACGAAATCTACAACTTCGGTGGTGTGCTTGAGCCCCGTTACATTGTCGGCGCGGAATCACTTGACCAGTGAGCTATTACGCACTCTTTCAAGGGTGGCTGCTTCTAAGCCAACCTCCTGGTTGTCTATGCAACTCCACATCCTTTCCCACTTAGCACACGCTTAGGGACCTTAGTTGGTAGTCTGGGTTGTTTCCCTCTCGACGATGAAGCTTATCCCCCACCGTCTCACTGCTGCGCTCTCACTTACCGGCATTCGGAGTTTGGCTGACGTCAGTAAGCTTTTGGGCCCCATCGGCCATCCAGTAGCTCTACCTCCGGCAAGAAACACGCAACGCTGCACCTAAATGCATTTCGGAGAGAACCAGCTATCACGAAGTTTGATTGGCCTTTCACCCCTATCCACAGCTCATCCCCTCAGTTTTCAACCTAAGTGGGTTCGGTCCTCCACGACGTCTTACCGTCGCTTCAACCTGGCCATGGATAGATCACTTCGCTTCGGGTCTAGGACATGCGACTGGATCGCCCTATTAAGACTCGCTTTCGCTACGGCTACCCCACACGGGTTAACCTCGCCACATATCGCTAACTCGCAGGCTCATTCTTCAAAAGGCACGCTGTCACCCCTACAAGGAGGCTCCAACGGTTTGTAAGCAAACGGTTTCAGGTACTATTTCACTCCCCTCCCGGGGTACTTTTCACCTTTCCCTCACGGTACTTGTCCGCTATCGGTCATCTGGGAGTATTTAGGCTTATCAGGTGGTCCTGACAGATTCACACGGGATTTCTCGGGCCCCGAGCTACTTGGGATCCCCATTCAGCCAGCGCCAGCATTTCGGCTACGGGGTTCGCACCCTCTATGACCAGCCATTCAAAGCTGTTCGCCTATACTGCGCTGTAACTGTTCCTGTCCGGCAGAACAGGACAACGGGTCCCACAACCCCGACCATGCAACGACCGCCGTCTATCACACATGACCGGTTTAGCCTCTTCCGATTTCGCTCGCCACTACTGACGGAATCACTGTTGTTTTCTCTTCCTGTGGGTACTGAGATGTTTCACTTCCCCACGTTCCCTCTACCCGCCCTATATATTCAGGCGGGAGTCACCAGACATAACGCCTGGCGGGGTTTCCCCATTCGGAAATCCTCGGATCAGGGCTCGATTATCAGCTCCCCGAGGCTTATCGCAGATTTCTACGTCCTTCTTCGGCTCCAGATGCCAAGGCATCCACCGTTTGCTCTTAGAAACTTGACCACAAAGTTGCTGCCAGCCAAAGACTGACAGCTCAGTGTTATCTCATTCGCCAACCACACCCAAAGGGCGGATTGGTCTAAGAAATTGCACTTAGTATCACAAACAACAACCAACCCGAAGGCCGGCCCTGCTTGCGACTAAGATGCTCGCGTCCACTGTGTAGTTCTCAAAATACGGGCGGCACCATGATCACCCTGCGATTGATGCAGGACTTTCATGGCCCAGAGGAAAAACCCCCACACTCAAAGCATGGGTGCTTGGTCCCTCAGGACCCAACAGCGTGCACGCCCCCCACCTCGAACACCCTCACCTTCCAGACACCCGAAGGTGCCGTACTAGCGCTGATGCTCTCCGCGAAGAGCCATTGTCAATGTTCCACCCATGAGCGCCGGCCGAAGACATTCGCTTCGAAACCGACTTGACTCGTTGACCCCCGTGTATACCGCGGGGCGAGTACATGCTCCTTAGAAAGGAGGTGATCCAGCCGCACCTTCCGGTACGGCTACCTTGTTACGACTTAGTCCTAATCACCGATCCCACCTTCGACAGCTCCATCCACAAGGGTTAGGCCACTGGCTTCGGGTGTTACCGACTTTCATGACTTGACGGGCGGTGTGTACAAGGCCCGGGAACGTATTCACCGCAGCGTTGCTGATCTGCGATTACTAGCGACTCCGACTTCATGAGGTCGAGTTGCAGACCTCAATCCGAACTGAGACCGGCTTTTTGGGATTCGCTCCACCTTACGGTATCGCAGCCCTTTGTACCGGCCATTGTAGCATGCGTGAAGCCCAAGACATAAGGGGCATGATGATTTGACGTCATCCCCACCTTCCTCCGAGTTGACCCCGGCAGTCTCCTATGAGTTCCCACCATAACGTGCTGGCAACATAGAACGAGGGTTGCGCTCGTTGCGGGACTTAACCCAACATCTCACGACACGAGCTGACGACAACCATGCACCACCTGTATACCGACCTTGCGGGGCGACCATCTCTGGACGTTTCCGGTATATGTCAAGCCTTGGTAAGGTTCTTCGCGTTGCATCGAATTAATCCGCATGCTCCGCCGCTTGTGCGGGCCCCCGTCAATTCCTTTGAGTTTTAGCCTTGCGGCCGTACTCCCCAGGCGGGGAACTTAATGCGTTAGCTGCGACACGGAGACCGTGGAATGGCCCCCACATCTAGTTCCCAACGTTTACGGCATGGACTACCAGGGTATCTAATCCTGTTCGCTCCCCATGCTTTCGCTCCTCAGCGTCAGTTACGGCCCAGAGATCTGCCTTCGCCATCGGTGTTCCTCCTGATATCTGCGCATTCCACCGCTACACCAGGAATTCCAATCTCCCCTACCGCACTCTAGTCTGCCCGTACCCACTGCAGGCTGGGGGTTGAGCCCCCAGATTTCACAGCAGACGCGACAAACCGCCTACGAGCTCTTTACGCCCAATAATTCCGGACAACGCTTGCACCCTACGTATTACCGCGGCTGCTGGCACGTAGTTAGCCGGTGCTTTTTCTGCAGGTACCGTCACTTTCGCTTCTTCCCTACTAAAAGAGGTTTACAACCCGAAGGCCGTCATCCCTCACGCGGCGTTGCTGCATCAGGCTTTCGCCCATTGTGCAATATTCCCCACTGCTGCCTCCCGTAGGAGTCTGGGCCGTGTCTCAGTCCCAGTGTGGCCGGTCACCCTCTCAGGCCGGCTACCCGTCGTCGCCTTGGTGAGCCATTACCTCACCAACTAGCTGATAGGCCGCGAGTCCATCCTTGACCAAAATTCTTTCCAACTCCTAGCCATGCGGCTGAAGCTCGTATCCGGTATTAGACGCCATTTCTAGCGCTTATCCCAGAGTCAAGGGCAGGTTACTCACGTGTTACTCACCCGTTCGCCACTAATCCCTGGAGCAAGCTCCAGTTCATCGTTCGACTTGCATGTGTTAAGCACGCCGCCAGCGTTCGTCCTGAGCCAGGATCAAACTCTCCGTAAAAGAAAAAACAGCACAACCGGAATAGGCCATGACTGCTGAATTTGATGCTGACTAAAGAACAAAACAATCTGACGATTGTTGTTGTCCATCAATCTCAAAGAAACCTAAACACCACTCACAACCCCACCAAAGATGAAGCCACAAGCAATGCCAGGGTATAATTTGGCATTTGACAATGTGCACGCTGTTGAGTTCTCAAAGACCAAACGCACCAGGGACCCAGCCTTGGAAGACCTTTGCCCTGAGCAGTTCTGTAACCTTATGCACTGACCGACGATGCCGAGACCGTGCCGACGTCCCTTGCGGAACGAGCCGTAACTCTACATCATCTCGATCAGTGTTCGCAACTCACTTGGTCCGAGGCTGTGAAGCAACTCGAGGACTTGGAAGTTGGTCCCACTTGAGGGCCGGGCAAGCTTCGCTCCGCCCGCACCTTTGGGGTGACAAGTGATTACTTTACACAGGGACGGGGCCCCACCCCCAAATGTTCATGCATCCCGGGCGTGTCGCAGCCCGCGCCTCTCACATCCAGTCCCGTTCTACTCAGGGGAACCCCCGCGGTGACGCGCTGCTTAGGCAAGGCGAACGCTTGACGGGTTCGCCCGAGCAGCCCAGGGGAACTTGGACACCGATCGGGATCGGCGTCCGAGGGTGGGTTATTTCCTTGGATCGTCCTGACACTTGGATCATCCCCGGCGATCAACGGAATGATGGACGAACCGGGCGCCGGCATGGCCGGCGGAGTTCCTCCGCCAGTGGCAACGGCGACTCACCTGCCTGCTGCCCCCTGTCGATCCATGAGTCTCGTGGCCACGAACACACGTCGTGGCCATGAGCAACATGTGAGGCGTCTGCCGGGTGCCTCTCGGCGAAGCGCTGAAGAAGGACAAGGCAGACGAAGGCCGTGCTCGTCAGCTCACACCTCAGCAGTCGCGTCGTGGACTCCTGGAAAGCTAGGGACTTACAGACCTACAGACCTACAGACCTACAGACCTACAGACCTACAGACCTACAGATCTACAGACCTACAGACCTACAGACCTACAGACCTACAGACCTACAGACCTACAGACCTACAGACCTACAGACCTACAGACCTACAGACCTACAGACCTACAGACCTACAGACCTACAGACCTACAGACCTACAGACCTACAGACCTACAGACCTACAGACCTACAGACCTACAGACCTACAGACCTACAGACCTACAGACCTACAGACCTACAGACCTACAGACCTACAGACCTACAGACCTACAGACCTACAGACCTACAGACCTACAGACCTACAGACCTACAGACCTACAGACCTACAGACCTACAGACCTACAGACCTACAGACCTACAGACCTACAGACCTACAGACCTACAGACCTACAGACCTACAGACCTGGAGTCCTGGAGTCCTGGAGTCCTGGAGTCCTGGAGTCCTGGAGTCCTGGAGTCCTGGAGTCAATGCTTACTCGAGATCCGCTTTCGACAGAGAGAAATGAACTCTGCTCGGCCGAGAACTACTCGAGCTCGAACGACGACCCAGGTGGCGCGACGCCGGCGCCTGTGGAACACGACCGCGGGCTCGAGCAGCACGGAGCCGCTTGCTGGAAGTCGATGGTCGTCCAGACGGATGCTCATGCCGAGCGCCTGACGACTGCACCCGGGTCGAAGTCGCGAGCGTACAGCCCTCAGGATCACGTGCCTTGAGCTCTCTCCGACGCCAACACCATGGGGTCGCCCCTTCCACGACTGCCCGCTGCAGGCCACCCCGGTCGCAGCTCGACCGGTGGCAGCCGGCGGTGCGGAGGGGCTCACGCGGTGAATCATCGCCCTCGATAAATTGTCGTTGGACGCCGCACCGCCGATCGCCGTGGCCGGGGTTGGTGGGTGGGTCAGCGTTAAACGCAGAAAGGCCCCTTCCGAGGAAGGGGCCTTTCTGGTGTTTCGTGTGCTGTTCGCACTAAAAGGAGTCCGGCGGTGTCCTACTCTCCCACAAGGTCCCCCTTGCAGTACCATCGGCGCTGAGAGTCTTAGCTTCCGGGTTCGGAATGTGACCGGGCGTTTCCCTCTCGCTATGGCCGCCGAAACATTTACCACACACCATCACTGGTGGTGAAGTCTGTTTCAGACCATGCACCCCATCCGTTACAGATGTGGC